>NZ_JAXCLE010000002.1:0-381352 GCF_037027585.1 Solibacillus ferritrahens | reverse complement strand
CCGTTATTTTAAATAAAATCCTGAAATTTCATGTTTTTTAGGTCAATAACGGAAATCCCTTCCGTTATTTTCACTATTTTTTATGTTATTTTAAAAATAACGGAAATTCATTCCTCTATTTATCTCGTTACGCAATTTAATCTACAAAAGCTTTGGAGCCACTCCGCCCGGAAAGCCTGCCCCAGAACGTAGTACAACGGACGCGAGCTTCAAAAACACTTGCTTCAACGCGTTTTTCCCGTAGCGCAACAGAACGGATTTCATTAAAAAATCTTATTCTTTCAATTTTGTCATCCCCAACTTATGGTGATGAACCAAAGATTTTTTCTATTTACAAATGATACCATTTATTTATGTAACTTTGAGCTTTTAATCTGAAATTATCAGAAGACCAAAAAGAGCAATTGCACGGTGCAACTGCTCTTTGCGTAAAATTATAATTCCTGGTCGGAGTAAGCTTGTATTACTCTTGCTACTAAAGGATGCCTCACTACATCCCCTTGTTCTAATATTTGGAAGTGAATGTCTTTCACGTATTTTAATGTGCGTTCTGCAATGATGAGACCTGATTCGGTGTTTTTTGGTAAATCTATTTGCGTTTTATCACCAGTAATTACCATTTTAGATCCAAAACCTAAACGTGTTAAAAACATTTTCATTTGCTGGTGTGTTGTATTTTGGGCTTCATCCAAAATAACGAATGCATCGTCTAATGTACGCCCGCGCATATAGGCTAAAGGTGCAATTTCAATTGTTCCACGTTCAATTAGACGTTGAGTCTGTTCCTGCCCGTAAATGTCGTGCAGAGCGTCATATAGAGGGCGTAGATAAGGATCAACCTTTTCCTTTAAATCACCCGGCAAAAACCCTAATGATTCACCCGCTTCAACTGCAGGACGGGTTAAAATTATACGTTTTACATGTCCATTCTTTAAGGCCTGTGTAGCCATAACAACCGCCAAATAAGTTTTACCTGTACCGGCTGGACCAATACCAAAAATTAAATCCTTATGACGGATTGCCCGAATGTATTCTCGCTGACCAATTGTTTTGGCACGAATCGGCTTTCCTTTAGTATTGCGCGCTATTTCTTCATCATATAGTTCTGCATAATATTCAATTGTGCCTTTACTTTCCATCTCGATCGCTGTCGTCACATCGCGCTGATCAATATTAATATTTTTCCTTATTACTTTAAGTAATGCTTCTAATACTGAATGTGCTTGTTTTTTCTTTGCTGCATCATCGCCTGCAATCTGAATTACTTCGCCACGCGTAATAATCTGGACATTATAAGTTTCTTCAATCAATGTTATATTTGCATCAGACATTCCCAAAAGCATGACCGCTTCATTTGGATTGTCGATTTGTAGCTCAACATATTTTTCTGACATACTCATTCTCCTTGGTGAATTAGATGTGGTTTTGCGATATTTTCATTTACTAAATACAAGACTTTCCCTTTAACTGTATCATCATCAGCGTACACGTGCAAAAGTTTTTCTGCTTTAATCGCGGATTCAAGCGGCAATGAATAAATCATCTTTTCATGTAGTAATGGTAAAATAACTGATTCGATATCCTTCTCACTTATCTTCTCCGTTTTTTTCTGGAACATTCTATACGGTTCGTAAGTCACAATTGACTTTAACGGTTTAAATGATTTTTGCTCAATTGAAGCTCCAATTTCACTCCAGTTAATTTTATAGTTCCAACCATAATCATCCAATACTTCCATTTTAATTGTTTTCGGAATGGTAAAAGAGGTTTCGAGCCAATAGTCGACAAATACCTTACCTTCCGCTCCTATCATTATTGACTTTTCTCCGTACTCCAAAATGCCAGATACGAGAACATCCCCACGATAAACTGTTGTATTCGGCTCTACTTTACGAATTCCTTTTTCGATTTGAAAATGTGTAACGACTCCATTGTTTGCAGCAACTAAATATTGATTTGTACTTGGCTTTTGAGGCGGTTCTATTTTCGGCGCTAACTGTGGGCTAATTGTAACTTTACTGCCATTTTTCATAATATGTACCCAAGAAAACTCCCTGAACTGCCTCATCATTGTTTGACGAATTTCATTATCGGAAATAAATGCACTCTTTCGCACAGGAAATTCTATCCCTACTTCCTGCTGCAAATAGTCCATCACCTCATCCTCGAGTTCTACGGTTTGCGCTTCAACTTCCACTTGCCAAATAAACCGTGATAATAATAATGGGATTATAAGCAGCAAAATCAGCCCTATACCTGTCTTCAAATCCTTTTGCAAAATAACTTCCGGTTCACTATAGCGAATTGCAATTCGAACTTTCGCTTGTTTTCTAAGCTTTCGAATTAAGGATAAGTCATTGTATGCAAGCTGGAAAGTAATTTCCTTTTGTGGAAAACGAAGTTGTGTAATTCGAACATTATTTTTTTTCAGGAGCGTAATAAAAGTATGGGCTTCTTTCGATTGCTTCATCTTAATTGTTATAAGTTTTTTATAAGGCCTTTTCATTTTTTTATTCGCTCAATAGACAATTTTTCAAGCTTTTTACAATGAATTAAAAAGCCTTCCTCAAACAGATGCATTACTTCCAACTCACCAGCACGAATATGCATAGTAAAGTCCTTCGTATGACAATTGTATTCAGTAGGGGACACATCTCCTAACGTATAGGAACCATCATAGCGGATGTCCAGAAAAGAGGAGATTTGTAATTTATTATTTATAGGAAATAATTTTCTCAATAAAAAGCCTCCTTTTTACGTCACTATATGCTACGGAAAAAGAAGGCATGTGTAGTTTATTTGATTGGAATTTCCCAATTTACGGAATCTCCCAACGCATCACCGGAGCTTTCACTGTCCGGCTCTTTAAATGCTGCCGGAACACGGAGATTTAAAAATGCATTTTCATTGTATTGTTCCTTAGGAATTAAATAGACAACGGTAAAATTCGTTTTCATTTGCGGATTCACTAAAATTTGCTCATCGCCAACCGTAGATGACAACTGCTCAATTTTCACTTTTTCAGAAGTTTCTATATTGAAATGAGGTGTATAATAAATCATTTGCTCAAAATCATTATAAATCTCTCCACTAACTTCAAGTAAATAATCTCCAGATTGTAAATTGGTAGATTGTGATAGCATCTCACTATTAGTTATCTTTTGGATTTGATAGTCGAATGAAACTGTTACCCCTTCCAGATTATGCGAAATCATCTCATCATTCTCATAAACAATATTTGTTTCACCTGCATCTGAAAGATTCTCATTACTAGTATTCCCGCATGCTGCTAAAATGAACGCACTCATGATCACGACGTTAATCCAAACACTTTTCAATTGAATTCCCCCTCTCATCATGTATATACCCATTTCTTATGCCCTTCAATATTAATTATATTCTGCCCGTTACTTTTTTAACTAAAAAACTACCTATTTCTACGTTAATTTACGCAGTAATAGGTAGTCTTATGATTATCTTCTTGCCTTTGGTGGTCCCAGAACTTCTGTCATAATGATGGCTTGCATTAAATCACGTTGACTAGAAGGCACTACCTGGAATGCTTCGGCCTCTTTTTTTGCCAATGCAACAATTGGACGTTCCTTTAATGAACGTGCACTATTTGGATTGTCTGTACGTACATCAGTTATAACTCGCTTTGCTTCTAGAACAGGCTTTTCTACTTGTTTAGGAAGCTCTTGAGTCACTTTTTGTGCAACTGGCTTTGCTTTTTCATTAAGCTGACCAAATACCTCATTTGCAAAGTCCTCCAAAGATTTCGGACGTCTTTGCTCGGTTCTTTGTTCTACTTCCTGTTTTCGAGGAGCAGGTTGACTGCTAAATGGCGGCATCTGTTTTGATTCTTTCTTTTGCTGTTCTTTTCCTTTACCTAACAAGGAACTGACAACAAATATAATGATCATTATGATAAATCCTTCCATCTAGTGCTCACTCCCTTCCTCGATTATTTATTCTTTGGATCCTGATTTTCGTTATTTGAGACTTTTGAAATGGAATCACGCATTGATGTATCTGCCTGAATATTTTTATAGTTCATATAATCCATTATACCAAAGTTACCCGAACGAAGCGCTTCTGCTAGAGCCATAGGAACTTCTGCCTCTGCTTCTACTACTTTCGCTTTCATCTCTTGAACTTTTGCAATCATTTCCTGCTCACTTGCAACGGCCATAGCACGACGTTCTTCCGCTTTTGCCTGTGCAATGTTTTTATCTGCTTGTGCTTGCTCAATTTGAAGCTCGGCACCGATGTTTTTACCGATATCAACGTCTGCGATATCAATCGATAGAATTTCGAAAGCTGTACCAGAGTCTAAACCTTTAGAAAGTACTGTTTGAGAGATTAAATCTGGATTTTCTAATACTTTTGAATGTGATGCACTAGAACCTAATGTTGATACGATACCTTCACCTACACGGGCTACAATCGTCTCTTCACCAGCACCCCCGACTAGGCGGTCTAAGTTAGCACGCACTGTAATACGCGCTTTTGCTTTTACTTCAATACCGTTCATCGCTACACCTGCAATGAATGGTGTTTCAATAACTTTAGGGTTAACCGACATTTGTACTGCTTCTAAAACGTCACGTCCAGCTAAATCAATTGCTGCTGCACGTTCGAAAGTTAACTCAATATTTGCTCGGTGTGCTGCGATTAATGCATTTACAACACGGTCAACATTACCACCTGCTAAATAGTGGGATTCTAATTGGTTAATTGTTACGTCCAAACCTGCTTTATGTGCTTTAATTAACGGATTCACGATACGTGAAGGGATTACCCGACGTAAACGCATCCCGATTAATGTGAAAATACTTACTCTTACACCTGCTGCAAGTGCACTAATCCATAGTGCGACTGGAACAAATGTGAAAAATACTGCCAAGATGACAAATGCAATAATTAATCCAATAATTAATGTAATGGTTCCTGCATCTTCAAACATACTCATATTCCTTCTCCACCTTTTTCAATAAATTCTCTCACGACAATACGTGAGCCTTCTACTTTTACTATTTCTACTGTTTTACCAGCATCCATATAGCCACCTTGTGTTACCACATCAAGACGTTCCTGACCAACCAAAACTGTACCTGATGGACGCAACGGTGTAATAGATTGACCTACTTTGCCTATCAATTCAATTCGGTTCGTATTTGAAACATAGCCTTCTTCCGTCGACGTAGCATCTCTCAGTACGAGACGATTAAACATATGCAACTTTTTCCCGAAGAATTTCATAAGTATCACCATTCCTATACCTGCAATTATCATTGCAATTAAAATCGAATATGCCATATGGGCGAAGCTTTCCCCTGCAAAAAGTAAACTTCCAATAATTAGTGCGCCCCCGATGATACCTAATATGCCACCTGGTACAAACAGTTCGGCAATGACTAAAATCAGTCCGATGACGAAAATGATAAGTGTTTCATATCCTGCAAATCCTGCAATGAGATGACCAAAGAAAAACATACCTAATGAAGCAAGCCCCATTGACCCGGCAAGGCCAAAGCCAGGCGAGTACAACTCTACTACTAATCCAATACTGGCAATTGACAACAGTATAGGAACAATTATCGGATTGGTAATAAAGCGCGCAAGCTTTTCTGCAAATGTTTGCTCAACCTTTACAACTTCACTATCCTCAAGCTGCAGTGTTTTAAGCAGTGCATCAATGGAAGCAACAGTTCCTTCAGAGTAATTCACCTTTTCGGCATCTTCAGCAGTCAATGTCAGAAGCTTTCCTTTCGGGGCTCTCAACTCTGGTAAATCAAAGTCATTTCTGACCATTGCCTGGGCGAATTTTGGATCCCGTCCGGAGTTTTCAGCAGCTGACGTCATTTTTGCAAGCCAATCGCTTTCTGCCTTTTCACCAGCTGTATTTCCGGCAGAATCAATAACCGCCGCTGCCCCCATTGTCGCATTAGGCGTCATATAAATTTTATCCGCATGCAATGCGATGTACGCACCCGCAGACAGCGCATCAGAATTGATGAAGGCGATAATCGGTATATCCGTACTATCCATTAGCCTGCCAATTTCAGAAGCCGCAGCGACAAATCCGCCAGGTGTATGCATATTGAGGATAATTGCCTCAGCATTATTGCTTTTCGCCTCATTAAATCCGCGCTTTAAATGCTCGACTAACCCTTTTTCAATTTCATTGTTAACCGATATTTCATACACTTTACCATTCGCAAATGCTGTTAAGGAAGGAAATACTAACACGATTGACATGACCATTAGAAAAATCCAACTAAAGATCTTAGTCCGTTTCATTATTCTCACCTCTCTTTGCTGATTTGTATGTATAGTAGGTATACGGATGAAAAGATAAAAGGTTTCAAAAAAAATAACTTTTATCTGCGCCTCTTTCAAAATGACTCCTCACCGGTCTATTATACGCTAAATCCACCATAAAATTAATAATTTTCTATAATTTGCAATAAAAATCATCATTTACGGTTAATTTATTCTCATTCGTAAACAAAAAAAACGAGTCTGTTTAATTAGATTCTACTAAACAGGCTCATCTTATTCATCATATGCTCTTTTTGTTGTATTAGGGAATGTTAAACTTTCTAAATTTCGTAACAGTCCTATATTTGTATTTATTCTTTATAAATAAATAATCCCCAAGCCACATTAGTAGCTTGGGGATTATATCATTTGTCTGCTCAGTTAAATCTGAAAATTGCGTGTTATGAACGTAGGGTTTTTATAGGGAAAATTACCACTTACGTTTACGTGCAGCTTCTGATTTCTTTTTACGCTTAACGCTAGGTTTTTCGTAGAACTCGCGCTTTCTAACTTCCTGAATTGTACCTGATTTTGATACAGTACGTTTGAAGCGACGAAGAGCATCTTCAAGCGATTCGTTTTTGCGAACGACAGTTTTTGACATCTCTCTTTCCCTCCCTCCGAACACACGTCAATACAATCATTAACATTTAGTTAATGTGTACTAAAGTAGTATAGCTTATCATTAAAAAAGAGTCAACAAAAACTATCTATTTAGTAATTAGAATCTGATTTTAATCCATTCATTATTGCAACACCTGATGATGCGCCGATTCTAGTGGCTCCATTATCAATCATATTTTGCATATCTTCCAAGCTACGAACTCCTCCAGATGCTTTCACACCAAGGTCCGGGCCAACTGTTTTACGCATTAAAGCGATGTCTTCCGCTGTTGCTCCACCTGTTGAGAAGCCAGTTGAAGTTTTTACGAAATCAGCACCTGCTTCAACTGCCAATTCACATGCTTTTACTTTTTCCTCATCCGTTAAAAGACAAGTTTCAATTATTACTTTTACTAAAGTACCATTTGCAGCATCTACTACTGCTTTAATATCTTCACGCACTAAATCGAAGTCACCATCTTTTAAGGCACCAATGTTGATGACCATATCAATTTCACCGGCACCATTTTTAATCGCGTCTTTCGTTTCAAACGCTTTTACCGCCGAAGTTGTAGCTCCTAATGGGAAACCGATAACTGTACATACTTTTACTTCAGTTCCTTCTAATTGTTGAGCACTGAATTTTACCCATGTTGGATTCACGCATACTGAAGCAAAGCCGTATTGTTTCGCCTCTGCACAGATTTTTTCTACCTGGTTTTTTGTAGAGTCAGCTTTTAATAAAGTATGATCGATCATTACCGCATAATTTTGAGTCATTGTATCATTACTCCTTTTACTATTTCTTTAGTTGTCCGTACATCTACTATTTTAGCATGTATTTTATTTGAGTTAAATTATCATACAATTCAAATTATTAATCGGAATAGGCAAATTCTGTACGTATGATTTTCTCATCCAATTGTTCACCTGAGCTCTGCAAATACCGGATTCTCAATTCAGGCTGATGTCGATTCGCCAATTGGTAAGTTAAAATATTTTTTACTAAATGTTCTTGTGCCAAATCAAATGCTTCTTGTTGCATAATCGAATCGTCCGATAAAGTAATCTCCCATTCCGAGTACGTGTCATTTGACGTAATACTAATCACTCCATCGCCTGAACTCTTTCCGCTTACCTCTTTATATTCTTCAAGAAACTGCTGCGTCTGTTGAGAAATTTCACTAAGTTGCCGCTCGTTCATCTGTAAAGAAACAACCCCATCAGGCTGTATCGTCTTTTGAACTTCCGAAGCCTTATATTCAATATTCAGCGATCCATATTGACGTGCCACTTCTGGAGGTATATTCACTTCTACAGTTGGTAGTTCCAATTCGGTTTGAACTACTTTTTCCTCAGTGCAACCATATAAAACAAATAACATAGCAAGCATCCATATCCATTTCATATAAATTGCTTCACCTTCTTTATCTAGATTCCGGATAAAACCGTTGCTCAAATACTAGCTTCGTCTTGTCATCAAGATAATATACTTGAACACCGATAGATTTACGACTATATATTTGAAATTTAATGGCATCCTCTACTATACTTATTTCCAGCATTTCGGCTAGAATGTCCTGTTCAAATAGATCCCGTTTCACTGTAAATTTAAGTTCGGATAAATCTTCATTGTACTCAAACGATTCAAAAGCCTCTACTTCCGGTCTGATCCCCCGTTCTACCTCATTGCGAAAATCTTCAACTGTGCCAGAAAATTCATTAATTGCCTCCAACCTAACCCACTCTTCCATATAAATTAATAAACAGTCCTCTTTCAACTCATAGTGTAGAATTCTTGATGGATCGAAATTTTTGAATTGATGTATGTTTCCAATTACCCCGTCCGGTATTTCTACGATAGATAATTTCGTCAACTGATCTTTTGAAAACTCTTGTCCCATTTCCCATCTCCCGTCCATCATAAATGACCAATACCCGCTTTTAATTAGAATATGCCAATAGCAATAAAACTAAGAAATCTTTTGGACACGTATTATATAATATGCTGGAAATTACAAACTAAAACTTTTGCGTACAATAAAAAAAGGTTGCATAAAAGTTTTCACTTCTATACAACCCTATCTATTTAATTTAACAACTCTTCCATAACACGAACAAATTGCCCTTCGTTATATGGATAGCCTGCTTTTGTAACTTTAACTTTTACTAGCTGACCTACCATGTTCTCATTGCCTTCAAAAATAACTTTTAAATAATTTGTTGTATAACCAACATAAAGATTTTCATTGTCCCCATCTTTAAAGCGCTCTTCAGGAATAACTTCCAGCACTTCACCTTCAAAACGAGACGCATATTCTTTTGCCAATTGATCATTTAATGCAATTAGACGGTGAACACGTTCGTTTTTGATTTCCTCATCCACTTGGTCGTCCATTCTTGCAGCAGGTGTACCCGTACGCTGTGAGTATGGGAATACGTGAAGCTCAGAAAATTTATGGTCGCGAATGAAATTAAATGTTTCCATAAACTCTTCTTCCGTTTCACCTGGAAAACCTACGATTACGTCAGACGTAACAGCTAAGTCCGGTAAAGCAATCTTCAGTTTCTCAAGACGTTCTGCGAAAAATTCCATCGTGTATTTACGACGCATGCGTTTTAATACTGTATCAGAACCCGATTGAATCGGAATGTGTAAATGGTTTACTACAATCTCAGAGTTTTGCAGTACTTCAATCACTTCATCCGTTAATTGAGATGCTTCAATTGAAGAAATACGTAAACGTTTCAAGCCTTTAACTTGTGCTTCCAAGTCACGTAACAGCTGTGCTAGGTTATAGTCTTTGAAGTCTTGTCCGTATCCTCCTGTGTGAATACCTGTAAGGACGATTTCCAAATATCCCGCATCCACTAGCTGCTGTGCCTGACGAATAACTTCTTCCGGATCACGTGAACGCATTAACCCGCGCGCCCATGGGATGATACAGAATGTACAGAAGTTGTTACAGCCTTCCTGGATTTTAAGCGATGCACGCGTACGGTCTGTAAATGCTGGTACGTCCAACTCTTCATACACACGATTTTTCATAATATTACGTACAGCATTAATTGGCTGACGTTCATTACGGTATTGCTCGATATAGCCAAGCATTTTATCACGATCCTGTGTACCTACGACAATATCAACACCTGGAATGGCCATAATCTCAGCTGGTGATGTTTGTGCATAACAGCCTGTAACACAAATTACTGCATCCGGATTTTGGCGTATTGCACGGCGAATAACTTGGCGGGACTTTTTATCCCCTGTATTCGTTACAGTACATGTATTAATAACATAAACGTCCGCCTGATGATCAAACTCTGTACGCTCATATCCTTGTTCTTTAAATAATTGCCAAATAGCTTCTGTTTCGTAGTGGTTAACTTTACACCCTAATGTATGTAGAGATACGGTTTTAGTACGTTCGTAACTCATAATTTATATCATCCTTTCAAGGTTACACTTATCAATTTGCCAGTGGCATAGTCTTCAATTAGCTTACTGCAGATAAAATATCAACGTGTTTTATAATAGCACAAAACGCTATGCAAAGCCTATCTTTTTAACCTTCATGTTTAATAATTTGCGCATAGAAAAAGACTTTTAAAATGCGCATTTCATCTTAAAAGTCTTTTTACATGATAACTACTCTTAAATTATAAAATTGATTACTTTTGTAACCTTGAGCGCCGACGTTCCGGGGCAGACATTCCAGGCGGCGTGGCTCCAAAGCTTTTGTAAATTTAATTGTGTAATGAGATAAATAGAGGAAGGAATTTCCGTTATTGACCTAAAAAACATGAAATTCCAGGAATTTATTTAAGATAACGGTAAAACGTTCCCTTATTTATCCTAAAATGAGCTACATATTTAAAATAACGGTAAAATCTCCCTTTATTTTAGAAGGGTACTGAAAAACAACTTTTATTCCACCACTTTATAACGAGATTAAAAATTTTGGGATTGGTGGGCTTCGCAAACGGCAATAAAGGCACGATAAAGACATGTATCACGTGGCTTTATCGCTGTCTTGCCGTAGCCCACCAATCAATCAAGTGGAATTTTATTAGAAAACCTCCCCCATATTACGGTGCCTATAAATTCCTGCAAAAAGTAGAAGCGCGCAGTATTGAATACCGCACGCTTCTACTTTTAGTTATTAATGTATTTTTCGAAAACATCTCCAAAATCTTTTTTTACAAATGCTTTCTTTTGATCGATGAGCCAGCTGTGTGAAAATGACGTAATTTCTTTAAAAGCAACTGCCGGAGAAACCCCGTCAGCACCTGTACGCCCTAGTGAAGAAGCTGCCAAATTCAGACTCTGTTTTGCCGCATCCATATTGAAGGAATTCGCTTTTTGTTCCATTGATATAGCATGAAGCGCTTTATATAAATCCTTTATTTCAGTTAAATACTTTTTATGAATATCGATGCTCAAAGGAATATTGCCGATGACAAATTTAATTTCTACGTCTAAATCAATTGTACCCGCCGTTTCCAACAACACTTCATCAAGAGCGAAATACTCATAGTCATAGCGACGCAGCATACGCTTTTTACTAATTGCATTAGCACCATCTACGTGAATTAATGCATAGTTTGTAAAGCAATATTCATCTGCTTTCGTCTTAATAAGAAAATAGATTTTTTCATCCATTTCATTAAAAATAAAATCATCTGCGTCTGTCTTGTCAAAATCTTCCCTTGAAATAACTACACCAATATCAGATAAGCCTAAAGCATCTGAAGCAAATTTTTTAAACATTATTGTGCCTCCTTTAATTGCATACATTGTAATACGTATTATACAATTAAAAGTTCCAAAAAATTCGGTATTAATTTACTTGAATTGCTGCTGGCTGATGGGCTAGATCCTTATCTTTTTGTACCGGTTTATAGTGTTCGACTTTCGGTAACGGCTTAACTGGATGAAGCGGCTGTTTATGTTCTTTCAATATTCCGTTGGCTGTAATACGGGCAGATTCCAAAATAATCGGCAAGCCGCTTCCTGGGTGTGTGCCCCCACCTACTAGCCAACAATGGTCAAGCTCTTCAAATTTATTGCGTGGACGGAATACAAGCATTTGCGATAACTGGTGCCCCAAATTAAATGTTGCCCCTTTATAAACATGAATGTCTCGTTCCCAGTCTATAGGCGAAATCATACGCTCTTCTTCAATATATTCTCTAATATCCGTAATCCCCAATTTATCTGATATCATATTTAAAATTAGATCACGGAAAGGTGCAGCTATTTTCGTCCAGTCTATTTCACTTGTATTGTTAGGCACAGGTACCAATACATAAAGCGTCGATTTCCCTTCCGGAGCTACAGTTTCATCTGTAACCACTGCATTTTGAATATAGATTGAAGGATCTTCAGATAATAGCTTTGATTTCGTAATTTCCTCTACATTTTTACGATAGTCTTTTGCAAACCAAATTGTATGATGCGGAAGATCAAAACGTTTATTCACACCTAAATACAGCATAAAAGTCGAACATGAATATTGCTTCTTCTCCAATTTTTCAGGCGTATATTTTTTTAATACGCCTGGCTCTACTAATCTAGTCATTGCATTGGCAAAATCCCCATTAATAATAACTTCATCCGCTACAATCTCCTGACCATCCTCAAGCAGTAAGCCTGTCACCTTTTTCCCGCTTACTTTCAATTTTTTCACACCGCTATTAAGATGGATTTTCCCACCTAATTCAGTCACGACTTTTGCCATCGCGTCCGTTAATTTATTGATACCGCCTTTTATATGGTAAACACCGAATGCATGCTCTATATACGATAAGATCGAAAAGGCACCCGGGCTTTCCCACGGAGACATCCCCAAATACTTCGCTTGGAATGTAAAGGCAAGCTGCAAATCTTCATCTTTATAGAACTTTGACAATGTATCTACAAGCGAGTTACCGATTTCTAATTCTCCCGCAGCTTTTATCACTTTAGGATTCAATAAATCTGTCAGTCGATTCATAGGGGCTTGTAAAACAGGCGCGAGAACTTCCAACTTCTTTTGAGTACGCTCCATATAACGTTCATAGCTACCTTCATTTCCTGGGAAAAGTTCGTCGATTTGACGAATCATTTCGTTTGCATCACGCGTCATATTGATCTTTTTATCATGGAAAATCAACTGATACATTGGATTTAAATCAATTAAATCCACATAATCGTTTATATTCCGTCCAGTTAATTCGAATATTTCCTCCGCTATATATAGCATGTTCAAAAATGTAGGTCCCATATCGAATTTATATTCACCAAGCTTAATTTCACTTGTACGCCCACCTACATAGGCCTGTTTCTCATAAATTGTTACGTCATAACCTTTATGTGCCATCAACATCGCTACCGCTAATCCACCAGGTCCAGCACCTACTACTGCAATTTTTTTCATCTCTACTGCCTCCTTTTATTCCAAGCATTGGACAATGATTAAAATAAATAATTAATTGTTGTACAACGTTAGCAACTTCCTTCATTGCCCTATTACTTTATTTGAATATTAACTGTTGAAATAATGACTTATAGCATGATATTTCACCTTTAACTTTTATTAATATATCCATCACCTTTAAAAGAGCTACAATGTTATACAAACATTGTACAATTATTAAACGTAATTATACAAGTAAAAATTTCGAATTTGAGATAAAATTAATCAAATAGGACTAATCCATACATACAAAAAGGGATTGATTCGAAAGTTACCTTTCAAATCAATCCCTTCGTTTTATTCAAATTCATAGGAAATTGCTGATAAAGCATAAAACGGCGCTGTTTCTGTTCGCAATATACGAGGACCGAGTGACATTGTTTGTGCACCAGCTTCGATCAGTACCTTTGATTCATTGCGGGAAATTCCACCTTCCGGACCAAAAATACAAAGAATGTGTAATTCCTCATCAGTATTAAGCGATTGAAGCTTTTGTTTAAAGCTCGTCCGGTTTTCTAATTTAGCATCTTCTTCATCTGCAATAAAAATCGCATCATACTTAGCGAATTTTTGTATAAGCTGTTTAAAGCTTATCGGCTCTTCAACTTGTGGTATATGTGTCCGGTGTGATTGCTCCGCAGCCTCCTGCGCAATTTTCTGCAGGCGTTCTTGGTTTTTTTTCGCTTTTTTAGCATCCCATTTCACAATAGAGCGCTCTGCCGCAAACGGAATCATTGCATACATCCCTAGTTCCGTCGCTTTTTGTGCAATCAGCTCCAGTTTATCCCCTTTTGGCAACCCACATGCGATATCCACCTTTATGGGCATTTCCGGTGATGGAATTGTTTGTCCGGTCTTTTTGACACGTACATCCTGATCTATCTCAACAATTTCACATATATTTGCTACATTCTCATGGACAATGATGATTTCTTCCCCTACTGTCATCCTCATTACTTTACTAATATGACGTGCATTTTCACCTGTTACAATAAATTCATTTTCTTTATTTCCGGGTGATTCAATAAAATACCGTTGCATCGTGTTCACTCCTTGTTATACAAAAACAACAGCTGCACAAAACAGCTGTTGTTCTCTGAAATTCAATTAAGGACGGCGCGAAATAATCGCTACCCAGTCTTCCATCATTAGAACTTCTTCAATTTCGAAGCCGGATTTTTCCAACGCTTCTTTTACTTCATCTTTTTTGGCACCAATGATTCCTGAAGTAACATAAAGTCCACCAGGTTTAACAATTGAAAATGCATCATCAGTAAATGACATAATGATTTCAGCCAAAATATTCGCCACTACAATATCGGCAGGCTCCTTAACTGTATCCAATAAGTTGCCGTGGAATACTTCAACAATAGCATCCATTTTATTTAATTCCACATTTTCACGTGCCGCTCTAACAGCTACCTCATCCAAATCCAGTGCATGGACTTTTTCCGCTCCAAGCATTGCAGCACCGATAGATAGAACACCCGATCCTGTACCAACATCGATAACTGTATGACCTTGCTGTACAACTTTTTCAAGCGCTTGCAGACACATAACAGTAGTTGGATGCGTACCTGTACCAAACGCCATACCAGGATCTAGTTCAATAATAAGTTCATCCGTTGACACTGGTTTATAATCTTCCCAAGTTGGTACGATTGTAAAGCGTTCGGAAATTTTAACAGGATGGTAATATTGTTTCCATGCCGTTGACCAATCTTCCTCATCAACTTCACAAAGCGTTAAAATATTTTCACCAATATTTATATCAAAGTTTACAAGGTTTGCAATTGCAAGCTTAATTTCTTCGATTGTCTCCGCCAAAAAGCTTGAAGCTGATAAATATGCTTTTACAATGACACCTGTTTTTGGAAAGTCTTCTGGATTCAGTGCATAAATCTCACCAAATTTATCGATTCTTTCTTTATCTAGTTCCTTTGAATCTTCAATCACTACACCACTTGCACCAGCTTCATGCAAAATGTTCGTCACTGCATCAACGGCCTCATGCGTCGTTAAAATCGAAAGTTCTGTCCATTTCACTTGCAATACACTCCTTAGTCACCTTTAATTTTTTTCTTAATCTTATCGAATAGTGAACTACCTTGTTCTTCCGGAATGTCACCACTGATTTCTGCAAATTCTCTTAGTAATTGCTTTTGTTTTTCTGTTAATTTAGTAGGTGTGACAACTTTTACGATTACGTATTGATTACCCATACCATAACCATGTACATTTTTTACACCTTTATCTTTTAGACGGAATTGCGCTCCTGATTGAGTACCCGCTGGAATTTTCAGCTTCACTTTACCATGGATTGTCGGTACTTCTATTTCATCCCCTAATGAAGCCTGCGGGAATGTTAAGTTTAGTTCATATAAAATATCGTCGCCATCACGTTCAAATTGTTCGTGCTTGCGAACAGCAAAGATAATGTATAAATCTCCTGCCGGACCATTGTTGTAGCCTTCTTCACCTTGACCTGCCACTCGCAGTTGTTGACCATCATCAACACCAGCCGGGATTGTAATTTTGATTTTTTTCTTTTTCGTTATGCTACCTGTACCTCGACATGGTGTACATTTATCAACAATAATTTTCCCTTGACCACGGCAACTTGGACAAGAGCGTTTGTTTACCATACGGCCAAACGGTGTATCAACGGCTTGGTTAATTTGACCTACACCATTACATTGTGAACATGTTTGAGGCTGAGTACCTGGCTTCGCACCTGAACCATGACATGTATCACAAGTTTCTTCTTTCGGAATTTCGATTTCAGTTTCTTTTCCGAATACTGCCTCTTCAAATGTAATATTCATACGGAATTGCAGATCGTCACCTTTACGTGGTGCATTCGGATCTTGGCGTCGACCGCCTCCAAAGAACGAACTGAAAATATCCTCGAAGCCTCCAAAACCGCCACCGCCACTGAAACCACCGCCGCCAAAGCCAGCATTCGGATCCTCGTGACCAAATTGATCATAGCGGGCACGTTTTTGATCATCGGACAGCACTTCATATGCTTCTGCTACTTCTTTAAACTTTAGATCTGCCCCCTCTTCTTTGTTTAAATCAGGGTGATACTGTTTTGATAATTTACGATATGCTTTTTTTATTTCATCTTTGCTTGCACCTTTACTTAGGCCAAGCACTTCATAGTAATCGCGCTTACTCATTGTTCACTCTCCGCTCTTTTTACATAACGTCTATTTTAGCATGTTGAAAAAATGATGTATACCATTTGCTATATTACTTTTAATATCAAATAAATAGTGTTTGCTATTTCATGTTGTCCAGTGCTTTCTCGGGGTACTGCTTGAAGGTATCGAGTATTTTCAAGCGTACTTTCCTACTTCACTTTTGGTCCTCTACTTCAATGGGATTGGCGAAATAATATGAAATAAGGGAAGATTTTTCTCTTATTTCTTAAAGACCTTTATTTTAAGAGAAAATAGAGGTAATTTTTTCCCTTATTCATAAAAAAAGCCGTTATTATCTTACTTTTTAGCTTAATAAGGGTAATTCCTTCCGTTATTTATGGCTTTTTAAATGATTTTTATAAAATAACGGAAATTTCTCCCTCTATTTTTCCTCGCTCCACCACGCTTACTACTTTCAAAACAGAGGACATCAACAAACTTAAAAGCCAAAGCCGCAAGCGGTCTTTGGCTTTTATTATAGAACGTTTGATTATTTATTGTCTTTATCGTCTTTTACTTCTTCAAAGTCAGCATCTACAACGCCGTCATCTTTTTTACCTGCATCTGCAGCGCCTTCAAAGCCTTCAGCTCCGCCTTGTGCTTGTGCAGCTGCTGCCGCTTGCTCGTATACTTTCATTACTAACGGCTGTAATACGCCTTCTAACTTTTCTTTAGACTCTTTAATTCCATCGATTTCGCCTTTTTCTAAAGCAGCTTTTAACTCATCGCGTGCATCTTCAACAGATTTCTTTTCTTCTTCTGTAATTTGCTCACCTAAGTCCGTAATTGTTTTATCAACTTGGAACACTAATTGGTCTGCTTCGTTGCGAAGATCTGCTTCTTCTTTACGTTTTGCATCTGCTTCAGCGTTTGCTTCAGCATCTTTTACCATACGCTCGATTTCTTCTTCTGATAATCCTGAATCAGATTGGATAACGATTGTTTGCTCTTTTTGTGTACCTAAGTCTTTCGCTTTAACTGATACGATACCGTTCGCATCAATATCGAATGTTACTTCGATTTGTGGAATACCACGTGGTGCTGGTGGAATATCAGATAATTGGAAGCGACCTAATGTTTTGTTGTCTGCAGCCATTGAACGCTCACCTTGTAATACGTGAATATCTACTGCTGGTTGATTGTCTGCAGCTGTTGAGAACACTTGAGATTTAGATGTTGGGATTGTCGTGTTACGGTCGATTAATTTCGTCATAACGCCACCCATAGTTTCGATACCTAATGATAAGGGAGTTACGTCTAATAATAATACGCCTTGTACGTCACCAGCTAATACGCCGCCTTGTACAGCAGCACCCATCGCTACTACTTCGTCAGGGTTTACGCCTTTGTGTGGCTCATGACCTGTTGCTTTTTTGATTGCTTCTACTACTGCAGGAATACGAGTAGAACCACCAACTAAAATTACTTTATCTAATTCTGAAGCAGAAAGACCTGCATCTGATAACGCTTGACGAGTAGGTACGATTGTACGTTCTACTAAATCTTTAGTTAAATCATCGAATTTTGCACGTGATAATGACACTTCTAAGTGAAGTGGGCCGTCAGCACCTGCAGTAATGAATGGTAATGAGATTTGAGTAGAAGTTACACCCGATAAGTCTTTTTTCGCTTTTTCAGCTGCATCTTTTAAGCGTTGCATTGCCATTTTGTCTTTTGATAAATCTACTGCATTTTCTTTTTTGAATTCTTCTACTAAGTAAGCAATGATTTTGTCGTCGAAGTCGTCACCACCAAGTTTGTTGTCACCTGCTGTTGCTAATACTTCGAATACGCCGTCAGCTAATTCAAGGATTGAAACGTCAAATGTACCGCCACCTAAGTCGAATACTAGGATTTTTTGGTCAACGTCTTGTTGATCTAAACCGTAAGCTAATGCTGCAGCTGTTGGTTCGTTGATGATACGCTCTACTTCTAAACCTGCGATTTTACCAGCGTCTTTAGTTGCTTGACGTTGTGCATCGTTGAAATAAGCCGGAACTGTAATAACAGCTTTCGTTACTTTTTCACCTAAGTAGTCTTCAGCATAACCTTTTAAGTATTGTAAAATCATAGCAGATACTTCTTGAGGCGTGTACTCTTGATCATCCACTTTAACTTTTTCGTTAGTACCCATTTTAGATTTAATAGAAATGATTGTATTCGGATTTGTTACTGCTTGACGCTTAGCAACTTCCCCCACTTGTTTTTCACCGTTTTTAAATGCTACTACAGATGGAGATGTACGGTTACCTTCTGGATTGGGAATTACTTTTGGCTCGCCGCCTTCTAGTACAGATACACAAGAGTTTGTTGTTCCTAAGTCAATACCGATAATTTTGCTCATAATTTAATTTTCCTCCTAATATTAAAAAACAGAATGTATTTGTTTATAGTTTAACAAATCCTGTCCAACCAACCTTATTTACATAAGGTTAAAGTTTTGACAGCCTTATTTATATAACTAGTACTAAAAAGTACTGAATTATTCGTTTACAGATACCATTGAAGGTCGTAGAACACGGTCTTTTAATTTATATCCCTTTTGTAATTCGCGTAAAATGATACCTGATTCTTTTTCACTATCCTGCTCTTGCATCACCGCTTGATGGAAATTCGGGTCAAATGTTTCTCCTTCAGCAGGAATAACTACTAAACCTTCTTTTTCAGTCGCAGCTAATAATTGCTGATACACCATTTCCACACCTTTATATAATGAAGCCGCTTCTTCCGAATTTACTTCGACTTTAAGGGCGCGATCTAAATTATCCAATGCCGGCAATAATTCAGTTAACAGGCTTTGCGCACGGTATTTTTCTGCAGATTCACGATCCAGGCGACTACGGCGTGATAAATTATCATAATCTGCACGTAAACGTAAGTAACGTGCATCTTCTTCTGCTAATTTCGCTTCTAATTCAGCAATTTTCTGTTCTTTTTCATCTAATACTGTCTCTTCAGTTTCAGCTGTTTCTACTACCTCTTCTTGCTCAGCTATTTCTTCTTGCTGCAATTCTTCATTTGTTTTTGTAGTTTCAGACACTTCTTTTCCTCCTCGAGTATCAACCATTTATTTAAATTCAGCAGAATATAGAAATACTCGCTGACGCAATATCACCGGGTCACTAATGTTTCTTATCGAAAAACGCTTGGGAAAGGCTGTTTGTCATAACATCCAACAATGTCACAACCCGTCTATAATCCATGCGTGTTGGACCGATAATTGCGATAGCCCCTTGCTGTTCTTCACCGACTAAAAAGGAAGCGGTAATTACACTGCAATTTTCCATTGCTAAATGATTGTTTTCAGAACCTATTCGAATTTGAATACCATGGTTTCCCTGATTAAATAGCGTTTGAACTTGATTTTCCTTATCAAATAAATCCATCAGCATTCTCATTTTGGCTAAGTCATGGAATTCAGGCTGGTTTAACATATTCGATTTTCCACCATAATAAACTTTACTCTCATTCTGTTGTGAAGTAATGGACAATAAAGACCGGACAATTGATTCAGATGCGTTAATATGCGATTTCAATACCGATAATGCTTCTGTTTGAAGCTTTATTGGAAGGTCATATAATGGCACACCTACTAATCGGTCATTCAGAATATTTACCATTTTTTCTATATCATGCGGGCTAAAACCCGATGGTAACGTTAAAGTACGATTTTCTACATGACCGTTATCCGTCACAATAATAGCCACTGCTGTTTCCTCTGTTAAAGGAACTATCTGGAATTTTTTTACACGGTGCTTTTGAACATCGGGACCGAGTAATATTGTCGTATACGTTGTTAACTCCGATAGGATATTCGCCGATTCTTTAATAATCTGCTCCGCTTCGACAATTTGTTTTTCAAAGAGCGAGTGAATTTGTGCTACTTCGCCAGTCGAAATGACTTGAGGCTTAAGTAAATGGTCAACATAAAAGCGATAACCTTTTTCTGATGGCACTCTTCCTGATGAAGTATGCGTTTTTTCCAAATAGCCTAATTCCTCTAAATCAGCCATCTCATTACGTATTGTAGCTGCACTGTACGTAATACCTTCTTTTTTCGAAAGTTGACGCGAACCAACAGGCTGAGCAGACATCACAAAGTCATCTACGATTGCTTGCAATATTTGTAACTGCCGATTTGTTAACATCTCTTCACCTCTGTTAGCACTCGATTAAGAGGAGTGCTAATATATTATATAAATTAGCAAATCTCTAAATTGATGTCAATGAATTCGTCCAAAATTTTTAATATTCTTTTTGTGATTATTTTACACGCAGTAGATGATTTACATCGAACAGCACTTAATCTTCAAATTATTCCCCTACTAAAAAACGTTGAAAAACTTCATTGCCTATAAATCGCCCTTTTCTAGTTAAGCGAATTCCCGTTGTATCAAATTCGATCAAATCTTCTTGATGTAAGCGTGAAATGGTTTCTTCATAGAGCGATATCATTGATCGATTAAATTTAATTTCAAACTCTTCATGTGTGACACCTGCCGTTTTTCTTAGCCCTAAAAACATTTGCTCTTCCAACTTTTCCTCAACTGTCACTTCATGTTGTTGCAATAGTGGAAGATTTCCTTCCATAACTGTTTCGATATATTTTTTTATCGGTGCTACATTTGAGTATCGAATGCCGTTTAAATATCCGTGAGCACCTGCACCAAAGCCTGCATACTCATCATTATCCCAATAAATTTTATTATGTGTAGATACATATCCTTCATGCGCAAAATTGCTAATCTCATACTGCTGCAGTCCGTGCGCTTCCATCGTATCCATTAATACACCATACATGCTGGCTTCAAGATCCTCGGTCGGCAAATTTAATTTCCCTTTTGCATATTGAATGTAGAAAATTGTTTTCGGTTCGACGATTAAGGAATATGCTGAATAATGAGGAAGCTTTAATGCCAATGCTTTTTCCAGCGTATCTTGCCACTGCTCCATCGTTTGCCCAGGCAATCCATACATTAGATCAATGCTAATATTTTCAAAGCCTACGTTTTTTGCGTTTTGAATCGTTTCATATACATGGTCATTGGAATGTGTGCGACCGATCTTTGTTAGTAAGGATTGATCAAAAGATTGTACACCCATACTTAAGCGATTTACTCCACCATTGTAAAGAGCTTGTAATTTCTCGATAGTGAGTTCATCCGGATTTGCTTCACTACTAAATTCTTTTACGGATGACATGGGAATATGTTTCGTTATTAGCTGCAATAATTTTTCAATTTGCTGTGCGGATAATGCAGTAGGTGTGCCCCCACCGAGAAAAATTGTTTCAATATTAGTAAAAGCTTCAGGGGTTTTGGCTACCGTCATTGCCATTTCACGCCCAAGTGCTTCAATATACTCATCAACTGGCTGATTTTTAAAAAATACTTTATTAAAATCACAGTAGTTACAAATCTGATGACAGAAAGGAATGTGAATATATACACCTCTAGCCATTTAAATCACTTCCTTAATAATGTTATTCTTCTTTATTGTAGCCTTTCTACATTAAAATACAAATAGAGGCACTCAGAAAGGAACGACAAAAAAAGCTTTGTTAAATGAGATTTCATCTAACAAAGCTTTATAATCTATTACACGGAAAGCACAGGCTCTTCTTTATTCATAAGCATAATCAAATCAATAGCATTAAGTTCAGGCAGCTTTGAGCAAAATAATTTCGCATCTTCTACTGTTTTAAATTGGAATGAATCGAGTTCCTTGATTAATTCATATTGATCTTCAACTAAGCCAATTGTATACAGACGTACAATTGGATTGTATTGCTTTGAAGCATCGAAGTTTTCTCCAGCAATTACAATACCTGATGTCCCGGAAACTTTATTAATAATTGTTTCAATAATATGCAGCTCATCTTGGACAAACCACTCAGGTACCATAAGTTGAATTTGACTGTTCATAAAAATCCATCCCCCTAAAATGTAATATTCATGCTGTGTTTTATATTTTTTTACAGCAGTTTCCCCAACTTTTAAAATAGCACGTTGTTTACTGGAGTTAAGTGTTTCCCACTACCTTAACATAAGCATAAAAACCCAATATTATTACAGTTTACACATAATAATTAATTCTATTTTACTACAAAGAGCAACTTAATAAAAGAAATTATTCCAAAAATCTTAATATTTATTCCAAAATATTAGGTATTTTAACATATGGAATTATTTAACATATTATTCAGTAATATATCTTCTTGATTAAATATACCAGTTATTTTATTGAATTTCATTATTTTTCTGAAAATAATTATTAATTTTCACATTTTTATTTTTTTCTATTAAATATCAAAAAAATAGTATGCTAAAAAAACTTAAACTACCTAAATTATAAATGACTTTATAGTAATACTTAGTAAATTATTCGTAAACAAATAATTAAATATTAGACAATTAGTGTGATATTCGCCACTACTTTATACTTATTCGCCATCTACAAATGGATAATCGTCAAATCACTTAGCATAATCGTCACTTCATCTCACATATTCGCCACCCGATCCCAGATATTCGCCACTTTTCACTCCAAAATGAAAAAAGAGCTATATAAGCTGAAAAATTCAGCCTATATAGCCCTAAAATTATTATTTACATAAATTCTTTAATAAGTTGATCAAATTGATCTTCCGATAAGCTAATATCGATATCTGTTAACGGCAACTCTGAATAGCCTTTAATTTTATCTTGATAAGAAGTTGTTTCTGTATCCTGATAAATAACGCCTGTTACAAGACCTTCGTGGCGCATTACTGTTTGCATTGCCATTTCTCGATTAGAAGAATCATAGCCTTCAATGTCAGCGAGCTTTGTTAAATTTTCTTTGAACCAGTCGTATGTGTTCACTTTATTGTACGTTACACATGGCGAGAATACGTTAATGAATGAGAAGCCTTTATGGTTTAAGCCGGCTTCGATCATTGCTGTCAGTTCTTTAATATCCGTTGAGAAGCCTTGTGCCACAAATGTCGCACCTGCTGTTAAAGCAACTTCTAGCGGTTTTAATGACGGCTCGATTGCCCCACCTGGTGTTGATTTCGTAATGAAACCAGCAGCAGAACGTGGAGAAGTTTGACCTTTTGTTAATCCGTAAATTTGGTTATCCATTACAACATACGTAATGTCGATGTTACGGCGGATTGCATGAATCGTGTGACCCATACCAATTGCAAAGCCGTCTCCGTCACCGCCAGATGCGATAACTTTCAAGTCTTTGTTGGCCATTTTCAAACCTTGTGCAATTGGTAACGCACGGCCATGAATGCCGTGGAAGCCGTATGAATTAATATACCCGGAAATACGACCTGAACAGCCGATACCTGAGATGATAGCCAATTCACTTGGTTCATAGCCTACGTTTGCTGCTGCGCGTTGAATCGCCGCTTGTACGGAGAAGTCACCACAGCCAGGACACCAGTTAGGTTTTACGGAATTTCGGAAATCTTTAAATGTTGCCATGATTAAATTTCCTCCTTCACTAAGTTTGTTAATTCACGTGGTAAGAAAGGAGTACCATCGTATTTTAAAATCGATTTCGTCTTCGCGTGACCACCGATATTCATTTTCATAACATTTGCAAGCTGACCTGTCGCATTGTTTTCCACAACAATCACTTTTTTCGCTTGATCCATTAATGCACTCATCTCTTCAGATGGGAATGGGTGGATCAGCTTAATATGTGCGTGGTTCACTTTTACGCCTTCAGAATTCAGCTTTTCCTGTACTTCTTCCAATGCACCGCGCGTTGAGTTGAAGCCAACTAATAAAACATCTGCTTCTTCATGTGGTGCATTCACATACACAGGGTTTTCAAAACGGACTTGCTGTAATTTACGCATACGTTTGTCCATTTGATTACGACGATTGCCCGGCGCTTCAGATGGTTTCCCTGTTTCATCGTGCTCAACACCTGTTACGTGGTGAATACCGCCTTTTAAACCCGGGAATACACGCGGTGATACACCGTCTTCTGTAACTTCATAACGTTTAAAGTATTCTTTTGTTTCTTCATCTTCTACTGAATCAACAATTTTACCACGACGGATTTCAATTTTACTGTAATCAAAAGGCTCAACAGATTGTTTACCTAATGCTAATTGTAAATCTGTCATCACGATAACCGGTAATTGTAATTCTTCCGCAATATTAAATGCCTGAATCGTATCGTAAAATGCTTCTTCCATTGTAGAAGGCGCAATCACAACTTTCGGAATTTCACCGTGTGTACCGTAAAGCATTGCCATTAAATCGGACTGTTCCTGCTTTGTCGGTAAACCAGTTGATGGACCGCCACGCTGAGTATCAAAAATAACAAGCGGCTGTTCTGTCATACCTGAAAGACCAATAGCTTCCATCATTAATGAAAGACCAGGACCCGCTGATGCTGTAAACGCACGCACACCACCGTAGTTTGCTCCGATAGCCATTGTCGCTGCAGCAATTTCGTCTTCAGTTTGAATAACTGCTCCACCTACTAATGGAAGCTTTTTAATCATGTATTCCATAATTTCAGATGCCGGTGTAATCGGATAAGCTGCCATAAAACGAGAGCCAGCTGCTAATGCGCCTAATGCTGCTGCATCATTTCCGATCATGAACATACGGCGTTTCCCGTCAGCAGGAGCAATCTCCCACGTACCTACACGGTCACCAATCTGTTCTGTAATTGCTTGACGTCCGCGTTCAATCGCTTCAATATTTTTTGCTACGACTTCTTCACCTTTACGCCCGAAAATTTCATCAACAACACTTTGGAAAACTGCCTCATCTAAGTTTAAAAGCGCAGCTGTTGCTCCAATTGCAACCATGTTTTTCATTAAAGATGTACCAAGTTCAGCCGCAATTTCTGTAAATGGCACAGCATATAATGGTGCTACACAATCTTCCGGATTTGTTGGATTGAATTTCGCATCGGCTAAAATGATGCTGCCTGGTGTTAATTCTTTATAGTTTACGTCGATTGTTTCCTGGTCGAACGCCACTAGTATATCTAAATCGTCCGCAATAGCGCGTACTTCTGTTGGACGAACCGTAATTTTGTTATTCGTATGGCCACCTTTAATTCGAGAAGAGAAATGACGGTAACCGTATAGGAAGTAACCTAAACGATTCATTGCCATTGAGAAAATTTCACCTGTACTCTCAATCCCTTCACCTTGCTGCCCACCGACTTTCCATGAAAGCTGATGTAACATATCAACATCTCCTTAAAATTTCTGTATTATATAGTTGTTAGCTCGGATGTAGCTGGCATCAAGCTGAGCTACGTATAGTTATTTTTCCTACATTAGTTTAACATGAAGTGTAAGTCTCTTCTATTGCAAATGTCATATAGTAGTAAAAATCAGACCTTTGACGGAAAGTTTCTGTACACAATTTGTTTTGCGGGTAATCTTGATTATTTATGCAGTTTATTTAAGAAACGAAATTTTTCACATTTTGTTTCACTATTATGTATTTGTTATAACAAAATTCCTGAAAATAAAAAACACCCGCTTAGCACTACTTAGGTGCTAAGCGGGTGTAGGACTATTGATGATTAGCTGAACGAGTTCTTTTTTCAACGAGCAGTTTTAACGCCGTCCGATCTTCTCCTGCAATTGTAATGTCTGCGAAAGCCGGGGCACAAATTAAATCTGTACCACTTGGAGCCACAAACCCTCGAGCGATTGCTACTGCTTTAATTGCTTGGTTTAACGCACCTGCACCTACAGCCTGCATTTCTGCAAAACCTTGCTCTCGTATTACCGCAACGAGTGCTCCTGCAACAGAATTAGGATTAGAACGAGATGATACTTTTAATGAATCCACAGCTATTTCCCCCTCATCTAGTACTGCAATATCTTTTAAGACAATTTTTATTGCCTGTACGTCATTGTATGCGCGCTATTTCCAAAATAGACTTCCAAAATTATAGATACATTAAGAAAAATTAATCTGCTAAACTATAGTTCTCATTTTAATAATGATGAGGGTTAGGTGATTTATGATTATTCAATACAACCCTTAAAATTTTTGTCTGTGAAGAAGCCAAAATAGTCGTGGCTTTTTTGACAGCCTTTTTATCGACACTTCAATATTTAAAATTAGTATCGAACCATCGCATTTACTTGATGAAATCGGACCTGCTGCTATAAACTTTTGCTACATCTCCATATGTTTTCTCAAATCTGCCTGAATCTCCAGTAATTCACCTTCATCCGGCATATAGTAATAAATACCGTCCAACTTCGCATTCGAGCCTTTGTTCATATAAAGCTGCTCTATCTTTTTTAAACTATCACTATAATTTTTTTGTATACTAAGGAGATCATCAAAAGGAACATTCATTTCCACATTTTTCTCCAAAGTTTTAAAAATTGATTTATAATTCCATACTTTTTTTATTGACAAGCTTTCGTTTATAATGCCCTGAATGACTTGTTTCTGTCGATTTTGTCTGCCGAAATCACCAGTAGGGTCGTCATAGCGCATTCTTACATACTTCAAAGACTTCTCTCCATCGAGCACCAATTCCCCAATCGGAAAATGTTCCCCCTGAAAATTGAAGTTCAGTGTATTTTTAACTTTAACACCACCTAGGATGTCTATAATATCGACAAAGCTTACCATATTCACTTTCACCACATAATCAATCGGAATACCCAATAAATTTTCCACTGTTTCCATCGACATTTCCATTCCACCAAAGGAATAGGAATGATTGATTTTGTCTTTAAACCCTTTTCCAATCATCTCGGTATAGGTGTCACGGGGTATACTTAGCATTTTTGTCGTTTGAAGGTTTGGATTGACGGTCAAAACAATCATCGTATCAGAGCGCCCCACATCACCTTCACGTTCATCCACCCCTAAAACTAGTGCTGAAAACGGCTCCATTTTTGTTGTAATATCGACTGGCTGCATCCGTATATCAGATGATTTTTCGTCCATCGGTGTATAAATTTCATTTGCTGTACTTTTTATATCTCCATATACATTAACAATTACAATGAGACTCGTACTGACTAAAACAACAGCGATACTAATTAGCCACTTCCATGCTTTTTTCATCCTGATTCTCCTCAGACTCTTTTCAACTATAATAGAGAGCATATGAACTATAGTTTCCACCGCAATTGCTAATTATTCACTCACTTTATTCAATTAATATCCTTTAAAAAAACACCTACGCATTGAATAAAAATAGGCAATCGCCAAGTTTTTTCAATGGTAGGTGTTATATTTTGTCCGAAATTTACTTTTATCTATGCTCGAAAAGGATTGTCTTCATTAATAAGAACACGTTCCTGCCTGATCGCTTTTCCTGTTTTATCTTCAATTTCGACAAAGAATGCACTCAATACAGCACGGCCTTTTTTTGGTACTTCATAGCGCGTAGGCATATTAGTCAAAAACTTATAAATGACATTGTCTTTTCCCATACCGAGTACTTCATCGTACGGTCCGGTCATACCAACATCCGTAATATATGCAGTCCCCCCCGGATATATACGATTGTCAGCTGTCTGTACATGGGTATGCGTTCCAACAACAACAGAGGCTTTACCATCCAAATGCCAACCTAATGCAATCTTTTCACTTGTCGCCTCTGCATGGAAATCTACAAATACGATTGGCGACGTTTTTTTCGCTTCTTCGACCATTTCCACTGCCATCGCAAACGGATCTTCGTGCGGCGGCAAAAATACACGCCCGTGTAAATTAATGACTGAAATTGTTACACCGTTCTTCGAAACTTGCGTCATCCCACGTCCTGGAGCATCTTTTGAAAAATTCGCCGGACGAACTAAGTAATCCGCATCATCGATAAAATCAAAAATGTCTTTGTTATCCCACGTATGGTTGCCCATTGTAATGACATCTACGCCCATTTGCAGCAAATCATTATAGATTGCACGTGTAATGCCACGCCCTGCTGCAGCATTTTCTCCGTTTGCAATAACAACATCCAGATTATATTTTTTCTTTAGACGAGGTAAATACTGTTCAACAGCATCTCGACCAATGGAACCAACAATGTCTCCAATAAATAATACTTTCATTTTATAAAACCACACTTTCTCATCTTAAGCATTCATTTTACCATTGTTTTTAGAATGTACGCAAAAAAACTGCTACAAAATGAATTGTAACAGAATCAGAAGTTGAAATTTTTATTTTGGTGACCATTCCATGCATTAGAAATCATATGCTGCAGATTTTTCTCTGCATAATAGCCTAGTTCTTGCTGTATTTTTTTTAGACTCTCAATAAATACCGGTTGATCTTCTATTCGGCTGCTGGACAAATTAATATTATTATTCGTTATTTCTTCATTAGTTTCTTTTATTTCCTTTACCAAGGAACCTTGGCCATTTCCTAAATTATAAATTTTAAATACCTGCTCATTTTTTGCAACCGTTTCCAATGCTAAAGAAAAGGCATTCACTAAATCCCCTTCTTGTGAACCCGAACCATTTAAATAGCGGAGCACAATACAGTTCATCTTATAGGCCAAAGTATAATCCTGCAAAATTTGTTCGCTAAAGTATTTAGACCTTGCATATGAGTTCGTCGTCTCGATATAACTTTGCTCATGTAAAGGCTCATTGGTCCGGGCATAAGTTAACGCTGTAGATGAGTAAATAATATTTTTAACATGATGTTCCCGCATCACCTTCAACAACACTAACGTTGCTGTAACATTATTTTCATAATAAAGTTGTGGATTTTCATTAGATTCAACTTCCGGGCTTGCTGCTGCCAAATGCACAACAGTCTTTATTGAGAAAAGAGAAAAAACATGTGTTAAACGCTTCTCATCCGCTAACTCACCTTCTATAAAAATTGCCTGTTCATTCACTGCTTCTCGGCAACCTGTAGATAAATTATCGTAGACAACTACCTGTTCTGTTTCTACTAATCGATTTACAACGTGACTTCCAATATAACCTGCTCCCCCAACGACTAAAATCATCGGACATTACCCCTTCCAATATCAAAGTGAATAAATCTATTTGTACGGTAATGATGTCAACCATGATGCATTTAGCTGCTTTTAGATTAATTTGACCCCTCCTCATAAAGTGGGGGTGATTTTCATTGTGGGGGCAGACGTTTTCTAGGACACGAGTGCTTGTACACTAGGAGTCGCCCCCCTCATTCCAATCAATTTCTTTGTCATTTTGTTTTAGCATCCTCAATTATTGGCAAACAATAGTTCTTATACCTTAACTTTACGTACTAGTCGGAAGAACGTTGGATATATTCTTAATCTTACTAACGGCTTCATCATCCGGTGTTTCCACGGCAGCTGCGAGAAGTTTTTACTCTCCCTTATAATTTGCCGTTCAAGGGATTTTAAATGCCTTGTATTCGAAGTTGTCAATAATACATAATGATAGCGGTAAATATAGAGCCGTAAATTTAACGCTTCTATCACATTTCGATACTGCCTTTTATCAAAAAACTGCTTGAGTTGTGAGTATGTTTGCTCATGTGATTGTGCGATGGACGGATTGTAGATTTTAGTAGGCCTGCCCTCGCTTTGTACGTAGTTATACTGTGGCTCATTGACAATTGCGATTTTTTTCGCAAACGATAAATAACGGGCAACAAACCCTACATCCTCAAAAAAGGTGCGATTTTCAAAATACAGTTGCTCATCCTGAATGATTTTCCGTAAAAATAGCTTATTCCACGCCACAACATATGCTTCATTATGCTTTGCCAGAAAATAATCTACAGGATTAGAATTAGATAATAGCGCTTCATTGATTTTATAATGCTTTTTGCGATTCGTTTCCGGCCAGTATTTCGTATAGCCACATAAAACGAAATCTGCATATTTTTGCTCTGCCCGCTGAACCAGCTTTTCATACATTGTATATTCAACGAAATCATTACCATCAATAAATGCAATATATTTCCCTTTAGCCTCTTTTATTCCATTATTTCTTGCTTCACTTAAACTTGGTTGATCACATGCAATAAGACGAAAACGGTCATCCTCTTTTATGAATTCTTCACAAAGACGGACAGTGTCATCGGTAAAAGCATGATTAATAATAAGCACTTCGATCGCTTGCAATGATTGGTTTTGTAAGCTATGGAGACACTGTTTAACAGAGCCTTCCATACTATTGGTAGCGACAATTATTGATACAACTGGAATCATGTAAAATCCTCCTTGCGAATTAGTTGATTAAATAACTTAAAGCATTGTTAAGATTTTGATCGAGCGATTGAAATAGGTTGTTTTCGTTTCTCAATATTCAATTCAAGCCATTGCCCAAGCTCTCGGTTGGCCTGCTCATTAATTTCGGTATTTAGGCAAGCATCCGGAGTAAAGCTCAGCTTATTAAAATAAATTTTTTCATCAACGATATTTAAATCTACGCGAACATACGTAAATGGCTTACTTAACTTTTTAGCAATTGCCATTAACTCTTCCAGCTGTTTTGGCTTAGATTCCGAAATCTCATAAGGAAACTTCTTCTCGATATACCCCGTATCATTCCAATCGGGTGTCAACATAATTGTTTGCTGCTTTGATGTGTTGTGATCTAATGCAAGTTCAATAACTTTAGGCTCACCGTGGAAGCAATGAATTTTGTATGCATTGGAAATGTCGCTTCTTGAAGGCTCTATATAATGCTCAATAATAATTCTCGGTTTAATCTTTGAATAATGAGGCTCCGCATTTCTAAGTGCATAGTTCGTTGCCATCATTGCCGCTAATTGTAATCTCGTTTTTTGGTAATCCAATTCTCTTTTATTCTCACAGACAATCGTAAACCCCGATCCATGGGTACATTTTATTACGAATTTTCTTGGTAATTGTTCAAAAATAATGTCCTCTATTTCTTCAAAAATACCGATAATCGGTACTAGTAAATGGCTATATCCGAGGGCAATCATATATTCCCGCATTTTCACCTTATCAGTAAACCTCACTTTGAACTCTACATCCTCAAACAATTTAAGCCACATAAGTTTTTCACTGAACGTTTGCGGGTTTTCCAAGTTCAAATTATATTTAAACGTTTTCCAAAACAGCATCCTACTTGCAAAAATCGGCGATAATTTCACAATTTGCGCAAATGTAAAACGCTTTGCTCTTAATGTTGTTTGCATTAACTAGCCTCCTCTTTCACATTACTAATAGCTTACAGAGATTAGTGGGATGTAAGTGAGAATAATAAAATAGGCATAGTACGGATAGGTTTATATTGATAGCTTGGAATATTGCTGTTAATAGATTATAGGATGAACTTACTAATGATTACATAAAATACCATAACTATTCTTTTTTAATATTATAGTCACGAGTTATTTAATATATACCTAATATTGTAAGATTCCTTTAATATTTCTTATATTAAAGGAAATGTACATTACTCAAATTTATCTAACTCTTTAAAACAGAAAAAGTATTTAGAATAATATCACCCTAAATACTTTTGAATATTTTATATAAAATGCTTTTAAAAAAGGGATTTATGAAATTTGGGGCTGCCCTAACGTTTTTCGTGAATATTCTGATGGTAATAGAAGGATATTTAAGAAGCATATATTTAGAATTTGCTAGAGTCAAAACTTCCTTTATCTCTAACGATGTACAACGAGACGCAACCTCGTCCCTTATGAATTTTCAAGGCTATATTATATTTGTTTCTATGTTGTTGTAAATGCAACCAAATTTTGAGAATTTCATAACCTTATTTAAACAAGAAACCCCATCCCGTAATTTTTCTACGGAATGGGGTTAATAGTTATAAATAGGGCAAGTGCTTATTTTGCGTATTCTACCGAACGTGTTTCACGGATTACCGTTACTTTAATATGACCTGGATAATCGAGTTCTTCTTCAATACGTTTGCGAATATCACGCGCTAAACGATGTGAAGCAAGATCATCAATCTTTTCAGGCTGTACGATAATGCGGACTTCACGACCTGCTTGAATCGCAAAGGATTTTTCAACACCATCATAGCTTTCAGAAATTTCTTCAAGCTTTTCTAATCGGCGAATATAGTTTTCAAGAGTTTCACTGCGGGCACCCGGGCGAGCTGCTGATAATGCATCGGCTGCTGCTACAAGTACTGCTATAACAGAAGTAGCTTCTGTATCACCGTGGTGAGAAGCAATTGAGTTAATCACCACTGGATGTTCTTTATACTTCGTTGCCAGTTCCACACCGATTTCTACGTGGCTACCTTCAACTTCATGGTCAATCGCTTTCCCAATATCATGCAATAAACCTGCACGACGGGCTAATGTAACATCTTCACCTAGTTCTGCAGCAAGCAACCCTGCTAAATGTGCAACTTCGATAGAATGCTTTAATACATTTTGACCATAGCTTGTACGGTATTTCATACGACCTAGAATTTTCATTAAATCTGGATGTAGGTTATGAATACCTACTTCAAATGTTGTCTGCTCACCTGTTTCGCGGATTTGTTCATCCACTTCACGACGGGATTTTTCAACCATTTCTTCAATACGTGCCGGGTGAATACGACCATCTTGAACTAGCTTTTCTAGTGCAAGGCGTGCTGTTTCACGGCGAATCGGATCAAAGCCGGATAAAATAACTGCTTCAGGTGTATCATCAATAATTAAATCAATACCAGTTAGCGTCTCCAGTGTTCGAATGTTACGACCTTCACGACCAATAATGCGACCTTTCATCTCATCATTTGGTAAATTTACAACGGACACTGTTGTTTCGGCAACATGGTCAGCTGCAAAGCGTTGTAGTGCAAGTGATAATATTTCGCGAGCTTTTTTGTCTGAATCTTCTTTCGCACGTGTTTCCGCTTCTTTTGTCATTACTGCAATATCAGTTGAAAGTTCATTTTCAACTTCCTTCAAAATGACCTCTTTTGCTTCTTCACGTGTCAGAGCCGCAATACGCTCAAGCTCTGTTTTTTGACTTGCAACAAGTTCTTCTACTTTGCTTTCCATCTGTTCAATATGCTGTTGTCTGCTTGCCAGAGCTTCTTCCTTACGCTCTAGGCTCGTCTCTCTTTTATTCAGAGTATCATCTTTGCGGTCAAGATTTTCTTCTCTTTGCAATAAACGGTTCTCTTGTTTCTGAAGCTCTCCACGACGGTCACGAATGTCGTTTTCTGCTTCAGAACGAAATTTGTGAGTTTCATCCTTTGCTTCAAGTAGTGCTTCCTTTTTCAGAGCATCTGCTTCACGTTTCGCATCTTCTACGATTTGTTCAGCTACATGCTTTGCACCAGTGACTTTTGATTCATTCACGTTTTTCATGTAAAAATAGATAACAGCAACACCGACAGCGAATCCTAGCAAAGCAGGGAGAATCATTTCCATAATACTAATCCCTCCTAAGCTGATATGTCTGATGTTCTTCTAGTCGGCTATATATGTTTTCAAATATTCAAACATATTGCCTATTTCATTTCAAAATTTAGAAATTATACATTTTAATTGTATAGTTCATAATTAGGTATGTCAAGAATAGCCATGTTTAAAGGTTTTTTTATATTTATTGATTTGAGAGACTTTTTTGCCGGAAAGATAACTTTATTCGACACTTATATAGTTTTTATAGACACATTCCTTAACTTTCCCTCACATTTTTATGAAGAAAGTATCGCTTAAAGAACTTCCCTAAACATATATTCGCCAAATTCATCCGGTTATTCGTCACTCCCTGTATTTTATTCATCAAATCCCAGCGCGTATTCGCCACTTCCAGTAACTTATTCGTCACTCTCTTATATTTAATCGCCACTTTGAAATTTATTCGCCACTTCAAGCAACATATTCGTCACTGCTCTTATATAATTGCCATTTGCTACTAGCTAACCTGCCTGCCCTAAACAAACAAATAAAACCCAAGCGGAGCCATTCGCTTGGGTACACAATAATTATTTTTCTTCTTCAAATAATTCCAGTTCGTCGATTTCTTCTTCTGCTGTGTCATTGGCACCGATTGTATAGCCAAGCTCACCGATTCCGAAATGTTGACGGATTTTTTCTGTAACGTCCTCTTTAATTGCAGGATTTTCTTTTAAAAATTGTTTTACATTTTCACGGCCTTGACCAATTCGTTCATTATTGTATGAATACCATGATCCGCTCTTTTGGATAATATCCAGGTCTGCACCGATATCGACGATTTCTCCTTCTTTCGAAATCCCTTCGCCGTACATAATATCCACTTCCGCTGTTCGGAATGGTGGTGCTACTTTATTTTTTACAACTTTAATTTTTGTTTTGTTACCGATAATTTCCGTACCTTGCTTAATTGCCTCACCACGACGGACTTCCAGACGAATAGATGAGTAGAATTTAAGGGCACGTCCACCAGTTGTTGTTTCAGGGTTACCAAACATTACACCGATTTTTTCACGAACTTGGTTGATGAAAATTGCCAGTGTATTTGATTTATTAATAACACCTGATAATTTACGTAATGCCTGGGACATTAAACGAGCTTGCAGACCCATGTGTGAGTCACCCATTTCGCCTTCAATCTCTGCTTTTGGCACTAATGCTGCAACAGAGTCGATTACGATAATATCAATTGCGCCTGAACGTACAAGGGCTTCTGCGATTTCAAGTGCTTGTTCACCTGTATCCGGTTGAGATAATAATAACTCATCAATATTAACACCTAATTTTTGTGCATATACCGGGTCTAATGCATGTTCAGCATCGATAAATGCAGCTGTTCCGCCATTTGCTTGAATTTCCGCAATGGCATGCAAAGTTACCGTTGTTTTACCTGAAGACTCTGGTCCGTATACTTCCACAATACGTCCACGTGGATACCCGCCTATACCTAATGCGGCATCAATTGCGATAGAGCCTGATGAAGTTGTCTCCATATGTCGGTTTGAATTTTCACCCAACTTCATGACAGAACCTTTACCGAATTGTTTTTCTATTTGTTTTAACGCCATGTCTAACGCTGCTTTACGATCGCTCAAACTATTTCCTCCTTAAGAAAAAAGCTTTATTTAACTTATGTCTCTATTATACTTGCTAATGAGATAACATTCAAGAAAAAAGCGAACATATTTTCGCTTTTTCTTAGAAATCTTCTGAAAGCCTTATTTTCCGCTTCCAAAGGCTCAGTTTTCCAATAAACCTTAAACTAGATCAACTTTTTATAACCCTGTTTCGCTAGCTCTCTCATTAAATAGCTGAATGTAAATTTAACCGCCCTAATCCGGTTTGTGTTTCTGGATCCTGTTAGCTGCAAACGATACGTGAAGGGCTCAAGGTCGCAGATACTAATTCCTACCCAAATGGCCCCTGCAGGTAGACCGTCATGACTGCCTGGTCCTGCTGCGCCCGTTAGCCCAATACCAATATCTGTATGAAATTTTTCGCGAACTTTTGTAGCCATTGCAGCAGCACATTCACTACTTACAATCCCATATTCTTCAAGAAGGTCGGCAGAAATACCGAGCTGTTCTATTTTTGTTTCCTTCGTATACGTCACGACGCCGCCAATTAAAGCGGATGCGACACCAGGAATCTCCGCAAGTTCTGATTGGAACAGACCGGCAGTTAAACTTTCTGCGGCAGAAATCGTTAATTCATTTTCCAATAGCATTTGGACAAGATTAAAACCTAGTGATTCATCATTAACCCCGTAAAAATACTCTCCGACGATATCCAAAATTTCACGTTTCTTTAATTCAATTAAACGAAATGCTTGCTGTTCATTTTGCGCTTTCGCTGTAATCCGCAGCATAACTTCTCCATCTGAAGCAAGCGGCGCAACGGTAGGATTCGTTTGTTCATCCAATATTTTTTGTATACGGTGTTCCAGTTCAGCTTCCCCAATGCCATAAAAGCGCAGAACATGCGATAAAATAACGCCACCATCATGTAAAAGTGCCGCTAGCTTCGGCTTTGTTTCATATTGGAACATTGGCTCAAGCTCTTTTGGTGGTCCAGGTAACAAAATATAAATACGGTCATTTTCGGATAAAAACATTCCTGGTGCCATTCCATGCTGATTTAGCAGCACATCGCAGTCTTCCAATACAAGTGCCTGTTTACGGTTGTTTTCCGTCATAGGACGTTTTTGTTTCGAAAAGAACTCTTCAATTGCATATAGTGCTGTCTCGTCAAATACCAAATTACGATTTAAGTGCTTTGCAATCGTTTCCTTCGTTAAATCATCCTTTGTCGGTCCTAAGCCGCCAGAGAAAATGATAAGGTCTGCACGCTGTTCTGCAATACGGATTGCCTCTAGAAGTCGCGCCTCATTGTCTCCTACAACGGTATGATAATATACATTAATGCCAAGCTCAGATAGCTGACTTGAAATAAACTTTGCATTCGTATTGGCGATTTGCCCCAATAACAGTTCCGATCCTACCGCAATAATTTCTGCATTCATTCAAAGACCCCCTATATAAAATAAAAGAAAAACTAGATTAGAAAAACACTCCCCCGTACAAACGTAAAAGTGCGGGAATTTGTTTTATCCTATATGGATTCATAATACTACTATTCCTATCCATAAAGAAAATCTAACCTAGTTTTTGAAATATATTTATTTATTTTGAATCCAACAATACACGACGGTTAATGTAGAAATAATCCCATCCAGACCATACTGTAAAGAAAAGTGCAACATATAGCATAATCATATCAAATGGTATGCCAACTAAAGTAAAAATGGTATTGTGCAAAATCAATGCTGAAATCGCAACAATTTGGGCCCATGTTTTAATTTTACCAAGCTGATTTGCGGCCACTACTTCACCTTGACCAGCCAAAATCAGTCGTAAGCCTGTTACCGCAAACTCACGTGAAATGATGATAATGACAATCCAGGCAGGTGCTAAATCAATTTCCACCAATAATATAAAAGCAGCTGAAACGAGCAGTTTATCTGCAAGCGGGTCTAAAAACTTCCCTAAATTCGTCACTAAATTATATTTTCGGGCATAATAGCCATCTACCCAATCCGTTGCGGACGCTAAAATAAAAACGAGTGCACCAACAAAATAGTTCACTTGCATCGTTGCGCCAAACAACGTCATATTCCCCCAACCAAAATCAAACATCATTATAATCACAAATATTGGGATTAATAAAATGCGGGAGACTGTAATCTTATTTGGAATGTTCATTTGTTAACACCTTTCATCGAAAGAAAAGAGCCATCTTAATAGATGACTACTCTCCTTGTTGTTCTTCATTCACTAATTTCAAAATAATATTTTGCGTCATAAGATCTTGTGCGTATGTTAATTCTACATCATTTATATACACTTTAGCCACTTTTGAGTTTCCTAAACGAATTCTTGCATAGCCATCTGATGTTGAATCATTTTCCGCAATTTCTCCTGCTTTGTAAACACGTGCCGGGATTTTCTCATCACGATTTTCATTACGAATACCAACCCATGTATCGCCTGACACTTCAACACGGACATTTAATGTATCTGTTCCGGATACTTCAAACGTTGTATCTTCACCGGAAACAACACCTGAGCTAATAACTTGTGCAGGTTCAGGATCTTCTTCAATCGGTTCTACTACTGGTTCTTCATCTTCTTCGTTGTTTTCCACTGTATCTTCTACAGGTTTACTCGGTGTTGAGTTTGGATTTTGTTCATATTCAACGGGTTTATTATCTTCTTCCACTACATCTGGAACACTACCTATTTTTTTCATAGAAAGTGTAGTAATCACAATGATAATAACAATTGCAAATAAAGCTACTATTATTTTAGGCATTGTTTCCATCATTTTATTACTAGATGATGCCTTCATTGAACGTCGACTTGGACTTTGTGAGAAAGATTGCGCTACCTCTTCTTTCTGAATCTCCGGAATATCTTTACGATACTCTGTTAAAACTTCATCCGCATCCAATCCAACAGCCTCTGCATACTGCTTAATAAAAGCTCGTACATAAAATGACCCGGGCATAATCGCATAATTGCCCTCTTCTATTCCAATTAAATACCGCTTCTGAATCTTCGTGATATTTTGTAAATCTTCTAAACTATAGCCTCTAGCTAATCTCGCTTCTTTCAAGCGAGCTCCTAGTTCTGTCAAAAAAAACACCTACTTTTAATATATTAAACTAATTAATTCATAATAATATGAATTACTTTATTTTTAAAATTCAAATCCTCCAAAATGATCGGTACTTGATAACATATTGTTCTTTTCAATTATTTCATAAGTAATTTCTTCGTCTGGATCGTGGCGTAACTCAATAATATAATCGAAATCCTCTATTTTATATGATGAATGCTGTACAAAAAGATCTGGATGTTCAATGACTTTAATCGTCGGCATTCCCATGATTTCCCGAACTAACTGCTGATGCCTTTCATCAGTAGAACGACGCGTCACAGCACCATCTAAAATAAAAATATTATTCCCATTAAACTCATCGCCCATTAAAGCATTACGAACTGTTTGTTTAATCATTGTAGAAGAAATGAAAATCCATCTTTTGTTGGCACTAACACTTGCAGCAACAATCGATTCTGTCTTTCCTACACGAGGCATTCCTCGAATTCCAATTAATTTATGACCGTCCTTCTTAAATAATTCAGCCATAAAATCAACTAAAATTCCTAATTCATCCCGGACAAATCGGAATGTGTTCTTTTCATCAGCATCCCTTGGGATATAGTGCCCATGGCGAACTGCCAGCCGGTCCCGCAACTTTGGTTCACGAAATCTGGTCACATTAATATTTTCCATTGTGGAAACGATTGAAATAAACCGTTGAATTGATTCTTCGTTTTCTGTAGACAGCAACATACCTCGATGCCCTTCATCCACACCGTTAATCGAGACAATATTAACACGAAGCATCCCTAGTAGCGAAGCGATATCGCCTAATAAACCTGGTCGATTCACTTGAATTTCGTATTCAAAATACCATTCGCCCATTTTTTTATCTGTCCCCTCGTAATAGAAACGTTTTTATTTCTTATAAGTTCCATCATAGCGGATTTTGTACCTATTGAAAAGTTAGAAACCCACGTTTTTCTTAGATTTCTTGAAATTATTTTAGAAAAACCTCTTACAGAAATTTTAAGACCGAAAAAAATGCCGCTCACTGATTTGTGAGTGACATTTTTTTCAAAATTCAATTAATGTGTTGGCTTATTTTGAACAAGTTTCATTATACAGCTGGCAATTGCTTGCTTTTCATCTTTCTCAGCAACTGACCATAAATCTGATAATACACGCTCTTGCTCATTTTGTGGGTCAACGTTTTTCGCTAGATACTCACCAATCTGAACTGCGGCCTTCTCAATCATTTTAGTAGGCATGCCGCTTTCTTTTGCGTCAGATACTTGTTTACCTAAAAAGCTTGTCCATTGCTCCCAGTTTTGTAAAATTCCCATATGGCTTATCCCTCCTCTCGCACAAATAGTATGTGCGGATATCGGGAAATTATATGTACCATCCGCCATTAACACGAATTATTTGTCCGGTTACATAATTAGCTCGTCCACTCAAATAAAAAGCCGCCATATTCGCGATATCAATCGCCTCACCAAATGATTGCAATGGTATTTGACTTTCGATCATTTCGCGCTCTTCAGCATTTAACTTTGCGTTCATGCTCGTATTAATGATACCAGGTGCAATCGCATTAACGCGGATGCCGCTAAACGCCGCTTCCTGCGAGTATGCTTTCACGAAGCTGTGCTGGGCGCCTTTTACAGCTGAGTATGCGACTTCGCCGGCTGCACCGACATCACCCCATATCGAACCAATTACAAGTACATAGCTGACTTTATTCGCTCGTAATTTGTTCGCGAGCAATGCCGTCGTACGCATTGGATTTTGTACATGGACATGCCAAAGTTTCGTCATTTCCTCGGCTGGTGTATTTTCCAATAAATCATAAAATGCATGGCCGCTCGCATAGACGATCGCCTGCAACGAAAAAATTTGGGCGGCAATTTGCTCCGCCCCGGTGTCACTGCTGAAATCTGCTTTTACTGGCATAAATTCCTGATTCGGGTACTTTTCGGTAAAAATCTGAAGCATACCGTCAATGACAGTATGCCCAGTATGGTAATGCAGATAGAGTGACCAACCATCCTGTGCCAATTGCTGACAAATAGCTTGCCCAATCGCACCGGAAGCACCGCACACTAATGCAAATTTCTTCATTTTTTATCGCGCTCACTAATCGGCATGATTGTAAACACGGTTTGTTGGTCTTCACCTTGAATTGTTTCAAATGCTTTTTCAATATCTTCAACAGTAATTGTCTCAAGAACCGGGACAACATCGAATAAGTTCATATCGTTGAATTTATAACGTGTAAATTGATTTGCGATAAATTCAATTGAATTTAGTGCTCGCAGGAATAATCCGATTTTTTTGCGTTTAATTCGTTCTACATCTTCAGTCGTGAATAAGTTATCACTTTCTGCCTGTGCCAACTTCTCTTTAATCAAGTTAACAAGCTGCTCTGGCTGTTCTGTATCGGATCCAATTAAAGCAAAACCAAATCCTTTTTCCAAAGTAAAATCATATCCATATGACTCATCAATCAAGCCGTCTTCATAAACATCCGTATAAAACGAAGAAGCACGCCCGAATAAGCATTCTACGGCAATTTGTACAGCAAGTTCATGTTTGAGCATTTCTTCGCCGCTAAGATCGACTTGTTTAGCCTTTAATCCAACATAAACTTTCGGCTTTTGAACATCCATGTGAAGAACGCGTTCTGCTTTCGCAACATCTGTCGGCTCTTCATCAAACATTCTTGTTATATCAGTCGGTTCTGGGAACGTCTTTTTACGTTGATTGTCTTCAATAAATGCCATCATTTCAACAGGATCTACTGCCCCGATAACGAATAGCAGCATATTCGATGGATGATAAAATGTGTTGTAGCATGTGTATAAATGCTCCGCCGTTATACCATCAATTGATTCAATCGTACCGGCGATATCGATTTTCACAGGGTGATTATGATACATATTTTCAATTGCACCAAAATATAAACGCCAATCAGGCTGATCATCGTACATCGTAATTTCCTGACCGATAATTCCTTTTTCCTTATTAACCGTTTCCTCAGTGAAATAAGGCTCTTGAACGAAATTCAGTAATGTCTCGGTACTTTTGTATATATGATCTGTTGCCGAGAATAAATAAGCCGTTCTTGTAAACGATGTAAAGGCATTGGCCTGTGCACCTACTTCACTGAACTTTTGAAATACATCTCCATCTTCCTTTTCGAACATTTTATGCTCCAAAAAGTGGGCAATACCATCAGGGACTGTAATAGGCTCAGTCCCTCCAAGCGGTACAAAAGTACGGTCAACCGAACCATATTTAGTTGTAAACGTTACAAATGTTTTGGAAAAACCTTTTTTCGGCAAAATATATACGTCTAATCCATTATTTAATCGCTTAAAATATAATGTTTCATCTAGTTGCTGGAATTCAATTGTCTCCATGGATTACTCCCCCTTACCGCATAAGAAATACGTTGCTTGCAATTCGATTTGCTGCGCCATTTTCTGCACATCTTCTTTTGTGACAGATTGCCAGCGCAATGTCCACGTATCTAATGTAAACGGTTCGTCTAAAGTTTTATATTGGTCAAAAATTTCAATTTGCCCACGTGGCGAATCTAATGCTTCTTTTAACTGGTTAATGAGCATTGCCTTCGTTTGCGCCAATTCTAAATCAGAAATTTCACCGTTCTGCATCACTTTTAATTGTTCGTCAATTAATTTGCGCGCCTTTTCTTCATTTGCCGGTTCAATGCCTGAAACGACAAATAATAATCCGTAGTGTGAAGCATAGGAGCTTGAAGCATAATAAGCTAAGCTTTCTTTTTCACGCACATTCATAAATAATTTTGAATGTGCGTAGCCGCCAAAAATCCCGTTGAAAATTTGCATTTTCGGGAAATCTTCGTCTCCAAAACGTACAGGTGTCGAGTAGCCGATATGCAGCTTTCCTTGCTTCATTTCCTGTGTTTCTTTTGTATATGGCTCAACTTTTGTCGAAGTGGAATTTTCTTTTGTCGATTGTGGTACATTACGGTCAGCAAATGGGAATGCTGCTTTTAACTGCTCAGTCATTTCTTGAACATTAATATCACCTACAACATAAATATCAATCACATCATTTGCGATCATCTCTTCATATGTTTTTGTAAGTGATTGTGGTGTAATTGCTTTTACCGTTTCAATTGTTCCGTTCGCAGAAATAGACGCTGCGCTATTAGGACGCATAATTTCTGTTAAACGTTTTTGTGCATAGCGAGATTTGTCATCAAAAATCGATTGGATACGTTGGATGACCATTTCTTTTTCACGTTTTACAATGGCCTCTTTAAATACTCCGTTTTCAAAATTCGGTTTAAAGATGGCTTCCTGAATAAGGCTAATTACTTCATTTAGTACATTGCCATGCGATAAGTACTGGTCATTAACCGTTTCGACATTTAATAGTACAGTATGCTCTTGACCGCGCTTTGTCGTATCAAAATACAATACCGTCCCAAAAAGGTCATCTAAATAGCTACGGTAACTAGCCGCTGTTGGAAATTTCTCGTTACTGTGCTGCAGTACATTCGATAATACAGTACGCTCTGCCGCTGTTTCTTCATTTAATGGCGCTCTCCACTTGATCGAAAAGTTAACCGTCTTAAATTGAGCGGTTTGTCGTATATGAAGCGAAACACCTTTCGCAATTTCTGTCTTTAAAAACAAAAAAACTCCTCCTGACTACCTCTTGAATATGGATAAAATTGCTTCTTCTCTACTATACATGTGTTACCTTCATTTGTGCAAAGTTATTATACGTACTAAGTGTTCCCTAAAACGTGACAAATATGAACAAAAAGTATTTGCTGTTTTAAATTTAAAAAATTGATTTCTTTACACTTTCTGCTTTTCTTAATACGTTCGTTGTACTGCGTTCCGGGAAGCCAACACGATGTTGGTCACGAATGCGTTGTCACACGATGTGACGCTCTTAGCATTCGTTCCTTTTACCCTGAGGGCATGGCTCCAAAGCTTTGAATAAAGCTTTGCGACTAGTAACCGCAGGAGCAACCTGGATTTTCCGCGCATGCTTAATCCCCAAGGAGTCTGCCCCTCCACTCCGCACAACTAAGTTTTGATATAAGGTTTGAGCTAATTAGTTAATTTGAGTCAAGGTTCGTTGATTAGATTTATCTAATTACTCATATAATTTGCTAATAAAATCCGCGCTATCCACTTAATCGACACAAAAAAACTGTCTGCACAAAAGATACTTTGTACAGACAGTTTTTAAAATTTATCGTTTCCCTTTAATATAAGGAACCCCTGAAGCTTTCGGAGCAACTGCTTTACCGATGAATCCTGCCAACGCTAAAATCGTCAACACATACGGTAAAACTTGCAGAATAACGGATGGAATATCCTGAACGAAAGGAATGTTACCTCCACCGATACTTAACGTTTGTGCTAATCCGAAGAACAGCGCTGCACCTAATGTACCTAGTGGATGCCATTTACCGAAGATCATTGCTGCAATGGCAATGAACCCTTGTCCTGCTACTGTAGAACCAGAGAAATCACCAGATGATGTCATTGCTAATGACGCACCACCAACACCTGCTAATGCTCCGGAAATCATAACGCCGATATAACGCATTTTTGCTACGTTAATCCCCATTGTATCTGCTGCCATTGGATGTTCTCCAACTGAACGAATACGTAAACCGAATGGCATTTTGTAAAGAACAAACCATGCTCCTACCGCAACAACCAATGCAATAATGGTTGTGGAGTATACATTCTGGAACAATAGTGGTCCTAAAAACGGTATATCTGATAAAAACGGTATTTCAAAACGTTGTAATGGTGCAGAAACCATATCCGTTTGGCCTTTACCGTAAATTAATTTTACTAAGAATACTGTAATCGCTGCAGCAAGCATATTTACTGCTACACCTGTAACAGTTTGGTCTGCACGGAACGTAACAGCAGCAACCGCAATAATTAACGAGAACACTGCACCAGCTAGTAATGCTGCCAATAAAGATAGCCAAATGACGTTTTTCCCAAAGTCAGCATAGTATTCTAAGTTTATATAAATACCTGTAAATGCACCGACAATCATTAACCCTTCAACACCAAGACCAATTACCCCAGCACGCTCCGAGAATAGAGCCCCGATACCTGTTAAAATAAGCGGTGTTGCGTATAAAAGAGCGGAAGGGACGATAAAGTATAACACTTCTAAAAAGCTCATGTTACTTGCCCTCCTTTTTCTTTCCAAATTTCTCTAATGCGACACGCAGAATATAGCCTGATGCTACGAATAAAATAATAACCGCAATAATGATCGATACAATTTCTTCTGGGATTCCAGCTGCATTTGGCATGTTTAGAGAGCCGTATTTCAGGGAACCGAATAAAGAGGCACCGAAGAATACTCCGATTGGATTGTTCGCACCAAGCAATGCTACGGCAATCCCGTCAAATCCGATACCTGATGCTGCTGCTTTAATAGATGCATTTTGGTATGTACCCAATGCTTCCATCGCACCACCTAGACCAGCAAAAACACCGGAAATTGTCATAGCTAAAATAATATTGCGGTTTACGTTCATCCCTGCATATTCAGCAGCATTTTTATTGAAACCTACTGCTTTTAACTCATAACCACGAGTAGTTTTTTCTAAAATAAACCACATGACAACAACCATTAAAATAGCAACGATTATTCCTAAGTGAAGGCTTGAATTATCGGTAATTTCACGTAACCACTGATTACGTAATGTTGCTGATTCCAAGACAGTCGGTGTTTTAAAGCTACCACCCGACAATGATTTAATCGCAGCATTCGTTAAGTATAATGCTGTGTAGTTTAACATGATTGAAGCAATTACTTCGTGTACATGAAGTTTTGCCTTTAAGAAACCGACGATAAATGCCCAGAAAGCACCTGCTGCCGCTGCTGCAAGTAACGCCAATGGCAAATGGATAATTCGTGGCAGCCCTTCGATTGCATAACCTACATAGGCTGCTGCAAGCCAACCCATTAATAGCTGACCTTCTACCCCGATGTTGAATAAACCTGTACGGAAAGCAAATGCTACAGCAAGACCTGATAAAATATACGGTGTAATTTGACGAATGGTATTACCGATAGAATAGGCATCTCCAAAGATACCATTCCATAAGGCCGTATATCCTTCAATGGCGTCATAGCCACTAACAATCATAATGATACCACCAACCAGTAATCCTAAAATTACTGAGATGAGTGGAACGAGTATATTTACAACTCGATTTGACATTATTCGTTCCCCTCCTTGATAGCCTTTGCCTTACGCTTTTCACCGGCCATTAATAAGCCAAGTTCCTGTTCGGAAGTTTCTTTCGGGTAAACAGTATCTACAATCATTCCATCATAAATTACCGCAATACGGTCCGAAACGTTCATTACTTCGTCCAATTCAAAGGAAATCAATAATACGGCTTTCCCTTTATCACGCTGTTCAATTAAGCGAGAGTGAATAAACTCAATGGCGCCAACATCCAGTCCGCGTGTAGGAAGTGCAGCAATTAAAAGATCCGGATCACGATCCACTTCGCGCCCAATAATTGCTTTTTGCTGGTTACCACCCGAAAGTGCGCGTGCAGGAGTCATCTCACCTTGACCCGTACGAACATCAAACTCTTCAATTACTTGACGTGCTTTTTCACTGATTTTTCGGTAGTCCATAATGAAGCCTTTTGAAATCGGTGACTTGTAATAAGTCTGAAGTGCAATATTATGTCCAATCGGAAAGTCCAATACTAGTCCGTGCTTATGTCGGTCTTGAGGTATATGCCCTAGACCTGTTTCTGTAATATCACGCGGCTTTAAACCGGTAATATCTTTGCCGTTTAAAGTGACTTTACCACTTTTAATTTTACGTAATCCTGTAATCGCTTCGATCAATTCCGATTGACCATTCCCGTCAATACCGGCAATACCGACAATTTCACCTCGACGCACCGATAAGTTCAGACCTTTTACTTTATCAATATTACGGTAATCGGCTACGATTAGATTTTCTATATTAAGAATCTCTTCTGTAGGATGAGCTTCCCCTTTTTCGGTTTTGAATTCCACTTGACGACCTACCATTAATTCAGCAAGTTGATCCGGATTAGTTTCATCTGTTATAACGGTTCCAATCCCTTCACCTTTACGAATAATCGTTACACGGTCTGATACTTCCATAATTTCTTTTAATTTATGTGTAATAATAATAATCGATTTACCTTCTTTAATCAGAAGCTTTAAGATAGCTATCAATTCCGTAATTTCCTGTGGTGTCAATGAAGCTGTCGGCTCGTCAAAAATCAGAATTTCTGCACCGCGGTATAGTGTTTTTAAAATTTCTACTCGCTGCTGCATCCCAACTGAAATATCTTCAATTTTTGCATATGGGTCAACGTCCAAATTATACTTTTTGGATAAAGCAGCAATATTTTTTGCTGCATCCTTGATATTAATAGCTCCTAGTTTAGTAGGCTCACTACCTAGAATAATATTTTCAGTTACCGTAAAGTTCTCAACAAGCATAAAGTGTTGGTGAACCATTCCGATTCCTAAATCATTTGCTTTGTTTGGATCAGTAATTTTCACCGATTCCCCACGTACTTTTATTTCACCTGCTTCAGGTTGATAAAGACCGAAAAGCACATTCATTAAAGTCGACTTACCTGCACCATTTTCACCGAGTAGTGCATGAATTTCGCCTTTTTTTAATTGGAGGGTGATATTATTGTTCGCTACGAAACTTCCGAATTCTTTTCGGATTCCCAGCATTTCAATCACGTATTCCACAAGACTCACTCCCTTAGGCTTATTTATATTTTAAAAAATTTTTTTGAAATTAACACATGAAAGATTTTTTACAAAATCTTTCATCTATTAACTTTTATTCCAACCTTTTATTCCAATTATACCATTCGATATCATAACAATTATATCTTTTTCATTATTATATTGGAATAGAACGCTTACATTTTTACAATTTCCACAATTATGAAATTTCCGTTAATATAAATCATACTTTGCAGAATATTTAAAATTATTGTATACAGTAGAAAATCATCATAGGGGAATAATTCCCCCATGATGATTACTCCGTTAAAGTGTATATTATTGTTTTGGTTTTTCTTCAGAAACTGTAATTTCACCTGAAGCAATTTTTTCTTTATATTCTTCTACTTTATCCATTACATCTTGTGGAATTGCACCACGAGAATCTGCTAAGCCAACACCATCTTCAGCTAAACCGTAAACGATTGTTTCGCCGCCTGGGAAGTTACCTTCTTTAGCTTGTTTAGCTACATCAACTACTGCGTTGTTAACACCTTTTAACATAGAAGTTAATGTGATGTTTGTTGAACTATCTACTTGACCCTCAGCGTACTGGTCAGCATCTACACCAATTACCCATACGTTTGCATTTTTGTCTTTTGCTTTACGTTCTTTTGCTTCAGAGAATACACCGTTACCTGTACCACCAGCAGCGTGGAAGATAATATCTACGCCTGAAGAGTACATAGAGTTTGCAGCAATTTTACCTTTTGAAGCATCATCAAATGCACCTGTATAGTTTACTTGAATTTCGATATCCGGGTTAACTGCTTTTGCACCTTCAACAAATCCAGCGTGGAAGCGGTTAATTACTGGGATGTCAACGCCACCAACGAAACCAATTTTACCTGTTTGAGACATTTCAGCGGCAACTACACCCGCTAAGTATGCACCTTCTTGCTCTTTGAAAAGAATATTCACTAAGTTAGGCGCAGTTACGTCAGCAGAGTCAATTAATGCTAATTGTGAATCTGGATTTTCATTTGCTACTTCTAACATTGCGTCAGCCATCATGAAACCAACACCGAATACTAAATCGAAGTCACGGCGTAATAAGTTGTTTAAGTTTGTATTGTAATCAGCATCTGATTGTGACTGTAAGTAATCGAAACCACCGTTACCTTTAGATAAGCCGTTGTCAGCACCAAACTTCTGAACACCTTCCCAAGCTGATTGGTTGAATGATTTGTCGTCAACGCCACCAACATCCGTTACCATTGCGATAGAAAATACATCGTCGCCAGAACCAGTGTTTGTTTCAGAACCAGTATCATTGTTTGAAGTGTCTTTTGAATCCGTTTTTTCTTCGTCGGTACCACATGCAGCTAAGATTGCTCCAGTTGCTACTACAGATGAAATTAATAAACCAAATTTACGCTTTTTCATTAATGAGTCCCCCTCAAAGGTAATTGATATTAGCAGGAATTAAATAATAGAAATTATTGTTCTACACCCGTTTTCGTACTACATGGAAACTAAATTTGTCAGCTCTGAAATAATTTTTTGAATAAAGCACTACACGATCACTTTCGTCATAGTGTAGCTGTTTCAATACAAGTAAAGATGTTTCCGGGCCACATTTTAATATCGGCGATACTTCATCATGGAAGCCTACAGGATCAATATAGGTCACCGCATATGCGACACGGATGGCACCAGTTTGCTCTAATGCCGAAAATATTGAAACGTTTTGATCACTTATAAATTCTTTTGGCAGTAAACTTGCCGGTACTTTGTCTACACAGTAGACAACTGGCTCATTGTCTGCCGTCCTTACACGTTCAATCGTGATAACATTGTCATCAATGTCCGTTTGGAAGCGTTCCACATCATCTTCCGTTGCCGTTTCTTCCTTTGCACTAATAAAAATTGTGCCCGGCTTCATCCCAGCGTTTTCTATCATAGATGATACACTCGATAATTGTTCAATGCCTGATGAAAATACTGGCTTTGGATTTACAAATGTTCCTACTCCATGACGACGGACTATGATATTTTCTTCTTCTAACAGTCGAAGTGCTTCACGAAGCGTTGCACGACTTACTCCGAGTGTTTTTGAAAGTTCAAATTCAGAAGGTAATTTTTCGTTTTCACAATAAATCCCTTTATCTATATCTGATTTTAAACGGTCAATAACTTGTAAGTATAGATGACGATGATCCGCTTTAATTGTCATTTAGTATCACCACCATAACATAGAGATCAGACATCTGATGTACAACATTCCTACTAATTCGTGAATAATATAACACTTTCACCGTAAAAAGAAAACATATTTCTTTAAATGTGTTATGTTATTGTGAAAATTTAGCGAATTTATTTGAAAACTTATAGAAAATGATATATTCAGAAATATTGAAATAGTCCGTTATAACGGGCTTTCTAATACTTTAAAACTTGACGTGGTTTGCTTCCTTCTGGTGGTCCTACGATGCCGCGCTGTTCCATTTGATCGACAATTCGCGCAGCCCGTGAGTATCCGATTCTAAATCGGCGCTGCAATAAAGAGACAGATGCGGTTTGCATTTCCATTACAAGTTGAACTGCATCATCATATAATTCATCGGTTTCATCCATTGCATCTATTATCGGTTCATCTGTAGGAATCATTGCTTCCTCGTACTGTGCTTTTTGCTGCTGGATGACACTTCCTATCACTTTTTCCACTTCCTGATCACTTACAAAAGCCCCTTGAACACGTACTGGCTTGGATGCACCTGCTGGTAAGTACAGCATATCCCCTCGTCCAAGCAAACGTTCAGCACCACCCATATCCAAAATCGTCCGTGAATCTACTGCGGAAGAAACGGCAAATGCAATTCGTGATGGGATATTGGCTTTTATTATTCCAGTAATAACATCTACAGATGGTCGTTGCGTAGCAATGATAAGATGGATTCCTGCAGCTCGGGCCATTTGTGCAAGCCTTGTAATTGCGTCCTCCACTTCACTAGAAGCGACCATCATTAAGTCTGCCAGCTCATCCACAATAACGACAATATACGGTAGTTTTGGCTGTTTTTCAGACAACCCTTCATTGTTCATCTCAATGAAATCATTATAGCCTTCGATATTTCTTGTACCCGAGTGCGAAAATAAATCATAGCGGCGTTCCATTTCCGAAACTACTTTTTGCAATGCTTGGGCAGCTTTTCTTGCATCAGTTACAACAGGGGCCAATAAATGTGGAATCCCATTGTACACACTGAGCTCTACCATTTTTGGATCAATCATCATCATTTTCACTTCGCTTGGCTTAGCACGCATTAACACCGATATAATAATGCCATTAATACATACACTTTTACCACTACCTGTAGAACCAGCAACGAGTAAATGTGGCATTTTATTCAATTCAGCGGAAATGGATTGACCTGTGACATCCCGGCCTAAACTAACGAACAACTTTGAGCCTACTTTTACTTGTTCGTTTGCTTCAATTACTTCACGTAACGTGACCATAGCAACTTCACTGTTTGGAACTTCTATCCCAATGGCAGACTTTCCGGGTATCGGCGCTTCAATCCGAATATCCTTTGCAGCTAGCGCGAGTGCTAAATCATCCTGCAGACCAACTATTTTACTTACTTTCACGCCTGTATCTGGCAAAACCTCATATTTTGTTACTGCCGGTCCTAAATGGACTTGCGTAACTTTTGCTTTTACACCGAAGCTTAAAAAAGTTTGTTCCAGCTTTTTAGCGTTCATTTGAATGACCGAATATTCCCCACTTTGATCGTGTTCAGGCGGTGCATTTAATAATTGAAGGGATGGCAGCATATACGTTTGATCTGTATTGGACTCCATACTAATAATCGGCTCACTCAATGGTACTTCTTCCACATCGATGTCTTTTTGTTTCTCTTGTTTTACTTGCTCCACAAAATTTGAAATAATCGGCTCCTGTCGGACTGGTGCGGCTGTAATAATTAGTTGTTCCAAATCCGCGGCATCTTCTTCTTCCATGGGTGGCTCTACATTAGAACGTCGAACTTTTTTTTTGCTTTCGGCATTTGCCTTACTTAATTTGCTTCGTTTCGTTCTTTTCAATGTGCTCTTAATATCTGGTGCTTTTTCCATTAGTAACGGAACGAGTGCTTTACCGGTAATCAAAATAAAACCAATTGCCATTAATACGAATGCGGCAATTTTTGTACCCGATGCATCAAACAGCACATGGAACATACTAAATAAAATCCCGCCAATCATGCCACCGCCAAGAGAGTTACTACGATTCGTAATGCCCTCCATACTGATTAGTATTCTCCAAGTTTCCTTTAATACCGAATTTGACAGCAACGTATTTGTGGCAAGTAATTGTTCAAATAACAAGCCATGACTAAATATCGTTAAGCTTGCCCCGACAAAAAGCACTCCATAAACAACACGGGTATTAAAAGCGACTCCACGTCGTTTTACCATTAACATTCCTGCGACTAAAAAGCATAGTAACGGAATAATGAAATGCAAATTCCCAAAGAAAAACATCGCCAATGAATGGAGCCATCTACCAACCAGACCAAATTCTAAAAACTCGATAATAGCTATGGCGATCAGCAGCACTCCGATAATTTCATATGCAAGTGGATGCATTTCCTCTTTACTCTTTGCTTTTAAGGATGGCTTTGCTTTTGGTTTTGATTTAATATTTCTCTTTCTTTCCAATTGATGTTCACCTACTTCAAGTTGTTCCTAATGATAAACGCCGAACTTATACATTTGGCTTCCATTTTCCCTATAGTAATTTCATCATATCCTTCGTCTTTTGCTAGGATCGTACTGAAATTAAGTTAGAAAAAGGGTTTTCTCACGCAAATAGTAAGAAAACCCTTTTTATCTTCATTCAGCAGCTTGCACTGCCTTCAAACAAACTGACGCAATTACGCCATTGTGTAATTGAATTGATTAATATTCCATAATAATTGGAATGATCATCGGACGACGCTTTGTTTTTTGGAATAAGTATTGATTTAATGTATCTCGTATTTCCTGTTTAATATTCGTCCATTCAAACGTTTCTTTGCCAACGTATTTTTCAATTACTTCACGTGCCATGTCAGCCGCTTCTTCCATTAACTGCTCTGACTCACGCACATAAACAAATCCACGTGATAAAATTTCCGGACCTGATGCAATTTTCTTCTGTGCACGGTTCAGTGTCACAACGACAATAAAAATTCCATCTTGAGAAAGTAACTTACGATCACGTAGTACGATATTTCCTACATCGCCTACTCCAATTCCGTCAATCAGAACATTTCCGGCTTGTACACGGCCTGTCATGCGCATTTTACCGTTTTTGTATTCGATAATATCGCCTTTATCCGCGATGAAAATTTGTGACTTTTGTAAACCTACTTGTTGCGCCAACTTAGAGTGCGCAATTAGCATACGGTACTCTCCTTGAATTGGCACAAAGTATTTAGGCTTCATAAAGTTAAGCATTAATTTTAAATCTTCTGCACTACCGTGACCCGATACATGTACTTTCTTATTTGAAGTCATGACGTTTGCGCCCGCTTTTGCAAGCTGGTTCATTGTATTGTACATCTGCACTTCCATGCTTGGTGAAGGTGTGAATGTAATTAATACTGTATCTGTATTTTTTATTTTAATATCTCGGTGATGTTTACGGACAATTTTATCAAGTGCATCAAGTGGCTCGCCTTTATTGCCTGTTGCCATCACAATGATTTCATCGTCCTGATATTTATGGATTTCATTTACTGGCACAATGATTTCATCGTCCACTTCCAAATATCCTAAGTTAACCCCGATATCGACAATTTTCTCCAAAGATTTCCCTACTACTGCAACTTTTCGGTGCGATGAAGCAGCTTGTTTAAATACCTGCTGAATACGAATGAAATTGGAAGCATATAGTGCTACTATAATTCTGCCTGGTGCCGAGTGGAACGTTTTTTGCAATTCTTCTGCAACAACCGCTTCACTTGTTGTATAGCCTGGGCGTTCTGCTTCAATAGACTCCGATAAAAGCATAAAGACGCCTTCTTCTCCAAGCATCGCCATTTTCGCTAAATCCGGCTTAAACTTGCCTGTTGCCGATTGGTCAAATTTAAATTCACCAGTATGAACGATTGCCCCTTCGGAAGTATGGAACACAATACCTAAAGAATCAGGAATACTATGTGTCGTATGGAAGAATGTCACATACGTTGAATTAAAGTTCATACGGCTATTGCTCGTTACTTCAAAGAATTTCACCTGATATGGTGCCGGCAATTCTTTTAAATGCTCTTTTGCCAGTGCAATTGTTAATTTAGACCCGTACACAGGTGCCTTTACCTTTTTCAATACATACGCAATCGATCCAATTGCATCTTCATGTCCGTGCGTAAGGAAAATGCCTTTTACGCGATCTTTGTTTTCCTCTAAATAAGTAATATCTGGAATTACAATATCTATGCCCAGCATTTCGTCCTCTGGGAACATGAGCCCACTGTCTACTACGAATAGCTCTTCATCGATTTCTATTACATACATTGATTTTCCGATTTCGCCAACTCCACCTAATGGAATGACACGGATTAGTTCATTTTTTGTTTTTGTCACTTTATTTCCTCCTAAATTGTTCCGAACAGCAACCACTTAAACTTCATTATACGGTGAGAATGTCGTTAGTACAAATAAAAAAGTGATTTTATCTTTTTTATGAAAAATATGTAAAACTAAAACTATTACAGTGCCTAAAGAGTTTGTTATTCTCAATATAACATATTGTGCGTTCTAATCGATTTATATTACTTATAAAAAAACAACCACTACCTCCTTTTGAAAGTAGTGGTTGTTTACTTATTAGTTTGTTTGTAGAGCGCGGAACTGTTCTGCTTTTGCCTGATACGTATTCCAAATTTCATCAAATGCAGCTTTTTCTTCAGGTAGCATTTCCATCATTGGCATTCGAACATCTAATGTATCAAAGCCTAATTTTGTCATTGCATACTTAATTGGTGATGGATTAGGCTGTGCAAATAATGCACGGACTAGTGGTAGTAAGGCACGGTGAATCTGGGCAGCTTCCTGATGACGACCTTCTTCAAAAGCACGAATCATTTGCTGCATATCTTTTCCGACTACATGTGAAGCAACTGATATGATGCCACGACCGCCGATTGCAAGTAATGGTAACGTCAACCCGTCATCTCCTGAGTATACGAAGAAATCCGAATCGACATTTTCAATAATATCACCCATTTGATCTAAATTGCCGCTCGCTTCTTTAATGCATGTAATATTCGGTACATCCTTGCTTAATGCAATAGTTGTTTCCGCTAAAATATTTGCACCCGTTCGACCAGGTACATTATATAGCATTATAGGTAGTGTTGTTTCCTTGGCAATAGTTTCAAAGTGAGCATACATACCGCGCTGGTTTGGCTTGTTATAATATGGTGTAACGAGCATAATGCCATTTGCGCCATTTTCTTCAGCTTTATGTGTCATCATAATTGAATAGGCAGTTTCATTATCTCCTGTACCTGCAATAACAGGCACACGACCTGCCACTTTTTCCACAGTAAAACGAACGACCTCAATTTTTTCCTCTGTTGACATCGTTGGGTTTTCTGAAGTTGTTCCACAAGCGATAATTGAATCTGTGCCATTGTCAATCAAATGGTTAATAATTCGCTCTAATTCAGGATAATTAATCGTGCCGTCCTTTTTAAACGGTGTAATCATCGCTGTACCAATTCGTCCAAAATCCATTACTAAATCCTCCCCTTATAGTAAGTTATCCTCTAGCATAGCTTCTGCAATTTGAATTGAATTAAGTGCAGCACCTTTTAGTAAGTTATCTGACACAATCCATAAGTGGAATCCTTTTTTATTGTCCAAATCTTGGCGAATACGTCCAACGAATGTCGGTTCTTCGTTTTCTGCAAATATTGGCATAGGATAAACTTGCTGTGCTGTATCATCCTGTAAAACGATTCCTGGAGCATCTTTTAATACGTCGAAAATCTGCTGTACTGTCGCTTCTTCCTCAAGCTCAATATACACTGATTCCGAGTGGCCAGATACGACAGGAACACGGACACAAGTAGCAGCAACTTTTAATTCAGGTGCTTCCATAATTTTTTTTGTTTCGTTAATCATTTTCATTTCTTCATATGTAAAGCCATTATCCGTAAACTTATCAATTTGCGGAATGACATTACGAGCGATTGGATAATGCTTTTTATCGGATTTCACAGGAAGAACATTTGCTTCTACGTTTTTTCCTGCATCCCATTGTGTACTTTGATCGCGCAATTCTTCAATCGCTGCTATACCTGAACCTGATACAGCCTGATATGTCGATACGACAATTTTTGTTAAGCCGAACTTTTCACGGATTGGCTGTAATGCTGCGACCATTTGAATTGTCGAACAGTTTGGGTTTGCTATAATCCCTTTAGGAATTGTCTTTAATGCATGGCGATTTACTTCAGGTACTACAAGCGGTACTTCCGGATCCATACGGAAGTGGCTCGTATTATCAATTACAATTGCGCCGCGTTTTGCTGCTTCGGGTGCCAAAGCCTCCGAAACAGCGCCACCTGCAGAAAATAAAGCAATATCAATACCTTCAAAGCTTTCCGGTTTTGCTTCTTCTATTGTATATGTTTCACCGTTGAATTCTATTTTATTACCTGCCGAACGAGCAGAGGCTAAAAATTTAATAGATGCAATCGGAAATTTACGTTCCACTAATTTCTCCATCATTTTTGTACCAACTGCCCCAGTTGCTCCTACTACCGCAACATTTAACTTTTTCAACATGTCTCATCTCTCCTAAAAATATCGGTATGTATATAATGTTGGATATTGTATCATATATTATTTGAATTGTGTTAGATTTTTTGATTATTTAAAATATTGTATAAATATAGGTTGAATCTGTTTTTTATGAGCGAGCGTATATGCTACAGTATCGAGCATTTTTGTGAAATCTGCTATTAGCGATGTAGGTTTATTAATTGGATCATCCTGACCGAATGGAATGAAAAATATGTTTTTGGCATTCATAAGTTTCATTAAATTCATCCCATTTAAACCAAGTGCATCATTCGTTGATATACCAAGTACAACAGGTGAGCCATTACGCAATGTCGCCTTTGCAGCCATCAATACTGCACTGTCTGTAGCAGCATTGGCAAATTTACTGATTGAATTGCCTGTCATTGGTGCAATCACCATACAATCCAATGGATTTTTGGGTCCAAACGGCTCTGCCTCCGCTATTGAACTGACCACCTTTTCCCCCGCCTGCTCTTCTATTTTTGCAATCCACTCTTCACCTGTTCCGAATCGTGTTGCAGCATGTAATACAGAAGGAGTAATGATCGGTACTACCGTTGCACCGGCTTCCCGAAATTGTGAAATTTTCGGTACAACATCTTCATAGGTACAATGTGATGCAGTTATCCCTAAACCAATGCGTTTTCCTTCAAGCACTTGTTTCCTCCTTTCGCAATTCTAGTATTGTTTCTGTTAATAACTTGGCTGCAGCCTGCGGAAAGTATATACCAGGTAATCCAGGCAGCAACTCATACTGAGATAATTTTAAATCATCTAGACACCCTGGACTTGAAGCAAGGTCGTAAATAGGGCGAGTAGTCCATGATGCGTAGTCTTTTGTTAGCCAATTAGTTGGAATCGTATTTATAAGGAAATCAGCATCCACACTGTTTTCTCCCTTTAATTCTACGCCTTTGTAACCATATGCAAGCGCTTCAGCCTTCTGATGTTCGGACCTTACTGCGATAATGACTTTTGCATTTAAACGTGTTAAAAACAAAGCAAGCATTTTTGCTACGCGTCCAAATCCTGTGATGATGAATGTTTTATACTGCACATTTACTTTTGCCTGATATAAATGAGCTAAAAAGCTTTCTGCAGTAAGCGCCGCATTTTTCCAGATAAATGTTTCATCTGTTAAATAATAATGAATGCGTTTCCCCTGTAGAAGTTGTTGCCATTGGTCGTTAAGTTTTCCTGAAAAAAACTGCGCTTGGCGTATACCTAATAGTTCATCCACTTGAATCGTTAAAGGATGGATTGGCAGAACAATTTCTGTTGGGTGTAACTCTAATGCTACTTTGTTTAACGCTTCATCCCATACAGCAGTGTTCTTGTAATAAACCGTTCGTTCATTCGTAGATAAATGCTTTGCTAAAAAACGCATTCGTTCATCTGTTCCAATTATAAGCCAGCGTTCATTCATCATTTGCATGCTTTAAAGTTGATGTTGTTTTTTGAAATAATACCCGATCTTCGCCAATCAAAATAATTTCTTCCCAAGGAATATACTTCACCATACCCGGCTTTTTCTTTTGAAATGGCATTTTCACCATTTGTGGCGGCATTTCAAAGCCTGTAATTTTCCCTGTTTTTGCATCGAAAATACATTCGGTCTCTGCTAAAAAGCCATAACGAACCCCGTTCTCCATTTCGATCAATTCTTTCTCAGCGAGCTCTGATAAAAGCATTGTATCCCTCCTCTTGTAAGAGCCTACCATTACTATATGCATCAAGTCAGTTAGAAGTGAAATGGTTCTCATATTAAGTTTAAACGGCGGTGACTCCAGATTTACTAGGTATTTGCTTTGTAAAAATAGAGGTAAGAATTTCCCTTATTTGATAAATCTCATTAAAAACAGCTGAAATAGCGGTAGAAATTTCCCTTATTGAGTAAATATCAATGAAAAAAATTAATTTTTCGAAGGATAACGGAAATCTATTCCCTTATCTTCCTATAAAAATAAGTAATTTTTAAAATAAGGGTAAAATTTCCACTTATTTCAGTACATCCAAATTTTTCTAACTTTTCAGTAGACACACATCGAATAACTGTATATACTGTACATATACAGTTTTACATTAGGTGGTGAAAACAGTGATAATCAAATTAAGTAATAATAGCGACAAGCCGATTTATGAGCAAATTACCGACCAGTTAAAACAGGCTATATTGACTGGTGTTCTTGTAACAGGGGATTCCCTTCCTTCTATAAGAGCATTGGCGAAAGAGCTGAAAATTAGTGTAATGACGACAAAGCGGGCGTATGCGGATTTAGAACGGGATGGATTTATTGAAACCATTGCCGGCAAAGGAAGCTATGTATCCGAGCGCAATCAGGATTTTTTGCGCGAAGAGCTGATTCGTCAGATTGAAATTCATTTTACTAAAGCAGTATCCATTGCAAGAACGGCAAATGTGCAAAAACAGGAGCTGCATGACTTACTCGATTTACTATTGGAGGAATGACGATGAATGCAATTGAAGTAAAAAATGTATCGAAACAATTCAAGAATTTCCGGTTAAATAATATATCCTTTACTGTTGAAAGTGGAACGATTGCAGGTTTTATCGGGCAAAATGGTGCGGGGAAATCTACGACAATAAAAGTCATATTAAATTTACTCAAAAAAATAGAGGGCGATATTCTCCTGTTCGGAAAGGACCATATTGCGCACGAAGTGGAGTTAAAGGCTCAAATCGGGGTAGTGTTTGATGAACTGCACGTACCTGAAAACTTTACTACTAAAGAATTAGATGTACTTTACGGCAATGTGTACCCTACCTGGGATCGTCCTTATTTTAATGATTTACTAGAACAGCTAGATGTACAAAAATACGACAAAATCAAAACGATGTCCAAAGGAACTAAAATGAAGCTAGCTCTATCATTGGCATTGGCACATCGACCGAAACTTTTACTGTTGGATGAACCAACGGCCGGACTTGATCCGATTGTACGCGATGAAGTGCTGGGTATGCTACAAAACTTTATGGAACAGGAAGGCCATGCGATACTGTTTTCTTCTCATAATACAACTGATTTAGAGAAAATTGCGGATACGATTACGTTTATTCATGAAGGCGAAATTCTGTTTAGTGAAAACAAAGACGATTTGCTGTACGGCTATGGGATTTGGAAAGGATCACTTGAAGAAGCGAAAGTAATTCCGAATCATTCGATTGTCGGTAAACGGGATTATGTATTTGGAGTCGAGTACTTAGTTATGCGTGAATTTGTGAACCCTGTTATTGAACTGCAAAAACCGACGATTGATGATCTGATGCTGTTTTTCGTAAAGGGGCGACAACGATGAAACAGATGCTTTTCCGTTATTATGAACAAGAGTTGTCTGCATGGGTTTTATTTACACCGCTTGTGGCATCATTTTTCGCGCTCCCTCTATTATTTGAAGGTGGCGAACTCGCTGCCTATTTTATTCTGTCTATCAGCATAACGGTGCTGTGTGCAACTTATTTGGATTTACGCGAAAGCCAGCTCGTCATGACAAGTTTATTTCCTATTTCAAAAAAGACGTTTTTCATTGTGGATATTTCTTTTATCGGTCGGTACGCCTTGTACTATATACTTTATACAATCGTAGTAACTTCGGTTATTCAAACTTTACTAGAGCAGCAGCTTGTACTTCCTTCTGCCAAACAAATTTTGTTAAGCATTGTTATCAGCTTTTTAATAATTAGTATTTTCCTGCTGTTACGCCGTATCAAATATGGGTATTACGTTAACCTTTCCATGTTTTTTATCCCGTTAGCTTTTACACAATTAATATCCTTGATTATTAGGCTTTCAACATTTCACAGCATACTATTATTCTTTAGTTCACTAGTACTTATTATCATCGCAGCAAGCATCACTTATTTTCGTGAAAACAGGAGGGACGTCACATGATTTCACTGTTAAAAATACATTTTTATTTATCACGAAAGCTACTCTTTACCGCATTTTTATTCATTATAGGGCTCATAGCAATTCAGTGGGTTATCCTTAGAGAAATTAATTTAGGTTTTGTGACAATATATTTTATAAGCTTAACGCCCGTATTAAGTATTAGTTATTTACTCGAAAACCACTTCATAAGAAAGTTTCGGGTAATGCCGATTGCGCCTAAAGACTTTGTGAAAAGTTTATTTATTTTCAGTTTACTACAGATACTTATCATTCTGCTTCCTATTGGAATTTATCAAACGATTATATATTCGGATAATCAAATAGAGGCCTTTGAATTATCATTTATCGTCATCTTCTTTACTGCAGGAATTGCTTCTATTGGTTCGATGCTGAAAAACTATTTAAGCAATCCTTCACAGGGTACGAAAAGTATTTCAATTTGGTCCATTATCGGTTATTTGTTCATCTTTACTATTGTGCATTTCTTCATCATGCTTATATTTAGTATCATGGACATCAAACTAATGGGGGCAATCTTCTTGCCGATTATTGGGTTAATTGTTTACTATCAATACTATAAAACAGCCGTAACAAAATTTAAGACAGCTGAATTTTAAAAGGACAGCGCTTGCTAAATGTTAGCTGCGCTGTCCTTTCTTTTATTCGTTTTCCGGTCCGATAATGGCAATCGCGGGCTCGGTTAATAAAATTTGTGTAATGAGCTCATCGATGGTTTCCATTGAGATTGCATCAATTTTTTCCAATACTTCATTAACAGTACGATGGTTTTGATGAATAAGCTCATTAACCCCGTTACGGTTCATAAAGTCTTCGGTTCCTTCAAGGCCTAATACGAAGCCGCCTTTTAGTTGTTCCTTTGCATTATCAAGTTCAACTTCCGTTATCCCGCCTGTTACGAGATCAAATAAAGTTTGATCTATTTGCTGCTTTAACGCATCCAAGTTTTGTTTGGAAGCTGAAGCATAAATTGTAAATGTTCCAACATCCTCAAAACTTGACTGATAGCTGAATACGGAATACGCCAGTCCGCGCTCTTCCCGTACTTCCTGGAATAGACGAGAGCTCATATTACCGCCAATAATATTGTTCAGTGCAATAAAGCTGTACATTTTAGGATCTTTTACAGAAATCGCGGGAAATGAAATGGCGATATGTGCTTGTTCTGTATCTCTTACTTTTTCAATTTCACCTGGTATAAATGTAGGATAAGAAGGCTTGGAAACAATCGATTCCGAGCTTGCTTCATAGTTTCCAAATAAAGCTTCTACTTTTTCCAATAAATCTTTTTCAATATTACCAGCAATCGAAATGACAACATTTTGAGGACCGTAATGTTTCGCCATATATCCGCGAATCATCTTTTCGTCAAATGTTGCCAACGTTTCGGGTGTTCCTAAAATTGGTCGCCCTAACGCATCTTCAGGGAACATTACTCCCCATAATTTTTCATGTACATCATCAGCTGGATCGTCTTCACTCATATAAATTTCTTCTAGCACAACTTGTCGTTCCCGCTCGATGTCTTCCTGCGTAAATAAGGAATTAAAAAACATATCGGCTAAAATATCAACTGCCAGCTCCCCATGATGGTCCAGCACTTTTGCATAATAGCACGTATGCTCTTTTGACGTGAAGGCATTAATCTCCCCACCAATACGGTCAAATTCTTCGGCAATTTGACGGGCTGTCCGGTTTTTTGTTCCCTTAAATAGCATATGCTCGATAAAATGGGTAATCCCATTTTCTTCTTTCATTTCATAGCGTGAGCCTGCATTGACCCATATTCCGACCGATAAAGATCTGACATGAGGCATCTGCTCTGTCACAATGCGCACACCATTTTTTGCTGTAATTACTTGTACCATAAAATTTTCTCCTTTAATTCGACTCTTATTAATCATCTTATTTAAAAAAGAGGCTGTACAATAGTGTACAACCTCCCTTTTCATCTTGTTGAAAACGCTTGAAATTAATTATTTCCCTTGTTCTGCGCGCTCTTTTTCTTCTTTAATAACTACTTTGCGTGATAAGTTTACGCGACCTTGCTTGTCAATTTCAATACACTTTACAAGTAATTCATCGCCTAGTTTTAATACGTCTTCTACTTCTTTCGTACGTTCTTCCTGAATTTCCGAAATGTGTAGTAAGCCGTCTTTACCTGGGAAGATTTCACAGAATGCACCAAATTTTTCAATACGTTTTACTGTTGATAAGTAGTACTCGCCTACTTTAGCTTCACGTACGATTGATTCGATCATTTCTTTTGCACGGTTAATCATTGCTTCATCTGCTGAAGCGATGTAGATTGTGCCGTCTTGTTCTGTATCAATTTTAACGCCTGTTTCATCAATAATTTTATTGATTACTTTACCACCCGGTCCGATTACGTCACGGATTTTGTCAGGGTTAATTTTGATTGAAACGATTTTTGGTGCATATTGTGATAATGAAGTACGAGAATCAGAAATCGTTGACATCATATGATCTAAAATGTGCAAACGACCGATTTTCGCTTGAGTTAATGCTTCTTCTAAAATATTACGAGATAGACCATCGATTTTAATGTCCATTTGAAGTGCTGTTACACCTTTAGCTGTACCTGCCACTTTAAAGTCCATGTCACCAAGGTGGTCTTCCATACCTTGGATATCTGATAATACTGTATAGTGCTCGCCTTTTTTAACAAGACCCATTGCAATACCTGCAACTGGTGCTTTAATTGGAACGCCGGCAGCCATAAGTGCCATTGTAGAAGCACAAATCGATGCTTGAGAAGTAGAACCGTTTGATTCTAATACTTCCGATACACAACGAATTGCATACGGGAATTCTTCTTCTGATGGCATTACTGCTAAAATCGCACGCTCACCTAATGCACCGTGACCGATTTCACGACGACCTGGGCTACCGTATCGACCTGTTTCCCCAACTGAGAATTGTGGGAAGTTGTAATGGTGCATCCAACGTTTTGAATCTTCAATACCTATGCCGTCAATAATTTGTACATCACCTAAAGCACCTAATGTACAAATTGATAATGCCTGCGTTTGTCCACGTGTGAATAAAGCTGAACCGTGGGCACGTGGCAATAAATCAACTTCAGAAGAAAGTGGACGGATTTCATCTTGCTTACGACCATCCGGACGAACTTTGTCTTCTGTAATTAAACGACGCACTTCATCTTTTACCATTTTATCTAAAATAGCCTTAACTTGCTTCATCGTCGCATCATCAGCTTCTTGAGCTTCATATCCTTCGATAATACGTGTTTTTACAGCTGTAATATTTTCTTCACGTAATTGCTTGTCCACTGTTTGGATCGCTGTATTCATATCAGCTTCACATTCAGCTTTAATCGCTACTGTTAAGTCTGCATCTAGTTCATATAATGTTACTTCTAATTTTTCTTTACCTACTTCAGCAATAATTTGCTCTTGGAAGGCAATTAACTTTTTGATTTCTTCATGGCCAAACATAATTGCTTCAAGCATGATGTCTTCAGTTACTTCTAAAGCACCTGCTTCTACCATGTTAACCGCATCTTTATTACCTGCTACTGTTAAGTGAACAGTCGATTTTGCTGCTTGTTCCACTGTAGGATTCACAACGAATTTACCGTCGATATAGCCTACATGAACACCAGCGATTGGTCCATCGAATGGAATATCCGAAATAGCTAATGATAATGAAGAACCAAACATTGCCGCTACATCTGCTGGGCAATCTGAATCATTTGACATAACCATTAAAATTGATTGTACTTCATTACGGAAACCATCCGGGAACATTGGACGGATTGGACGGTCGATTAAGCGAGAAGTTAATACTGCCGCTTCTGATGGACGTCCTTCACGTTTAATGAAACCGCCTGGGATTTTTCCTGCTGCGTATAGACGTTCTTCAAAGTTAACTGTTAACGGGAAGAAATCTAATGGCTTTGGTTGTTTAGACATTGTTGCTGTAGCTAACACTGCTGTTTCGCCATAGCGTACCATTGCCGCACCATTTGCTTGTTTTGCTAACTGACCTACTTCTACTACGAGTGGACGACCTGCCCATTCATACGAAAAGACTTTTTTTTCGTTCATTAATTGAACCCCTTTCTTATTGAAACACTCTACGTATCATTTTATGTACCATAGTAAGTGTATCAAAAAAGCGTTTTCTATGCTAAATTTTTTGATTAAATTTATATAAATTTAATCATTATTTTAAACTTTCCAGCAATGGTTTAACTTCTTTCAACAGGCGTTTATACACCTGCTCAAAGAAGTTAAACATCGCACCATTGTTATGGAAAGCTGACTGATTTCAAAACATAATAAAAAGCGGGAAAAATCCCGCTTTTTATATTGTCAGATTAGCGACGTAATCCAAGTTTAGTAATTAATTCACGGTAACGAGCTACATCGTTTTCACGTAAATATTTTAATAAATGACGACGTTTACCTACCATTTTAAGAAGACCACGTTGAGAGTGGAAATCTTTCTTGTGAGTAGCTAAGTGAGCGTTTAAAGCGTTGATTTCTGCAGTTAATACAGCTACTTGTACTTCTGGAGAACCAGTATCTGTTTCGTGCACGCGGTACTCAGCGATAATTTCGTTTTTACGTTGTTGTGTAATTGCCATTTAAAATGACCTCCTAATAAATAAAATATCCCCAATAGCACAGCAATCGCTGGAGTTGCGTGAAAGCCGAGCTAAGGTTCATACGAGAGTTTCGTACTTATGAATAGTACCATAGTTCTTTATATGTGTGCAACTATTTAGCGCAGTTCTTCAAAATAGGCGATTGCTTGTTGTTTATCCATTTCGATTTGCTCAATTAAAGCTTCTATTCCGTTGAATTTCCGTTCACTGCGAATACGTTTATACCAGCCTACGATTACCTCTTCACCGTAAATATTTTTATCAAAATCCAAAATATGCACTTCGATGGATAGTCGCTTTTCGTCCGGATTGTGGAAAGTCGGTTTATAGCCAACATTGCATACACCTTTATACCACTCATTTTGCACTAAAATTTTTACTGCATAGACACCTGTAGCTGGTATGTAACATCCTTCCATTGCCTGCACATTTGCTGTAGGGAATCCCATCGTACGTCCGCGCTTATCCCCATGGACAACAATACCTGGAACTTCAAATGCACGCCCCAATAAGTTACGAACTTGCTCCATCTCACCGTCTTGTAACGCTTTTCGAATACGCGTAGAACTTATTTTTTCTTCAATATCTGAAAGCTTATCAATAACTGTCACACCGTATTTACCGTTTGATAATTGTGCCATAAGCTCCATATTCCCTTTTCCGAATGCTCCAAATGAGAAATCAAAGCCTGCAGTAACATGCAAAACGTTTAAATCAATAATAAAATACTCGATAAATTGTTCAGGTGTTAGCTTCGCAAAATCTGATGTGAAATTCACAACAAATACAGTATCGACATTTAGTTTTTCCAGCGTATCCAACTTTTGTGAAAGTGGCGTAATATAAAACACCTTTTCATTGCGTCCACCTAATACGATTGATGGATGTGGATCAAATGTCATGACAGCACTTTTAATATTTAGTTCTTCTGCTTTTTGTTTTGCAGCCTCAATAACCGCTTGATGCCCTTTATGTACCCCATCAAAAAAACCGATTGCCAATGAATAGGGCTGTTTTCCTTTTTGAGCTAATTGATGGGGGTATTTTAAATGAATAACGTTCATTATGTGCCTCCTAATTAATTTCGGGGAACATTTTATCTGGCTTCATTTGCCCTTGTTTAGTCGGATGGGCGATATAAACCGCAAATGCTCGTCCCTCTACACCATACACAATTTTATCATGTTCTTTTAATAATGCATGCATTGGGAGAACTTGTCCATTGAAAATTTGTTTTTCAATATCAGCCGTAATTTCAATAAAGGGATAATCCGACAAGGCATATTCAACAGGCAGTAAAAATTTCCCCTGTTCTCCGGATTCCATCATTTCAGCGATTTGTGCTAAAGTGAAACAATTGTCCTTTGTAAATGTACCTGAAGCAGTACGAACAAGTTCATGCATATGTGCCGGGTAGCCTAATGCTTCCCCAATTTGAACGGCTAATGTTCGAATGTAAGTGCCTTTTGAACATTTAATGCGGACCTGGAATGTCACTTCTTCTCCCTCAAATTTTTCGGCATCATCTAATAATTCCAGCTCATATATTTTAATTTTACGTGTTGGGCGCTCTACCGTCTGACCTGCCCGCGCATATTCATAAAGCTTTTTCCCGTTTACTTTTACAGCCGAGAACATTGGAGGCGTCTGTTCGATTTCTCCCGTTAACGTTGTAAGTGCCTGTAAAATATCAGCACGCGAGAAGGATTTAACATCGCTGTTTTGTTCGACAGTTTCCCCTTCTGCATCTTCTGTTGTAGTCGTACGTCCGATTGAAACGACCGCTTCATACGTTTTGCCTGCATCAGTTAAATATTCTGCAATTCTTGTAGCCTGGCCTATGCAAATTGGTAAAACACCTTCAACACCTGGATCCAGTGTCCCTGTATGTCCTACCTTTTTTGTCTTTAATATTTTTCGTAATTTAAACACGCAGTCATGACTTGTCATGCCGCGCTCTTTCCATAATGGCAAAATACCGTTCATATGCTTGCTCCTTTATTTGTACTCCATGTGTGCGAATCCCAGGTTAGTCGAAATTAAAATAACGGTAAGTTTTACTGTTATTTGTAGATAAGGTCTTATTTTGAGAGAAATAAGGGTAGATATTTCCCTTATTCATCGAAAAATCATATTTTTAAATGGTTTTTAGGTGAATAGAGGAAATTCCTACCGCTATTTTGACCTTTTTTCACTCGATTTTCCAAATAAGCGGAATTTCTCCTTAAATTTAATCAAAGTGAAGTGCCCGCTTTCCTGAGGTTGTGGCTCCAGCTGTATTGTGACTCTACCTTAGCATAAAATTTATTTCCTTCACAAAACTTCTGATTTTAAAGTAACTTCTAAAACAAAAAAGTCTGCCTGCATAGTTATGCAGTGCAGACTTCTTAGTTTTATTTATCTTCGTGTAATCCACGTAGTAATGCATCAATTTTATTACCGTATTCGATTGCTGTATCGAATTCGAATGCTAGTTCAGGCGTACGGCGTAAGCGAATACGTGAACCAACTTCAGAACGGATAAAACCAGATGCTTTTTCTAAAGCTTGCAATGTTTCCGAACGTTCTCGGTCATTACCTAACGATGTAATATAAACAGTTGCTTGCTGTAAGTCTCCTGTTACGGCTACATCTGTAACTGTAACGAAACCTACGCGTGGGTCTTTGATTTTGCGTGCAATGATTTCAGTAATTTCCTTTTTCATTTGCTCGCCAACTCGATTAGAACGTAGAGACATAAATGTCACCTCATTTAACTTGCGTAATTGATGTTTTAATTTCCACTATATGTGGACTTTACAAATATTCACGATAAAAATCCAACTGTTCCCATTGTGGATTTGACTGTAAAAAGTGTACTGCACGCATTAGCTCGCGTTCAGCAGCTTCTTTGGAAGAAGCAACTGACACAAGTGCTAATCTTGTACGCTGCCATACATCTTGATGGTCAATTTCAGCAACGGAAACATTGAACTTTTGTTTCGTCCGCATTACCATTCGTTGTAGAACAGCACGCTTTTCTTTTAATGAGTGGGCAGTCTGAATGATGAATTCAATCTCTGCATACACAATCATTACTTACGAACAATCTCTTCCATTACGAAGGCTTCGATAATGTCGCCTTCTTTAATGTCATTGTAGTTTTTAACTGTGATACCACACTCATAGCCTTTTGCTACTTCTTTTGCGTCATCTTTAAAGCGTTTTAATGAATCTAATTCGCCTTCAAAAACAACAACGTTTTCACGGATTACACGTACACCCGCATCGCGTACCATTTTACCTTCAATAACGTATGAACCTGCAATTGTACCGACTTTAGAGACTTTGATTGTTTGACGAACTTCCGCTTGACCAACGATTTTTTCTTCGTATTCTGGATCAAGCATCCCTTTCATCGCTTGTTCGATTTCTTCGATTACTTTATAGATGATACGGTGTTGACGAATATCTACACCTTCTTCATCCGCAGCACGCTTAGCGTTCGTATCAGGACGTACGTTGAATCCGATAACAATAGCGTTTGATGCAGCAGCAAGTGAAATATCTGATTCTGTAATAGCACCCGCACCTGTGTGGATGATTTTTACGTTAACACCTTCAACATCAATTTTCATTAATGAAGAAGCCATTGCTTCCACTGTACCTTGTACGTCTGCTTTTACGATTAAGTTTAATTCTTTCATCTCGCCTTGGCTCATTTGTTCAAATAAGTTATCAAGTGTTACACGTTGCTTTTCAGAACGCTGTGCTTGAATCGCAGTCATTGAACGTGACTCACCAACTTGACGAGCTGTTTTTTCGTCTTGGAATACAACGAAACGGTCACCCGCTTGTGGTACTTCATTTAGACCAGTAATTTCTACTGGAGTTGATGGGCCAGCAGTTTTAATACGACGACCTAAATCGTTTACCATAGCACGTACACGACCATATGCGTGACCAACTACGATTGGGTCACCAACACGTAATGAACCATCTTGAACTAATAATGTTGCAACAGCACCGCGACCTTTGTCTAATTGTGCTTCGATTACTGAACCGATAGCAGCACGAGTCGGATTCGCTTTTAGTTCCCCAACTTCTGCAGTTAAAAGAATCATTTCTAATAATTCATCGATTCCTTCACCTTTTAGTGCTGAAATTGGAACAAAGACTGTCTCTCCACCCCATGCTTCAGGAACTAAGCCATGCTCTGTTAATTCTTGCTGAACGCGGTCAGGGTTTGCTGAAGGTTTATCCATTTTGTTTACAGCTACGATAATTGGTACTTCGGCTGCTTTCGCATGGTTGATTGCTTCTACTGTTTGAGGCATTACACCGTCATCAGCTGCTACAACGATAATCGCGATGTCTGTTATAGATGCTCCGCGCGCACGCATTGTAGTGAATGCTGCGTGTCCTGGTGTATCTAAGAACGTAATTTTCTTGCCATTTTCAGTAACTTGGTAAGCACCGATATGTTGAGTGATACCACCTGCTTCGCCAGCAGTTACTTTTGTGTTACGAATTGAGTCAAGTAAAGTTGTTTTACCGTGGTCAACGTGACCCATGATTGTTACAACTGGTGGACGCTCTTCTAAAGCATTTTCATCCACTTCTACGATTGAATCATCGAAGTACGTATCTAAATCTGTTTTGTCGATACGAATTTCTTCTTCCACTTCTACACCGTAGTCAGCACAAATAAGCTCAATCGCATCTTTGTCTAACTCTTGGTTAATTGTTGCCATTACACCAAGCATGAATAATTTTTTAATAATTTCCGATGGCTCACGGTGTAATTTTTTTGCAAGTTCTGCAACTGACAAGCTTTCGTAGAACGTGATTTTTTCCGGTAATTCTTTTTGTACCATTGGCTGCGGTGCTGGGCGATGCGTACGACGTTTACCGCCATTAATTCCTGGCTTTCTACGTTGTTGGTAGCCACCCTTATTCTGCGTGTTACCGCCTTTATTATTACTATTATTTTGGTTCGTTCCGCCTTTGCGGTTGTTATTAGTATTTTGAGTCATATTTCGATTTTGGTTACCTTTTTCATTTCTTTGTTTTTCGCCTTGTTGCGATATTGTTTGCCCTTGGGCATTTGTTGATTTGTTCGGTTGTTGCGGTCTTGTTTGCCCTTGGGCATTTGCCGGTTTATTCGGTTGTTGCGATCTTGTTTGCCCTTGGGCGTTTGCCGGTTTATTCGGTTGTTGCGATCTTGTTTGCCCTTGGGCGTTTCTTGGTTTGTTCGGTTGTTGGTTAGTTGAAGCAGATTGTGGACGATCCTGCTTTAGATTCTGTTGTGCGTTTCTCTGCCCTTGCTCACCAGGTTTTGGCGATGCATTTACAGCTTTGACAGATGGTTTTGCAGGAGAATCTTTCGTTGGTTCTGCTGCTTGCTTAAAGACAGAATTTAGTTTTGATACCGCCTGTTCATCAATTACCGCCATGTGATTTTTCACTGGCAGATTGAAACTTGCAAGCTTCTCAATAACTTCCTTACTTGTTTTATTTACCTTTTTCGCATATTCATGAACTCTTACTTTGCTCATCTGCTCACCCCCGATTAATTTTCGTTGAGTAGACTAGACATTTTTTTAGCAAATCCGCTATCTGTAATAGCAATCGCTACACGGGCTTCCTTCCCGGTAGCATGTCCAAGATCATATCGATCTCCGAAAACATAATACTCAACGTTATAAAACGTACATTTATCTTGAATTTTTTTACTTGTATTCGCTGAAGCATCCGATGCTAAAAATACTAGTTTAGCTTTGCCATTACGAATTTCCCTTATGACAAGCTCTTCTCCAGAGATTGTTTTTCGAGCACGTGCCGCTAAGCCTAATAGCTGCAGCAATGCAGGGTTTGTCATAAAATCGACTCCCTGCGGATTAGTGTCAGCAATTCCTCATACACTTCATCCGGCACTTTTGCATCAAGCTGGCGATCTAAAATATTCTTTTTACGTGCGATTTCCACCGCTTGTTCCGTTTTAGAAACATATGCTCCACGACCGGATTTTTTTCCTGTAATGTCAACTGTTACTTCGCCTTCTTTAGAACGAACGACTCGAATCATTGACTTTTTTGGAAGCATCTCACCTGTTGCGACACATTTACGTAAAGGAATTTTTCTATTAACGACCATTTTGCTCACCCTCCTTGCAAAATCATTCCAACAGATGATTATTCTTCATCTTCACCATATAAATCAAATTGTACATCTTCATTATCTTCATGTGGTATGAATGTGCTCGTTTCAGAAGGATAGATTCCTAATTCACGTGCATCAGTTTCACTCTTAATGTCGATTTTCCAACCAGTTAATTTTGCGGCTAAACGTGCATTTTGACCGCGTTTACCGATTGCTAAAGATAGTTGATAATCCGGTACAACAACCGTTGTTGACTTTTCTTCTTCATTTACTTGAACGTCTAAAACTTTTGAAGGACTTAATGCATTTGCAACGAATACGACTGGATCCTCAGACCATTCAACGATATCGATTTTCTCGCCGTTTAGTTCGTTTACAATTGTTTGCACACGTGCACCTTTTGCACCAACACATGAGCCTACAGGATCTACTTCTTCATTATGTGCATATACAGAGATTTTTGAACGGTCTCCCGCTTCACGTGCAATTGATTTAATTTCAACTGTGCCATCATAAATTTCTGGAACTTCCATTTCAAATAGACGACGCAGTAATCCAGGATGAGTACGAGATACGATTACTTGTGGACCACGTGTTGTGCGCTCAACTTTAGTAATGTAAACACGGATGCGTGAAGTTGGCTTATACACTTCACCTTGAATTTGTTCGTTCACTGGTAATGCTGCTTCTACTTTACCGATGGATACGTAAATATTACGTGCATCTTGACGCTCAATTAATCCAGTAACGATATCATCTTCACGGTCTACATATTCTTCATAAATCAAACCGCGTTCTGCTTCACGTACACGTTGTGTTACAACTTGTTTTGCAGTCTGTGCTGCGATGCGCCCGAAGTTACGTGGTGTTACTTCTTCTTCTACGATGTCACCAATTTCATAAGCTGCATTAATAAACTTCGCATCTTCCAATGCGATTTCTAAGCGATCGTCTTCTACTTCTTCCACTACGTCTTTACGCGAATAAACGACCATTGAACCTGTTTCAAGGTTAAGGTCGACACGAACGTTTTGTGCTTGGTTGAAGTTACGTTTATACGCAGTTACTAAAGCCGCTTCAATCGCTTCAATCAATACATCTCTTGAAATACCTTTCTGCTCTTCAAGGGCAGTTAGGGCATCTAGTAATTCACTACTCATTTTGTTTTCACTCCTAAATTTGCTTATCTGAAAAATCGATGGCAAGACGTGCCTGCGCAATTTTTTCTTTTTCAATTTGTACTGTAACTTTACGTGTTTTAATACGGAATTCGATTTCTAAATATTCATCTGTATATGCGCGTAAATAACCATAGAATTCTTTTAAATCCTTAATTGGCTCATAAGTTTTCACAAAAATGTATTTGCCGATTGCTTTTTCAAAGTCCTGTTGTTTTTTTAATGGACGTTCGGCTCCTGGTGAAGAAACTTCTAAATAATAGTTTTGCTCGATTGGATCGTTTTCATCCAGTTTCTCGCTTAAACGCTCACTCACTTGTGCGCATTGTAAAATATCAATGCCGCCCTCAGGTGTATCAACGTAAATACGAAGGAACCAGTCGCGTCCTTCTTTTAGGAACTCGATATCAACTAATTCTAATTCAAGCTCTTCCACGATCGGTGTCACTAGCTCTTCAATGATCGACGTAACTTTGCTCATCGTATCCTCCCTAGCGTCTTTGTCTCTTAAAAATCATGATGTTATTTGTTAAACAAAAGACGAGTATTCATTGAATTGTTTCAATTGAAATTTGTGATATTCGCCAGTGGTTTATCTTCATTCAGCAAGCGTTTTAAAACGCTTGCTGAATGAAGATAAATAGTTGTGTAAACAACAGAAAAGAGCGGGAAAACCCACTCTTTTGCTGGCGAACTATCAACAAATTATTGATTTTAGCATAGCATAAAGGCTTATTGAATGCAAATATTGCCTTTTGCTGTATGCTACAATATAATTTCGTCTTAAAATAGTGAAAGCTGATTGGCATCCGGCATACCTTCAAGGCAGCCTAATTCATCCATGTACTCAATTAAAGTTTTCGATACACGACCACGTTGCTGTAAATCCTCTTTTGATAGGAATTCACCGTTTTTTCGCGCTTCTACGATTTGTTTTGCTACGTTTGTACCAAGTCCAGGTATCGCATCAAACGGTGGAATCAACGAATTCCCTTCAATTATAAACTCACTCGCATGTGAACGGTATAAATCCACTTTCTTGAAGCTCATGCCTCGTTCACACATTTCAAGCGCAATTTCCATAACCGTTAACAAACTTTTTTCTTTCGGAGCTGCATCGAGCCCCTTCATATTAATTTCATCAATTTTTTTACGAATCATGACAGAACCCTGTGTCATCGCAATTAAATCAAAATCAGATGCACGCACTGTAAAGTAGGCTGCATAATAAAGTATTGGATGGTGGACTTTAAACCATGCGATACGTACCGCCATTAAAACATAGGCTGCGGCATGGGCTTTCGGGAACATGTATTTTATCTTTTTACATGAATCGATATACCATTCCGGTACTTTTTTCGCGCGCATTTCAGCTTCCATTTCTTCTGTTAAGCCTTTTCCTTTACGTACAGATTCCATAATTTTAAAGGCAAATGATGGCTCTAAATCCTGATAGATTAAATACACCATAATATCGTCACGACAGCCAATTACTTCTTTTAATACACAAGTACCGTCTTTAATAAGCTCGGCTGCATTTCCTAACCAAACGTCCGTTCCATGAGAAAGTCCAGAAATTTGTACAAGTTCACTAAATGTCGTTGGTTTTGTTTCTTCCAGCATTTGACGAACAAACTTTGTACCAAACTCAGGAATGCCAAGCGTACCTGTTTTTGCACCTATTTGTTTATCTGTCACACCAAGTGTCTCTGTCGAACTAAAAATTTTCATGACAATTGGATCATCTGTTGGAATTGTCTTTGGATCAATTCCTGATAAATCCTGTAACATACGAATTACAGTTGGATCATCGTGACCGAGTATATCGAGTTTTAAAATATTATCATGAATCGAATGGAAGTCAAAGTGAGTTGTTTTCCATTCAGAGTCTTGCGCATCTGCAGGGAACTGTACCGGAGAGAAATCATATATATCCATATAATCCGGTACAACAATGATTCCACCTGGGTGTTGCCCTGTTGTACGTTTTACGCCTGTACATCCTTGAACTAAGCGATCTACTTCGGCATTGCGGTACGTTATACCATTATCGCTTCCATAACCTTTTACATAGCCATATGCTGTCTTTTCCGCAACTGTCCCTATTGTTCCAGCACGGAATACATATTCTTCACCGAAAAGCACCTTCGTGTAATTATGGGCTTGCGGCTGATATTCTCCTGAGAAGTTCAAATCGATGTCGGGTACTTTATCTCCCTTAAATCCAAGGAAGGTTTCGAACGGGATATCCTGACCGTCTTTTTTATACTGTGCCCCACACTCCGGACATTCTTTGTTCGGTAAGTCATAACCGGAGGCAACAGATCCATCTGCAATAAACTCCGAATGTTTACAATTAGGGCAGACATAATGCGGAGGCAACGGATTCACTTCAGTAATTTCCATAAATGTGGCAACGAGTGATGATCCGACCGAACCACGCGAACCTACTAAGTATCCATCTGCCAATGATTTTTTTACAAGCTTTGCCGAGATTAAATAAATAACGCCGAATCCATGTCCTAAAATGGATTTTAGCTCTTTATCGATTCGAGCTTGTACAATTTCCGGTAAATTTTCCCCGTAAATCAGATGTGCCATTTCGTATGTTAAATTCGTTACTTCGTCATCAGAACCTTCAATTTTCGGTGTATACAAGTCATCTTTAATCGGTTTTACATCACCAATCATATTTGCAACTAGCTGTGTATTCGTTACAACAACTTCTTTCGCTAAATCTGGTCCTAAAAAGTCGAATTCCTTCAACATTTCATTTGTCGTACGGAAGTGGACTTTTGGCAAAGGGTTACGATTCAGTGGATTTGCACCACCCATCGAACCGACTAGAATTTGGCGGAACTTTGCATCTGTTTCATGCAGGTAATGGACATTTCCTGTTGCAACAACAGGCAGGTTCAACTTTTTACCAAGTTTTACGATACGGCGAATAATATCCTCCAAAGCCCATTCATCATGTACCGTACCCCCATCAACCAATTGAGAGTAAACAGGTTTTGGCATGACTTCCAAATAATCATAAAACTTTGCAATGCGTTCGGCTTCTTCCTGTGTTTTATTCATCATTGTTTCAAACAACTCACCATTCGAACAGCCTGAACCGACAATTAAACCTTGGCGTAACCGCTGCAGATCCGAACGGCGAATACGTGGTACTCGATAAAATGTTTCCGTGTGCGATATCGAAATTAATTTGAAAAGATTCTTCAAGCCAGCATCATCCACTGCCAATACTGTACAGTGACTTGGGCGTGCCTGCTTATATCCTTCTTCGCCGCCTACATGGTCATTCATTTCAATCAGGTTTTTTATACCTAAATCGGCGGACTGTTTGAGTAAATGCAGGAATAGTTCACCGGTAGCTTCCGTATCGTAAATTGCCCGGTGATGCTGCGTTAATTCAATATTATATTTTTTCGTTAATGTTTTTAAGCTATGCGATTTTTGTCCGGGATTTACAAGTCGGGAAAGCTCGACCGTATCGATACCTGGATGCCTAACTTCAATGCCTGCGTTTTTGTAGGCAACATATAAGAAACCTAAATCGAACGCTGCATTGTGGGCAACGACAACCCCGTCGCCAATAAAGTCATGAAATTCACGGATTACATCATTAAGCTCTGGTGCATTGACGAGCATATCATCTGTAATATGTGTAAGTTCAATGATTTTTGCTGTTAGTTTGCGATGGGGATTTGAAAAACGTTCAAACGTATCTATAACTTGGCCATTTTTTATTTTTACAGCCGCTAGCTCGATAATCGTATCATATACATTTGAAAAACCTGTTGTCTCTACGTCAAATACGACGTACGTAGCTTCCTCCAAATCAATATCAATCGGATCATACACAATTGGCTTCCCGTCATCCACTAAGTTTGCTTCCACACCATAAATAACCTTTATGCCATTTTTCTTCCCTGCAGCATATGCATCAGGGAATGCCTGCACGACTGCATGATCGGTTATCGCAATTGCGGGATGCCCCCATTTTGCTGCTTGGGCAACTAATTTATCAACGGACGTCATAGCATCCATCTGGCTCATCGGCGTATGCAAATGAAGCTCAACTCGTTTTTCACCTTCTGGAGCATGATCTTTACGAGGTTCATGCTTAATTTCATTAATATCCTTCACCATCATAACTAAATCACGGGCAAATGTATCAAGTTGGATTGAGCCGCGTACACGAACCCACATTCCTTTACTTATTTGCTTCATTTTCACAACATCTTCGTCACCGTTTGAGAACATTTTTACGAGAAGAGAATCGGTGTAGTCGGAAATTTTAAGTTCCAATAATGAACGGCCACTTCTCAGTTCCTTCACTTCACAAGCAAAAATAAAGCCTTCCAATACAATTGAACGCTCTTCTTCCAACACTGTACGGATTTCAACTGGCTCTGGATTTTTTATAAGTGCACCAATTTGGAATGGAGCATCTCCTTGCATCGCAGCGCCCGGATTATTTGCCTTCTCTTTTTCACGTGCTGCAAAATCGGCCATTGCCTGTTTTGACAAACGTTCTTCCTCTTCTTTACGCTGCTCGTAAAAAGCTTCCTGCTGTGCGATGAACTCATCCGATTCCTCAATAAGTTGGAATTCTAATGGAATATGTGGAAAACCAAATGTTTTATAAGACTCCGCAATTTTATCCGTATACTTTGATTTTAATGATAAATATTCCACTTCCAGCATCGATGTCACTACAAGCTTATGACCTGTCCATCGTGGTGTTTGTTTCATGAGGTTTTCGCGCAATAATGGCGACATGTCGCTCATTTGTTCAATTGCCACTTGCCAATAGTCAAGAATATGCTGCTCATTCACTACAGGATTGTGGGATTCTACTGTTAATAGGACATTGGCTATATGAGAAAACTTCTCTGCTAGACGCATACGAAGTAATTGATACACTTGGAATGGCAAAATATTTTCTATTTTAATTTTAAAATGCCAAATTCGTTTCTTTTTATGGACGGTTACTCGTTCGAGTGTGCCATTTTCAAAAAAGGACATGTAGACATCATCAGTTAATTCAAGTTGTTGGATTAATAGTAGGAATTTTTGTCTTCCTTCCTGTTTTGACAATTGTTTCAACCCTTTCTTTTAATGCTTTTTTTCAATATGAGGTGGAGGAATTCCGGGCGGGCACAAAAAAAAACAATCCCCTTCGTTTAAAATAAGCGGAGTTTTTACCGTTATTTGCAGTTTGGGCTTCATTTGGATGTAAATAAGGGTAGTTTTTACCGTTATCCATTGAAAAATCAGCGTTTTTCATGTTTTTCAGTATGCATAAGAGGAATTTTTACCTCTATTTCGACTGAATTTCAATTAATTTACCAAATAAGCGGAATTGTTACCCCTAATCAGCTATAACAACCCCCGCCATCAATTATGGACCCTTCACATCCAATGAAAAAGAAAAGAAAGTACATGTAAATTGTACTTTCCCATTCTCTCTATCTTAACAAATTATTAGTTTTGACGGAAAAATTCGTTTAAACGATCTACTACTTCTTCTTTAGCCCATTCTGCCGATTCGCCAGTCGCACGGAACTTCACTTCTACTAAACCTTCAGAAGCTTTTTTACCTACTGTAATACGGACAGGCAAGCCAATTAAGTCTGCATCGGCAAATTTAACGCCTGCACGCTCAGCACGGTCATCATATAGCACGTCATAACGATACGATTTTAATACACCGTATAGTTCGTCTGCTAATTGTACTTGTGCTTCGTCTTTTGTATTAATCGGTACTAATTGTAAATCATATGGAGCTAATTGTGCAGGCCATACAAATCCGTTTTCATCTTGGAAATGTTCTGCAACAGCAGCTAATAAGCGTGAAACCCCAATACCGTAGCATCCCATAATAAACGGTTGTGCTTTCCCCTGCTCATCAAGGAACGTAGCATTTAATTTTGCTGAATAAGTTGTACCTAATTTGAAGATATGACCAACTTCAATTCCTTCAGCAAATTTAATAACTCCCTCACCATCTGGAGAAGGGTCTCCTACTTGGATAAAGCGAATATCTTCATAAGAACCGATTGCAAAGTCACGCTCAGGATTTACGTTTAATAAGTGGAAGCCATCTTCATTCGCACCGGCTACACCGTTACGAATTGATTTAATTGCATTATCGGCAATAACTTTTACATTGACCGGTAATTTAACTGGACCAATTGAACCTGGTGCGCAGCCCAGCAATTCTTTTATAGCAGCATCATCAGCTAACTCTACAGACGTAGCTCCCAATGCATTTTTAAGCTTAATATCGTTAATTTCGTGGTCGCCACGTGCTAAAACAACAACCAGTTCCCCATCAACATTAAATACTAATGATTTAATAACATTCGATGCTTCTACATTTAAGAATGTCGAAACTTCTTCGATTGTCTTTTGATCAGGTGTTGCGATCTTTTCAACTTCTTTCATTGGCGTTGTAGGTGCTGTATATTCTACAACAACTTCCGCCATTTCAATATTGGCAGCATAATCAGAAGAATCCGAGTAAGCAATTGTATCTTCACCAATTTCAGATAGAACCATAAATTCATGAGTACCTTTACCGCCAATCGTTCCAGCATCCGCAATTACTGCACGGAAGTTTAAGCCAAGACGAGAGAAAATATTTGAATATGCACGGTACATATCATCATAAGTCGCATCTAACGACTCACGAGAAGCATGGAATGAATACGCATCTTTCATGATAAATTCACGACCACGTAATAAACCAAAGCGTGGACGTTTTTCATCACGGAATTTACTTTGAATTTGATAAAGTGTTAACGGTAACTTTTTGTATGATTTTATTTCATCACGAACTAAAGTTGTAATTACTTCTTCATGTGTTGCCCCTAATGCGAAATCACGGTCATGACGGTCTTTTAAGCGCATAAGTTCTGGACCATATGCTTCCCAACGACCTGATTCCTGCCATAGTTCAGCTGGTTGAAGTGCTGGCATTAATAACTCAATGGAATTAACTGCTTCCATTTCTTCACGGATAATTTGCTCGATTTTCGCTAATACTTTGCGAGCTAATGGTAAGTATGAGTATACTCCCGATGCGTTTTGGCGGATAAAGCCTGCACGCATTAGCATGCGGTGTGATTTTACATCGGCATCAGCTGGATTCTCCCTTAAAGTAGGAATAAACGTTTTTGTTTGTTTCATAAGTAGTGCCACCTTTTTTAATTTAAGAATGATCTATATTTCATTATTATCTGCGCTATAGCCAATGATTGTTGAATACACATTAACTAAATTAAATGCTACTTCTATAATACTAATCAAATTTAGCTTTGAACGCTAGTATTATTCATACAAACGCTCAAAGCCGTCATTTTTAAACCTATTTTGTTTAAAAGAGATTCTACATCGACATGGGGTAGATTTCCATTACGGGTCGGACGCTTTCCGGGGGGCGTGGCCTGAGCCTGTAGTCTCAGGCGTCACGCTATTCCCCCAGGAGTCGCCTCCCCTTCATTCCAATCTACTTGCTGGTCACTTAGCTAAATCATCTTAATTAATTTTAGAAGAAGAATCGCTGGATATCGTTCCAGGTCACTACGACCATTAATATCATCAAGAGCAGAATTCCGACGAAGTGAACCATGCCTTCTTTTTGACGATCAATTGGTTTACCTCTTACCGCTTCTACTGCGAAGAATAATAGGCGGCCTCCGTCAAGTGCCGGTAAAGGAAGCAAGTTCATGATTCCCAAGTTTACGCTTAGCATTGCGGCGAAGTATAGAATATTATAAAGACCGAAAGTTACAACAGTTTCAGTTGTTTTATATATCCCTACCGGACCGGACAAAGCATCAATCGAGAATTGGCCTGTAACCAATTTACCAACAAGAGTACCAATGAGAACAATCATATTGTAAGTTTCCTCCACACCATAGACAACTGCCTTGAGTGGATTTTTTTCCATCGTACGCATAACACCAATTTGTCCATAAGTTGCGCCGTCTTCCTGCTCAACTTGTTTTGGTGTCAGTTCAATTATTTCATTTCCTGTTTCACGTTCAACTTCAAATGTTAGTGTTTTATTCGGATTATCGTATATTTGTGTTGATAATTGCTCCCAGGTAGAAATAGCTTGACCATTTACCTTCACGACTTTATCGCCTTCCATTATACCTGCATTGCTCGCAACGTTATTATCGATTACTTCTGCAATGATTGGCTCTTCGGAAGGGATTCCCTGAATAAGTCCGATAACAAGGAAGATGAAAAACGCTAAAATAAAATTGAATAATGGACCTGCGAAAATCGCCATTGCACGAGCACCGACAGATTTTGAATTAAATTGGCGGTCTAGAGGTGCAATCATTTGCTCCATTCCGTTCTCAACAACCATTGCTGTACGCGATACATTGTAGCGTACGAATTGGTCATCCTCATCATAGCCTTCAATCCAAAGTTCACGTTCTAAATCTGCTCGTTCCACTTCCAAAAATATAACATTTTGATAATGTGTTTTTTGATTTAGTATAATTTTTTCTACAATATTGTCTTCGTTCGTTATTAAAGCTACCCGATAACCCGGTTGTAATTCTACGGTATCAGTATCCTCACCAGCCATCCTCACGTAGCCGCCAATTGGCAAAAGACGCAGCGTATAAATGGTTTCACCTTTCGTCATACCGAAAATTTTCGGTCCCATACCTATCGCAAATTCGCGTACCATTATGCCCGCGCGCTTTGCAAGTAAGAAGTGACCTAGCTCATGGAAAAAAACGAGTGAGCCAAAAATTAAAATAAAGGCTATAACTGTTTGCATAATCTCCCACCTTCATTGGAACTGAGTCATAAAGTTAGTTCTCTTTTTTTCTAGCGTTAACTGATTAAAAAATACGCTCTATACGCATATGAATGTCCAACTAATAGTTGACGGACACTCTTTTTTCTCACACCTCACTATTTTACCATGCTTGCCACTGTTTTTCTTGTTTCACTATCAACATGTAAAATTGTTTCTAAATCTGGTAATGCGATATTGTTATGACTATTCATAATACGCTCAATACATTCTTCAATTTCTAAAAATGTTATTTTTTCTTGTAAAAATAATTCGACAGCCGCCTCATTTGCCGCATTCATTGCCGTTAAAATTGTACCGCCCATTCGACCGGCGTCATAGGCAAGTTTTAAGGCACGGAATCGATCAAAATCGACTTCCTTAAAGTGAAGTTGTCCAATTTGAGCTAAATTTAAACGTTGACCATTTGAAAGGGGCAAGCGATCCGGATAGCTTAGCGCATACTGTATCGGCACACGCATGTCCGGTGTTCCAAGCTGCGCTATAACGCTAGTATCTTCATACTCCACCATAGAGTGAATAATACTTTCACGGTGCAGTAATACATCGATATTGTCATACGGCATATTGAATAATACATGTGCCTCAATAACTTCAAGTCCTTTATTCATCATCGTTGCAGAGTCGATCGTAATCTTAGCCCCCATCGACCAGTTCGGATGATTCAGAGCGTCTTTTACCGTTACACCGACTAATTCATCACGTGCCTTATCGCGGAATGAACCACCTGAAGCTGTTAAAATGATCCGTTCAATACGTTTTTTATTTTCGCCGTTCATTGATTGAAAAACAGCAGAATGCTCACTATCTACAGGCAATATCGGTGCATTGTACTTTTGTGCTTCTGACATCACAAGGTGTCCTGCTGTTACAAGTGTTTCTTTATTCGCAATGGCAATCGTTTTTCCCATACGTATTGCTGCAAGTGTAGATTCCAACCCGACACTGCCTAAAACTGCATTGACAAGTACCGTTGAATCGGAATGTGTCGCAACTTCCACTAATCCTTTTTCACCATATGTAAAGGAAACGTGCGGAAATTCCTTCTGTAAAGTTTTCGCCGCTTCCTCTGTCTGCATTGAAACTAGCTCCGGTTGTAACTTTTGAATAATTTCACGGGATTTTTCAATATTTTTTCCGGCAGAAAAAGCAACAAGCCGAAAAGCATTTGGATGTGCAAGTAAAACATCAAACGTTTGCCATCCAATGGAGCCCGTTGCACCTAATAAACTGATTTTTTTCACAATGATACTTCCTCCTAACAAATCAATTGCGTTACAACGCAATTTCGTTTGATACAGCCTGTTTTTTTGCGTGTATCTACATACTTACTGAAAGAAATTAAGCAAAAAAGTGCAAGAAATGAAGTAAAGGCACTACAAATAAGAGGCTGTCAAAACGATCTAAAATGCCCCCATGCCCTGGTAAAATATTGCCTGAATCCTTCACACCGTAGTGTCGCTTAATTGCAGATTCAACAAGGTCACCCATTTGCCCGACAATCGATGCTACAATCGTTACAATAATTAATTGAATCCAACTTGAAGTGATCGGGTACATAAGTTGCAATGCGATAGCAAAACATACCGCGATGACGATGCCACCGACAAAACCTTCAACAGTCTTTTTTGGGGATATTTCCGGCCATAATTTATTTTTCCCTAGCTTACGCCCAACAAAATATGCGCCAGAATCTGTTGTCCAAACAATTAACAATACAAATACGACATATTCTAATCCGATAAACCGGGTTTCGATAAAATAATGGAAACCAAGTCCGACATAAAAGGCGCCAATTAATATAAAACCGATTTCATCAAAAGTCATTTTATTTTTTACAAGGACTGTATAAATTAATAATAAGGCAATTATACCGTATACAATCATTAAAGTTGATTCATATTGTAGAAATTCAACTACGTTTTTGGACCAATCACTCGGTACTACTAATAGTAACAATGCAAGTGTCCCTAACATTCCCGGAACGGATGCAATTGAAATTCCTTTCATTTTCAATAATTCATAAAAGCCAACAACTGCGATGATACTCATTAAAACCGCAAACGGTCCGCCTCCATAAATTACGAATGGAATAAATAGTGCTGCAGCAATTACTCCAGTAATGATGCGCTGTTTCAATTTGTTTCTTCTCCTTTCAGCCCTCCATAACGACGGTTACGGTTTTGATACACAGAAATCGCCTCTTTTAAACATGCTTCGTTAAAATCCGGCCAATGCGTATCAGTAAACCAAAACTCCGTATAAGCAAGCTGCCATAGCATAAAGTTACTTATGCGAACTTCTCCACTTGTCCGAATCAATAGATCGGGTTCTGGTAAATGAGCTGTCATTACATATTTTGAAATATGTTGTTCATTTAATTCGTCGATTGTCAGTCTTCCAGCTTCAACGTCATTCATCAGTTGCTGCATCGCCATAACAATTTCCGCGCGACCACCATAATTCATCGCAAAATTTAAAACTAATCCTGTATTATCTTTCGTTTCATTCATCGCTTTTTTAAGAGCTGATTGAGTATACTCCGGCAAGGAATCCATTACACCAATCATTTCGACTTTAATATTACGCTCCATAAGCTCCGGTAAAAAGGATGTTAAAAATTGCTCTGGTAAACGCATTAAAAATTCAACTTCTGATTTAGGCCGCTTCCAATTTTCCGTCGAAAATGCATACAGCGTTAATACTTTTACTCCTAAATCACAAGCACAACGTGTTATTTTCCGGACATTTTTCATTCCTTCATGATGTCCTGCAACTCTTGGCATCGAACGTTTTTTCGCCCAACGTCCATTTCCGTCCATAATAATTGCAATATGGGTAGGGATATCCTCTCCCTTAACTAAGTCCATACTTCCATCACTGAATGGTTGCTCTTTACTTGTATTTTTCCCAAAAAGTTTTTTAAACATAGTTAATTCCCCCAACTGCACAAATCGGACTACCTACTTCTCCATCATATCAAAAAAGGGATAGCATGTCCTTATCACATCACTAACTCTTCTTTGAAATAATCAAAATTGTCCTTTTATTAACTTGCATATGTATCATATTCACAATTTATACTTTAACTTCAGATAAAAGTTAACATAGATCATCTATCTCCATTATTAAAAAAACGTCCTTACTAACAGGACGTTTTAATCCATTTAAAGTTCTTTTAACGGTAGAAAAAAGATTTCGCGCTAAAGTGGTCCAATAGCGCGAAAGTGTCTTCACCGAGGAAAGTAAATTCCAATACGGATTCAATAACAATCTTTTAGTGAAGTTTTAGGATTAAACTGTTAAAATTTCTTTTTCTTTCTCTTTTACTAACTCGTCGATTTTTGTAATTGAGTTATCTGTTAGTTTTTGGATATCTTCACCGAAGCCGCGTAATTCGTCTTCTGTAATTTCTCCGTTTTTCTCTAACTTTTTCAAGTCATCATTTGCATCACGACGTACGTTACGTACAGCCACTTTTGCTTCTTCTGCTTCTTTTTTCACCTGTTTTACTAGCTCTTTACGACGCTCTTCTGTTAAAGCAGGTACTGCCAAACGAATAACATTACCATCGTTTGTCGGTGTAATACCAATATCAGAACGCATAATTGCTTTCTCAATTTCACCTAAAATAGATTTATCATATGGTTGGATAACTAAAAGACGCGCTTCTGGTACAGAAATACCAGCCATTTGGTTAATAGGTGTCGGTGAGCCATAGTAATCCACTGAAATTCGATCCAATAATGCAGCATTCGCTACACCAGCGCGAATTGAAGCTAATTCACGTGAGAAGGCACCAATTGATTTTGTCATTTTTTCCTGTGCTTGATTCAATACTTGTTTAGTCATTATGCATCTCTCCTAACAACTGTTCCAATTTTTTCGCCCATTGCGGCACGTTTAATATTACCACGTTCTGACAAGTTGAAAACGACAAGCTTAATATCATTATCCATACATAATGTTGAAGCTGTTGAATCCATTACTTGTAAACCTTGTTGAATAACGTCTAAATACGTAAGTGTGTCATACTTAACTGCTTCAGAATCTAATTTTGGATCTGCCGAATAAACGCCGTCCACGTTGTTTTTCGCCATTAAAATTGCATCTGCATTAATTTCTGCGGCACGCAATGCTGCTGTTGTATCAGTCGAGAAATAAGGGTTACCTGTTCCTGCAGCGAAAATTACGACACGTGACTTTTCCAGATGACGAACTGCTTTACGTCGAATATATGGCTCTGCCACTTGTGTCATAACGATTGATGATTGAACACGTGTTGGAACACCTAGATTTTCTAGAGAGTCTTGTAGGGCAAGTGCATTCATCACTGTTCCTAACATTCCCATATAATCTGCATTGGCACGCTCCATACCCATTTCAGCACCGATTTTCCCGCGCCAAATGTTGCCGCCGCCGACAACTAATGCGACCTCTACGCCTAAGTCGATAACATCTTTAATTTCTGCAGCGATTGATTTAATTACATCTGGTGAGAAACCGAAGCCCAATTCCCCAGCTAATGCTTCCCCGCTTAGTTTAATTACTACTCGTTTGTATTGTGACACACTCATAGTAGACCTCCGTTACTCATTTATTTATAAGGAAATACGATTGTATTTTCTATGTATCGTACTTCACTTAAATCAAAAATAGATTTCTTTAAAAATAGGGAACACGCAAATGGTGCTCCCTACTGTTTGCTTAAATTATGGTAAATTTAAGTTGTAATTTAATTAGTTGTTACCTTTAACTTGGCTCATTACTTCTTCAGCAAAGTTATCTTCACGTTTTTCGATACCTTCACCAACAGCATAACGAGTGAAGCTTGTTACAGTAGCATCTAAAGATTTCACGAAGTCACGTACTTTTTGATCTGAGTTTTTAACGAAAGCTTGGTCTAATAAACATACGTCTTCGAAATATTTACCAAGACGACCTTCTACCATTTTCGCTACGATGTTTTCTGGTTTACCTTCGTTTAACGCTTGCTCAGTTAATACTTTGCGCTCACGTTCAACTTCGTCAGCAGAAACTTCATCACGAGAAATATAAGTTGGGTTGATTGCAGCGATATGCATTGCGATATCTTTTGCAGCGGCAGCGTCAGTAGAACCTTCAAGAACTACTAATACACCAATACGGCCGCCCATGTGTAAGTATGAACCGAAAGCATCTGCATCTGATTTAGTTTTAATTTCGAAACGGCGTAATGAAATTTTCTCACCGATAGTTGCAGTAGCAGTAGAAATTTGATCAACGATTTTCACGCCGTCTTTTTCTAATTCCATAGCAGCTTCTACTGATTCTGGTTTAGCAGTTAATAATTGCTCTGCTAATGAAGAAACTAAGAATTGGAATTTGTCGTTTTTCGCAACGAAATCTGTTTCAGCATTTACTTCTAAAAGAATTGCTTCATTACCGTTTTCTAAAATGTAAGTTGTACCTTCAGCAGCGATACGGTCAGCTTTTTTGCCAGCAGCAGCTAAACCTTTTTCACGTAGGAAATCGATTGCAGCATCGATGTCACCTTCTGTAGATACTAAAGCTTTTTTACAGTCCATCATACCTGCGCCTGTTTTTTCGCGTAATTCTTTTACTAATTGTGCAGTAACGTTTGCCATGTTGAGTTTCCTCCTAGATATATTGAAAAATTTATTCACACTATTTCATACTTTAAGCGATAAATCGCGAAGTTTCAACGATTCACACATTTTTACATTCATTTCTCAAAAAAAGGTGATAAGGGGTTCATCCACTTATCACCTTTTTTAACAGTGAATTACTCAGCTGTAGCTTCTTCTACTTCTGGAGCTTCTTCTTCACCTTGTTTTGCTTCTAATAAAGCGTCAGCCATTTTAGCAGTTAATAATTTAACCGCGCGGATAGCATCGTCGTTTGCAGGGATTACGTAATCAATTTCATCTGGATCACAGTTAGTGTCTACGATACCAACTAGAGGGATGTTTAATTTGATTGCTTCTGCAACTGCGATACGCTCTTTACGAGGGTCTACTACGAACATTACGTCTGGAACAGCTTTCATATCACGGATACCGCCTAAGAATTTAACTAAGCGTTCGTGTTCTTTTTTAAGTTGGATTACTTCTTTTTTAGGAAGTACAGCAAAAGTACCGTCTTCTTCCATTTTTTCGATATCTTTCATACGTTTTACACGTTTTTGAATTGTACCGAAGTTTGTTAAAGTACCACCTAACCAACGTTGGTTGATGTAGTAGTTACCTGAACGTTCAGCTTCTTCTTTGATCGCTTCTTGTGCTTGTTTTTTCGTACCTACGAATAAAACTTTACCACCGTCTTGACCAACTTGACGCATGAAATCGTATGCTTCTTCTAATTTTTTAACCGTTTTTTGTAAATCGATAATGTAAATACCGTTACGCTCTACGAAGATATATTTCTTCATTTTTGGGTTCCAACGGCGAGTTTGGTGACCGAAATGTACACCAGCTTCTAGTAATTGTTTCATTGAAATTACTGACATGAGTGTTTCCTCCTAATATGTTTGGTTTTTTTCCTCCGCATTTTTCATCTGCAACAAGCTACCCGTAGACTTACGAGCACCACTTACTACATCAAAATACGTGTGTATTGTTAACACCGCTTGTAACTATATCATACTCGTCTTTCAAGTGCAACTCCTTTACGCATGGAACTTTACTAGAAGTTCAATTTCAGTTTTGCCTCGTTGCATAATTTTAGCAATTTCTTCTATTGACTTTCCGTTTCGGTAAAGCTCGACTGCTTGCTGTTCAGTTGTTAACGGTTTTGACGGTACATGTTCGGCATCTTTGAATAATTCTGTTTCCACGGACTCTTCAACCTCATCAAACTGCTGATTTTTTTGCTTCTTGTAGGCATGTGCAGCTTGCTTGACAGGAATAAATTTACGCGGTTCTGGTTCTGAAACCTGATTTATTTTGTTTGTTACAGTGGCAGCTTGATTTTGGCTCTTTACCATCTGTTCATCTGCAGAATACTGTGTACTACTCTGTTTATCTGTATTTAAATGCACTGATCTTTGAAGAACAGGCTGCTTTTTCAGTTCATTAATTAGTCGGTCATTTTCTTCTCTCATTTCCATTAAATACACACTAATGGCGTTATCCATCTCATTCACCAATTCATTTTGACGCTTTTCCAAATCATGAAATTCGGAAAGTTTGCTGTTCAAGATGACAATGGCAAAAATTGTTATTAATTGAACAAGAAAGAGCGTAACTATTAGTACTGTCGTCATAACTTCTCCTAACCACTAAAATCAAAAAGATTTCCCTTAAAAGGATGTTGTGCTTTTTGTTCCAATTGGTCTTTATTTTTCTTATTTTGCTGCGTTTGTGACTGATTGTGTTCAGATTGTTCGTCATCATCTTTTAGAGCATCCATTTTATCCGATTCGTTTACCGATAGTTGCTTGCGTTCTATTTCCTTTTTAAGTGTTTCATTAGCATGCATTTGCTGAAGAATATTGTTTTGTTGACGCTGATCCGCCATTTTGCCAGCATCAAATGTTTTTGGTATAGCAATTTGCAGCTCCAGCCCTTTTAGACTCATACAGACGCCTCCTTACGTATTAATCATTTCTGAAGATAATAATTTACGTAATTTAAACAGTGCTTTAGAGTGTATTTGAGAAATGCGTGACGTAGATAACTCCAATACTTCCCCAATTTCAGTCAATGTCATTTCTTCTGTGTAGAATAAGCTAATGACAAGCTGTTCTTTTTCGTTTAGCTTTTTTATATTTTCCGCCAAATCTCCTAAAAGCTCTAAATGTATTGTTTGCTGTTCGGGTGTCTTTGTTTGGTCATCGCGAATGACGAAAGATTTGCCTTCACTGTCTTCTTGATCAAGCTGTTCATTTATTGAGAGCACATTCGAAAAGAAGTGCTCCTGATAGGTTTGATAAACTTCTTCCACAGGTAAATTCATCTGTGCAGCAACTTCTTCAGGTGTTGCATGGCGCATGAGTTTTTGCTCAAGTGTTTCAATTTGAGCTTCCAACTTTTTAGCCTTTTCACGTGCTGAACGTGGAAGCCAGTCTTCTTTTCGCAGTCCATCGATTATTGCACCACGTACGCGAAAGGAAGCATACGTATCAAATTTTAAATCTCGATTTATATCAAATTTATTTAATGCGTCAAAGAGTCCCATCATTCCGAGACTCATTAAATCATTTCTCGAAACATTTTTAGGAAGTCCAGTAGCTATACGCTGAACATGATACGTTACAAGTGGCTTATATTTTTTGATTAAAATGTCTCCTGCTTCGGGATCTCGGTTTTTTGTCCAACGAATCCATAATGCTTGTTCGTCTCCATGTCCTTGCTCAGTCAAACGTACCTCCCCCTTTTATTTTAAAGTGAGTATAATTACTATTCATTATACCAAAAAGCCCAAAAATAAACATGTAAGGAACTGTGAGACACAACATCTACACATTTTCCTGAATACAAAAAAAGAGCCGAAAGTACGACTCTTTTATCGTGAAAGTGCCTCATCGCCATGCAACATCGTTCGAACAACTTGAGCAATATCCTCCGTATTTTCTTCATCAAATTCCATTGTGGACTGATTACTACGAGTTGTGAATTGCTGATTACTCTCGTCTATCGTTGTTTTACTTATAATCTCATCTTCGGTTTCTACAAAGACAGGAGTTTCCGGTGTATAGAAAACATAGCCTAGGAAATAACGAAGGAAATACGTACCACAAAATGCAATGAACGCGACTAAAAAAGATGTACTTATTATTTGGAATGGCAAAGCATATGGATTTTGAATTGCCCAAATAAAATAAACAGCGAACGATAGTAATGCTGCCCATAAGTTATAAAATATTGAACCAAACATCATATTTCACTCACTCCTTTATTAACTGTTCGGACATTGAGCATGTTTGTTACTGGACTAAACTCGATTGTGCGACCACTATTTCCACCAGTGTCTTCTGAAATAATGGGTATGTTCAGCTTTTTCAATTGGGTTTTTACGGCATCGACATTTCTTGGACCGATACGCATCGAATCTTTATCTGATGTAAATTGGAACATTTGTGCCCCACCGGCAATTTTAGCTTTCATTTTATAGCTTTGTGCCCCTTCTCGCTTTAAACTGTCTACTAAAGCAAGAATACCCGTATCAGCAAATTTGGCTTCATTAATAGTGTTGGTACGATTCAGGCTTGAATCAGGTAACATTACATGAACCATTCCACCTATTTTTTTAGATTCGTCATAAATAACAACTCCAACACAGGAACCTAGACCTGAAGTACGAATCGTATTAGGAGCTTTAACGATATCCATTTGTGCAATCCCTACTTTAATCACATCATTTAAATTAGTAACAATCATGTAGTAGGTACTCCTAATGCTTTAAAAATTGTTGCAAATGAATCCGGTTCCGGCATTAAAAAGAAATGCCCCTTCACCGCCTTATCATCGGAAATCGCTTCCTCATAAATAGATGTATTTATAACAATTACAGTGTCGCTTATTTGCGATAGTTCAATAAGCCCAATACTAATAATAGCCCCGAACATATCAATACTTAATCCCGGTACAGTCGGATAGATTTTAAGTCCAGTAAAATCAGATAAAGCAGATAAATAAGAGCCCGATAAAATATTGCCCATTTCCTGCATTGCAGATAAACCTAAGTCAGAATAAGGAGGCGTATTAAAATCAAAAGAATCATCACGTATTAAGCTACGAATAAATCGATTGGCCTGCTCAAGCGGTAGGATAAAAAACATACTCCCATTAGCATCACCTTCAATACGAAGATAAATTCCAACAACGACATTTTCCGCCCCACCCGCCAGTTCCATCATTTCATTAAATGAAACCATTTTTACATCTGGTACGCGCATATCTATTTTCTTCTGCAATAAATTTGATAATGCCGTAGCAGCATGTGCAGCACCGATATTTCCAATTTCCTTCAATACATCTAAATGGATCGAAGTAATATTTTCATTGAAGTTCATTTATAATCCCTACTTTAAATAGAATCCACATAAGATAATATTGGAAAATTTATTATTTCTCAATTGTATTTAACACTTTATCCAAATGAAGTAAAATCAATAAACGGTTTTCTAATTTGGCAACCCCTGCGATAAAATCCTCGTCAAGGGAGCCAACTACTTCTGGTTGCTGTTCAATAGATGTCGCATCAATGTCTAACACATCATTTGCAGAATCAACTATAAAACCAACTTCCATTGTTTCCAATGCTATTATAATAATTCGTGTTGTATCTTCATTTCCCGATATCGGCAAGTCAAAACGTTCACGTAAATCGATAACTGGTGTTACGACGCCTCGAAGATTAATCACGCCTTTAACATAACGCTCTGTTTTTGGTACACGGGAAATGTGCATTAATTTTTCAATTCCCTTAACGTGAGAAACAGGAATTGCATATTCTTTATCAGCTAATTGAAATACAATTACTTTTAAGTTTTTTTGCTCTATTGCATTCGTCATCTTTCACACCTCTTATCCTTTTTACTTCATTAATGCATTACAATCCACAATTAATGCCACTTGACCATTTCCTAAAATCGTTGCACCAGAAATCGCAAAAATATTTGTCAAATAATTCCCTAATGACTTCAGGACTATTTCCTGCTGTCCTATAAATGAATCCACTACTAATCCCGCTAACTTGTCACCTTTACGAACAATAACGACAGAATGGAAGCCATCATCATTTTTCTCTTCACGCGGTACTTCGAAAATCTCTTCAAGGAAGACAAGCGGTACAACTTTCCCACGGAAATCAATAACTTTTTGATTATGGGCATTTAAGATATCAGAAGTACGGATAATGGATGTTTCAATAATTGACGATAATGGAATTGCATAAATTTCCTTTTCAATTTCCACTAACATAACAGAAATTATCGATAGAGTTAATGGTAATTGGATAGAGAATACAGAACCAACATTTTGTGTCGATTCGATGGAAATATTACCACCTAATGATTCAATTGTCGTTTTAACAACATCCAAACCTACACCGCGACCAGAAACATCAGAAATGACATCCGCCGTCGAGAATCCTGACGCTAAAATCAGCTCATTAATTTGCTTGTCTGTCATAGCCAATGACTGTTCATGTGTTACGATTCCCTTAGAAAGGGCTTTTGCCAACACTTTATCACGATTAATTCCTGCACCATCATCTTCTATTTCAATAAAGACATAATTACCGCTATGGTAGGCGCGGAGTTCGACTGTTCCTTCTTCCGGCTTGCCTTTTGAACGTCGTACTTCCGGACTTTCAATGCCGTGGTCTACAGAGTTTCGAATTAAGTGGACGAGTGGATCTCCTATTTCATCGATTACTGTACGGTCAAGCTCTGTTTCAGCACCAACAATATTAAGTTCAATTTTTTTATTTAAATCACGGGATAACTGACGTACCATTTTAGGGAAACGGTTAAATACTGTTTCTACCGGAACCATCCTCATTGTCAAGACGATATTCTGCAAATCGCCCATTGTGCGACTCATACGTTCCACCGTTTCATTTAATTCTCCGTGATTGACTTCATTAGCAATCGACAATAAACGACCTCGATCAATTGCAAGCTCTTCAAATAAATTCATTAAAATATCTAGACGTTCAATATTTACACGAATTGTTTTGCTAGTAGTATGGCCGCTAGATTTACTGTTAGTATTTGATGCCGTTTTTTGTTTTTCGGCAGGAACAGAAACATCATTGGCTGACGGTGCCACCTCATCCTGAATAGGTACTTGTACGTCAATCGCATTTGTTTTTGTAACAAACACATCCTGATGAATTTCATTGACAATGACGCTATCAATTTCGGAAACTTTCATCAACATTTTATGTAAATCTACAGATGACTCCCTCGAAATAAAAGCAACATGGAATTCACTGTCGAACTGTTCTTCTTCCAGTCTATCTACGGTTGGCGATGATTTAATTACATCACCGTTTTTTTCCAAAATTTCAAATACCATATAAACACGGGCTGCTTTTAATAAGCAATCTTCTCGTAAAGCTATCGTAATTTCATAGGCATTAAAATCTTGTTCTGATGACTGGAAAATAACTGTCTTTTCAAAGTCATCATAAGATAATTTTAAATCAGCTGCTGTAAGAAAAGTTTTTTCATTTGGCTCGACAACCATTGTAGCTGCACTTTCCAATTGTGCTAATTTTTCTTCGGCTACCATTGTAGCTGGTTCTCCCGATTCAATACGCTTTAACTTTTCAACAGTCTCTTGGACATTCCGTTTTCCATCTCCACCATCAGCGATATGAAACACCATCTCTTCAAGATGATCGACAGATTCAAATACAACGTCCAAAATTTCTGCAGTAACTTTAATTTTTCCGTTACGGATGGCATCTAGTATATTTTCCATTTTATGTGTTAAATCTGCTAAATCCTCATAGCCCATTGTTGCTGCCATCCCTTTTAATGTATGGGCAGAACGGAATATTTCTCCAACAATTGTTAAATCGTCCGGATTTTTTTCTAATTCTAATAAATGTTCGCTGCATGCTTGTAAATGTTCTTTGCTTTCTTCAATAAACATTTCTAAATATTGATTTAATTCCATTTAAGACACCCCTTTTTAAGGCATATATTTCATAATTGTCTGTGCAATAATATCAACATCCGCCACTTCATCTATAAGCTGCGTTTCCACGGCAGCTTTTGGCATCCCATAAACGATACACGTTTCGGCTGACTCTGCAATAGCAATTACATTTCCTGTTTTTTTTAGTGAAACTAGACCTTTAGAACCATCATAACCCATTCCGGTCATAATTACTGCAATTTTATCAAACTCGGAATATTGACTTACATCTTCAAACATGACATCTACAGATGGGCGATGCCCCGATCGTGGGGGCTCATTTTGGTCCAGTAAGACAGCGAACGTTGAACCGACTTTTCTTAATTTAAGATGATATCCGCCTGGGGCAATATAAGCCGTTCCATTTTGTAATATATCACCTTGTTCTGCTTCTTTTACATGAATATCACTTAAATGATCAAGTCTTGTGGCCAACGATTTTGTGAATCCTGCAGGCATATGCTGAACGATCAAAATCGGTGCGTTTACAGATGCAGGTATTTTTGTAATCACTTCCTGTAATGCCCTTGGACCTCCTGTAGAAGTACCGATTAATATAATTTTTCTGGACGTTTTCCCCCATACTTTTAGGGGGATTGCAGAATTAATCGTTTCCAACGGTTTTGTCTTTTTACGGTTAATGGATTCTTCATTCGCAAATGTCATACGTTTTGGTTGATTAATGGCTAAAGATGTACGTAACGGCTTTTTCAACTTCGAGATGGAAATTTTCGAAGCTCCAACCACTTTCCGAACTAACTCATCTTGAATTTTATGTAAATCTAACGAAATTGTTCCACTCGGTTTAGCTACAAAGTCAACAGCACCATACTCCATGGCCATTAAGGTATTATCTGCTCCTCGTTTCGTCGTACTTGAAAGCATGACGACAGGCACAGGATACTTTAGCATAATTTCCTTTAAAGCATCCAAGCCATTCATTTCGGGCATTTCAACATCCATAGTCACTACATCCGGTTTTAGCTGTTCTATTTTTTTTAGTGCGTCTTTGCCGTTGCGTGCTGCTCCTATTACTTCAATGTCTGGATGGTCCAAAAAAAAATCACTTATTAACTTCCGCATAAAGGCAGAATCGTCAACAACCAATAACTTACTTTTCTTTAGGATGTTCATTTAACCACGACCTCTCGAAAAGATGTTTTTTAATTTGGATAAAAACTTACTCGATTGACTAGAAGCATGCACTTCTTTCATTTCTGTTGCTGCTGTTAAAAACTGCTGAACGAGCTTGCCCATAGTTTTTGAGATAGGAGCGTCTGGATAGGACGTCGTAAACAAGGTTTGCTGACGTACTGCTTGGCGAACAACTGGATCCTCCGGAAGGGAACCAAGAATGTGGACATCCTTTCCCAAAAACTTCACCATGACCGTTTTTAACCGCTGAGTCGTTTCCAAGCCTTCCTCTGCTGTAAATGCACGATTACATAATAAATAAAACTCCTTCTGAGGATCTTTTAGGTGAATAAACTTCATCATCGAATAGGCATCCATTAAGGAAGTTGGTTCAGCTGTTGAAATAACGATGATTTCCTCGATTGATGTCAATAAATCGAGCGACCACTCAACGACACCAGCACCCATATCAAAGAATACAAAATCATATTCCTTTTGCAGTGATTCAAAAGCATTTATTAGACGTTCAAATACAGCCGGGGACCAATCCATTAATGACGACATACCTGATCCGCCTGATATATAGCTGACACCTTCTTCTGTTTTAAACGTAGCATCATCCAGTGCCACTTGACCATCCAAGTAATCTTTCAAACTATATTTCACAGACTTGCCCACTAAAATATGGACATTCCCCATCCCGATATCCATATCCAAGATGATTACCTTTTTACCTGCTTTAGCTAATAGTGTTGCAAAGTTGGTTGTAAAATTGCTTTTTCCTACTCCGCCTTTTCCACTTACAACTGCAATCGATCTTCCTATATGTTCTTCGCTTCCAAGCATTTTTTGACGTAGTTTCTCAGCTTGATCCTTCATCTAAAATCTCCTTGAAAAAAAGCTCTAGTAAGTTATCACTACTTGGTTGTTCTATATCTTCTGGTACTTCTTGACCATTAGTATAGTAAGCGAGTCCCTTATTATATTTAATCATTAAATTAAACATAGTGCCAATAGAATTTGTTTCATCAAGCTTTGTAAAGATAAATTTTTCTATATTTATGTCTTTAAATTGATCAATAATTGATTCTAAGTCTTTTTGCTTTGCCGTTAAAGACAACACTAGGTAAGATTCCAGTTGGTCATCAAATTGAATTAGAGACTTTAAATCTTCTACATATTTAGCTTCTTTATAGTTTCTTCCGGCAGTGTCGATAAAAATTAAGTCTAAATGGGCTAATTTTTTTATCGCCTCAGCATAATCCGCAGCATTATAAACGACCTCAACAGGTGCCTGTAATAGAGCCGCGTAAGTTTTCAATTGCTCTATCGCTGCAATTCGATATGTATCGGTCGTTATAAATCCAATCTTCTTTTTCTTTTCCAAAACTGAGCGTGCTGCTATTTTTGCAATCGTTGTCGTTTTTCCGACACCTGTTGGACCTAAAACGTTTATATATTTTTTATCATACAATATTCCACTAATCGGAAGATCGTATAATTCTTTTCTTAAATAGTCTTTAGCAATCTCCTGCATTTGATCCCACGTAATTTGATTGCCATTTTGACTGTAATATTCAAAAAGCTCATCACTAATTGCTGTGATAAGCTCCTCTCCAAGTTCCTGCTGTTGTAAAAAATCGACAAATGGTAGGAATTCATCAGGATATTGAGATTGTGTCGACATACGTTGCATTGATTGTATCATAGACTTTAATTCAGCAATTTCTTTCCCGAAATTTCCTGATATTGCAGATCCATCCACTTGCGAAGCCTTTTTAGGTAGTTCCACAGGTGTAGATGGCTGAATCATCGGTGTTGATCCATCATCCCTGAAAGATGGGATAGAGGGAATGTCTTGTAAAGGAAAGTAGGTTGATTTTTTCTCCACTTGATCATAGCCAGCTATTACTTCATAACTTTTATTTTTCACCAAACCAAAAAACTTTTTCGTTATAACAACTTTTGAATTTAAAATCACTGCATCCTCGCCTAAATCTGACCGGATTTGTTTCATAGCTTCGGCAATGGAAGGTGCATTATACTTTTTCATCTTCATTCGACATTCACCACCCCAACACTTTGAATTTCTACTGCTGCATCCAGCTCATTATAGGATAGAATTGGAACCTGCGGGAAATAACGCTCTGTCAATTGTCTTAAATACAAACGCACACCAGGTGAACATAGCATGATTGGTGATTGCTCCATATAAGAAACTCGCTCAACTTCTTTTGCAATTGCTTCTAGAACAAATTGTGATTCTTGTGGATCCATTGCTAAATAGTTACCATGGTCTGTTTGCTGAATGCTGTCTGCCAATAACTTTTCCACCTTTGCAGAAACAGTAATGACCTTCAAGGCTTGTTGACCACCCACAAACTGAGCCGTTATTTGTCTTGCCAATGCTTGTCTTACATACTCGGTTAATATATCTGTATCACTCGTAAGCTTTGCATAGTCTGCTAGCGTTTCAAATATGATTGGTAAATTGCGTACGGAAACATTTTCACGCAATAATTTTGCCAATACTTTTTGCACTTCTCCAATTGAAAGTGGCGCTGGAATTAATTCATCCACTAATATCGCATGCGTTTCTCGCAAGTGGTCTATTAATTGTTTCGCTTCTTGACGTCCCAGTAAATCATGGGCATTTGCTCGAATAATTTCAGTTAAATGAGTTGATACCACACTCGGTGGATCTACTACTGTATATCCAAACATTTCTGCATCTTCTTTTACTGCTTCTGTAATCCACTTTGCAGGAAGACCGAATGATGGCTCAATTGTATCAATTCCATCAATAGAGTCGTCATCTCCAGGACTCATTGCTAAATAATGGTCCAGCAGTAATTCACCTCTTGCCATTTCATTACCCTTAATCTTAATTCGGTATTCATTCGGTTGTAGCTGTATATTATCACGAATACGAACAATTGGAATAACAATCCCAAGTTCCAATGCAAGTTGACGACGAATCATAACAACTCTGTCCAGTAAATCTCCACCTTGCGCAGCATCCACCAATGGAATCAACCCATATCCAAATTCAAATTCAATTGGATCTACATTTAATAGGTTAATAACATTTTCGGGACTCTTCATCGTATCCGAAGCCACTTCTTCCTCAATTTCCAACATTTCTTCTGGTGTTTCATCCTTTTTACGATCCATTAGGAACGCACCAATTGCCAATACTGCAGCAACTGGAATTGTTATCCAATCTGGGATCGGTGTAAACAATCCAAGTAATAAAATCGTACCTGCAGCAACATATAGTAATTTTGAATGCGCAAATAATTGATCGGTGATGTCCGAACCAAGATTTCCCTTAGAGGCAGCACGTGTTACTACAATCCCTGTAGCGGTTGAAATTAATAACGCGGGAATTTGTGATACAAGCCCGTCACCTACTGTTAGTAACGAATATTTTGCTGCAGCTTCGCCAAAGCTTAGCTCCATTTGGATCATACCAATAATCATACCGAAAAGTAAGTTTATTCCTACCATGATAATTGAAGCAATAGCGTCACCTTTTACGAATTTTGTAGCACCATCCATGGCACCATAAAAGTCCGCTTCTCCCGCTACCTTTTCACGTCGTTCACGCGCTTCCTTTTCTGAAATCATCCCTGCATTTAAATCAGCATCAATACTCATTTGCTTACCCGGCATCGCATCCAAGGTGAAACGTGCAGCTACTTCTGCAACTCGCTCAGCACCTTTTGTAATAACGATAAATTGAATAATAACTAGTAATAGGAATATTACTAAACCGACTAAAATGTTACCGCCCGTCACGAAATTCCCGAATGTTTCTACAACTTGTCCTGCATCACCTTCTGCTAAAATTGCACGCGTAGTAGAAACGGATAAGGCCAAACGGAAAAGTGTCAATAAAAGTATAACAGTCGGAAAAATCGAGAAATCAAGGGCTTCTTTCATATTCATTGCTGTTAATAATACGAGAAGCGCCAATGTAATATTGACGATAATCAAAAAGCTTAATAGCCAAGGTGGAAGAGGGATAATGAGCATCGCTACAACCATAATGACTGCAGCTAAAACCCCTAAATCGCGTATTTGCATTGATGTCCCTCCTGAAATCTCTGTTAAATTTTGCGTTTAATACGGTATACATATGCAAGAACTTCAGCGACCGCTTTGAAAAATTCTTCAGGCACTGCTTGGCCGATTTCCACTTGATCATACATTGCACGGGCAAGTGGCCTGTTTTCGACCATAATGACATCATGTTCTTTTGCAATGAGTTTTATTTTTTGTGCGACAAAATCAGTACCTTTTGCCACTACTCTTGGGGCGTCCATTTGGTCCTCATCGTATTTTAACGCAATGGCATAATGGGTCGGGTTTGTAATAACCACGTCTGCGGCAGGGATTTCCTGCATCATTCTACGCATCGCCATTTCCCGTTGACGCTGTTTAATTTTGGACTTAATTAAAGGATCGCCTTCCGAATTTTTATGTTCATCTTTAATATCCTGCTTTGACATTTTCAATTGTTTTTCATATTCGTATTTTTCATAAATATAATCAATCAATGCGATGAACACGAGCATTATAGAAGCCGCTATTCCCATAATGGCAGATAAATAGGCAACAGTCGCCAATATTTCTGCGGGACTATGTAAAGCAAGCGATAATACATCTTCTAAGTAGATGATGATTACCACTGTGGTAACCGTTCCGATCAATGTCACTTTCAATAATGATTTAATTAAATTGACGATTGCCCGGACAGATATAATTTTTTTTATCCCTTTAATAGGATCCATTTTCTTTAAATCGATTTTTAAAGTTTCTGTTGTAAATAATAAGCCAAATTGAAAAAAGTTAGCTCCAATACCTGCAATCATGGCGACAACCATAATAGGTAAAACTATAATCGCCATCTCTTTTATGGACTCGACATACATATACATAACTGTTTCGGCATTCAGCGTTTCAATTAACATATTGCGCTCAAGCCCTTGTAGTAAAAATCCTTTTACCCCGTTATACATAAATGGTGCAAAAAAGAGTAAAAAGAAAAATGACAGTAATAATAATACAGCTGCAGTTACATCTTGACTCTTTAATACTTGTCCTTTTTTACGTGCATCCTGTCGCTTTTTTGGTGTTGCCTTTTCAGTCTTTTCTCCTGCAAAAAACTGAAGATCTACTTTTATTAAAAGTTTTAACTCCATCTTAGCCACCACCTAAAATAACCATTAATTCACGTAATGAAACAATCATAAATTCAATCAGTTCCTTCATAACTCCAACTAATACACCCATAGTCACTATCATTACAAGAAAGCCTACCGCTATTTTAATAGGAAAGCCGATAACAAAAATATTCATTTGTGGCACGGTTTTCCCGGTAATCCCCAACGCTAATGTTACTAAAAACAGAGTTGCAACTATTGGAGCTGACATTTGAAATGCAATGGCAAAAACAGAAACAAACATTTTCATAATAAACAATACGGTTCCTTCTTCCCCAAAGTTCGGAAAGAATTGGTCCATAGGTAAAAACTGATAACTATAAAATATACCATCCAAAAGTAGATGGTGACCATTAATCGCCAACAATAAAAGCAACGTTAAAAAGTTTAGAAATTGCCCCATTAAAGGAGATTGTGCTCCTGTTTGAGGATCAATAATATTTGCCATCGCAAATCCCATTTGGAAATCGATGAACCCACCTGCAATCTGAACAGCAGATAGAATAATCATCGCAGCTAAACCTAACATCAGCCCGATAATCGCCTCTTTTAAAACGAGCAATAAATACACACCATTTATTTCAAATGGTTCCATATTAAACGTGTAATACATCATCCACGCTAAAACAACCGCCAATGTAATGCGTACTTGTGGGGGAATTGTACGGTAAGAAAATAAAGGTACAGTGACAAAAAAAGCAGAAACGCGAACTAAGATTAATAGTAATATTGATAGATTCGGTATTATTTCCGTCATTTCCTCACCCAATATACCGGACTAAATTATTCAAAATATCATGAAAATAATCTGTCATTCTCGAAATCATAAAAGGACCAAAAAATATAATCGCAACCAGTACAGCTACGATTTTTGGTACGAACGCCAATGTCTGCTCTTGAATGGAAGTTGTCGCCTGAAATATACTTACAACTAGACCGCTAGCTAACGCGATTAAAAGTAATGGTCCCGAAACTATCAATATTGTAAAAACTGCATTTTCTGCAACTGCAATGACCATTTCCTGTGTCACTATGTATCATCCCCTAAAAACTTTGAAGTAAAGATTTCATCACTAAATACCAACCATCGACGAGTACAAACAACAATATTTTAAATGGTAGTGAAATCATTACTGGAGGTAGCATCATCATCCCCATCGACATAAGTGTACTTGCGACAACCATATCAATAACTAAAAACGGAATGAAAATCATAAAACCCATTTGAAATGCTGTTTTAATTTCACTTAAAGCAAATGCAGGTACTATTAGCGTCATCGGAATTTCTTCAATCGAATCCGGATACTCCGCTTGGTTATATTCTATAAATAACTCTAGATCTTTTTGCCTTGTATGCTGTGCCATAAATTGTTTAAATGGTATCGTTGCTCGCTCATACGCTTCCTCTAAATTTATTTCTTCATCAAAGAGTGGCTGCAATGCCTGCTCATTTACTTGTTGGAATGTTGGTGCCATTATAAAAAATGTCAAAAACAAGGCCAAACCAATAATGACTTGGTTAGGAGGCATTTGGTTTGTAGCTAAGGCCGTTCTTGTAAAAGACAAAACAATGACAATACGAGCGAACGATGTCATTAATATTAAAAGACTTGGTGCTAAAGAGAGAACCGTCAACAAGAATAATAGCGTAACCGATGTGGATACATTCCCCGGATCGCTTTCAGAAAAGACGGAAAGAAGATCGTTCATCGTTCATCACGCTCCCGTTCTTTCCAACGCTCTAACTCATTACTACGCTGTTTCTTTATTTCCCCTATTTTTTCATTGAACATATCATTAAATTTAGGGCTATTTGAAATATCCTCTGGTCGATTCTTTTTTGAAAATTTCTTAAATAACTCTGCAATATAAGGTGATGTTTTCATCATATTTTGGTTACTTTCAGTTTGACTAAGCAATTGTTCAATCTCCTCTTCGGAATCAATTTCCTTGAGAAGCTGAATATTATCACCTACACCTACTACATATACACTTTTACCGATTAGCAGTAATTGTACAGACTTTTGCTGCCCTACAGACAAGCCGCCGATATTTTTAACTACGGCATTTTGTTGATAGTTTGAGTTACGCTTGTTTAAATACTTCAAAATAAACAATAATAGCCCTAGTACAAATACAAGCGCTATTAAAACTTTTATGTAGTCCCAGAACCCGATGCTGACAGATGCCGATTCAGTATTTTCTGCGTCGGCATCTGTAGCATTGTCTTCTGAAATATTTTCTTCCGAACATACTTCAGGGTTTTCATTACAGTTCTCGTAAACGTTACTAACCATCGCAAAAGTTCCATTTGAGATTGGTGTAAATAATGCCGTTATCAATACTATTCCAACAGCGAGCCAAAATCGAAATGATTTTTTTGCTTTCATGACATCAACCTAATGCTTTTTGAATGGCTTCAATTACACGGTCAGCTTGGAATGGCTTGACTATAAAGTCTTTTGCACCGGCTTGAATGGCATCAATTACCATAGCTTGTTGACCCATTGCTGAACACATAATGACAACAGCGTTTGGATCTGTGCCCTTAATGGCCTTTAATGCAGCAATACCATCCATCTCAGGCATTGTAATATCCATTGTTACTAAATCCGGACGTAGCTCATTGTACTTATCAACTGCTTGTATACCATCAGCTGCTTCCCCAACTACTTCGTATCCATTTTTTGTTAAAATGTCTTTGATCATCATGCGCATGAAAGCCGCATCGTCAACAATTAAAATCCTTTTAGACATAATCTGATTCCTCCAATTAGAAAACTACCTTAGATTGTTCAAGCGATCGGCTTGACTTAAAATATCTGTGATTCGAACACCAAAGTTCTCATCAATTACTACAACTTCACCTTTTGCGATTAACCTGCTGTTTACTAAAATATCTACAGGTTCACCAGCTAGCTTATCTAGCTCAATTACAGACCCACTGGAAAGCTCCAATATTTCTTTTACTGAACGTTTTGTTCGCCCTAGCTCTACTGTAACCTGCAATGGAATGTCAAGCAGCATATTTAAATTGCGCGCTTCTGTCTGTGATATATTTGCAGATTCGAAGTTGGCAAATTGAGCTTGCTGTACATTTGCTGGCGGTGCCGAATAAACTGGTTGTTGATACATAGACTGTTGAGCCGGTTGTTCAGGCATTGGTTGCTGATACATTGGTTGTGTCGGTTGTTCAGGCATTGGCTGTTGAACTTGTGCTTGCTGTACCTGTTCCTGCTGCTGTATCGTTTGTTGCGGTGCTGACGATGACACAGGTGCAGGAGGAACTGCTGTAGTTGCGGCAATAGGCTCATCAGTTTCTCCCATTAATGACTTTACTATTTTTTTACTAAATTTTAAAGGTAGTAATTGCATTAAATTAGAATCTATTAATTCCCCAATGCGTAGTCTGAATGAAATTTTTACTAATAAATCATCCGGCGGTATATTATCTGTACCTTCATTTTGAGAAATATTCATTAAATCAATGGATGGTGGAGAAATATCCACCTTTTGATTAAATACAGTTGACATAGATGTAGCGGCAGAACCCATCATTTGATTCATTGCTTCCTGAACTGCACTTAATTGTATTTCATTTAACTGGGGTTTAGGGTTTAAGCCATCCCCACCTAGCATTAAATCCGCAATAATTGCAGCATCCGATTGTTTAATAACAAGTAAATTCATGCCGGATAGGCCAACTGTATATTCTACTTGTACGGCAACATACGGATTAGGGAATTCTTCTTCTAAACGATTACGATTAATCATTGAAATACTTGGCGTTGTTATATCTACCTTTTGTCCTAATAATGCAGATAAAGCAGTTGCGGAGCTACCGAATGATATATTCCCTACTTCACCTAATGCATCAATTTCTATTGGAGTTAAATAATCCTCAACTTTTACTTCTTCATTTTGAGGCTCAAGGTTAGCTGAAACATCATCCAATGTCTCGCCTCTTAATAGGGCCTCAATTTCTTCTTGGGAGAGCATTTCATCACTCATCTTCGTCTCCTCCTTTCAAAGGTTCGATAATCTGGACAGCCATTTTTTTATTTAGTTTACCAGGCTGAACGGTGAATTTAGGTAAATCCCCCACTTTTAATGTCAACGGATGTTCAATTTTTTGATTTAGTGGAATGACATCTCCAATCGTCATCATCAAGAAATCTTCAATCGTAATATCTGTCGTGCCTAATTCGGCAATAACAGGTAATTTTGCTTGTTTCACTCGTTTTTCAAGCATCTTAGTTTGCTCAGGAGAAATCTCCTTCGTATTAGTCTGCATCCAGTAACGGACAGATAAATTCGGTACAATTGGCTCCAATACAACATGTGGAATACAAATATTAATCATCCCAGTTGTTTCCCCGATGATAGTATTCAAAGAAATAACAACTACTGTTTCATTCGGTGAAATCATTTGTAAAAATTGCGGATTAACTTCCAATTCTACTAGCATAGGATCGATTTCAGCGACATTTTCCCATGCTTCCCGCAAATTATCAAATGAACGTTCGAATAGATTGGTCATAATTTTTGTTTCTATTTCGGTTAAATTATCGACATTGCTATGACTTGCACCCGTTCCTCCCATCAATCGGTCCAACATTGAATAGGCAATATTCGGGTTAATTTCCATTAGAATATTACCATCCAATGGTGGAACCTCGAAAACATTGATCAATGTCATATTCGGTATAGAACGAACAAATTCTTCAAATGGAATTTGGTCAACAGATGCAACTGTTATTTGTACATAGCTCCTTAACTGAGCGGAAAAGAAGGTTGTTAATAGCCTTGCAAAATTTTCATGTATACGGGTCAAACTTCGGATTTGGTCTTTAGAAAAGCGTAAAGCACGTTTAAAGTCATATACTTTAACTTTCCGTGTTTCGTCATCTTTTTTCATGTCTGCTGCCGACATTTCACCTGTTGAAATCGCTGACAAAAGCGCATCAATTTCGGATTGGGACATTATATCTCCTGCCATTTGCCCACCTCCATTTCAAGATATAAAATAATGTAAACTAATTTATTGAAGTACATATGAAGTAATATATACTTGTGTAATTTCTCCAATTTGCATTAACTCATTTACTTGAGATTTTATTGCATTTTGGAATGCCGTTTTACCTTGTTTTCCCTCTAAAGCCTCTTCTTCCGTTTCTGAAAGTTCCTGAATGACAATATTTTTCACTTGGAAGTCACGCTTTAACAGTTCTTCACCTGCTTTTTTATCTGATGCTTGAATTTTTAATGAAATTCGAACAAAGCTTCCATCAGCTAAATTTGTTGTGATTTCAGGTATATCGACAGAAGACTCAACGATATCATCAATCGTTGGACCACTTGGCGATTCTTTGTCTAGCTGTGTTAATAACACCACTACAATAACACCTATAAGTGTTATCGTCACTAATATAATTAGCATAATTGTTAATAATTTATTGTTCTTCATCTTTTTCACCTCTTAGATGCGGGTTTGATAAAACTTGTATATTCTGATAAAAGACCTTTACCTTTTGCCGCACCTGTTCTTCAGTTTCTAAAACAATGAATTTACGCCCAGTCGTCAGCGTAATTTGAGTATCTGGGAAAGCTTCGACTGTTTCTATGTATAATGCATTTAAAGTAAATGCTTTGCCATTTAAGCGAGTGATTTCGATCATTGAAATAGGGCCGGACCTGCAATAGAGAGCCGGCCCGACCCTCCTTTACAATGAATATATAATATATATTTTAGATTATCGTTTTAAGTTAACTAACTCTTGTAAAATCTCATCTGAAGTTGTGATAATTCGTGAGTTCGCCTGGAATCCACGTTGTGCCACGATCATTTCAGTGAATTCTTCAGAAAGGTCTACGTTGGACATTTCCATGAATCCTGATTGAACAGAGCCAATACCTTCAACAGTAGCTGTTTGACCATATGCAACTCCCGAGTTTGCAGTTTCTTGGAAATAGTTACCTCCATTTTTCTGTAACCCTGATGCATTTGGAAACTTCGCTAATATAAGTTGTCCAGCATATTGGAGGTCTCCTTTATAGTCAACATAGTTAACTGTTCCATCTTGACCAATTGTCATTGACTGTGCTGTAGTAGGAATACGAATAGGGTTACTAAATGCTGCTAAATCAATTTGCGGCGCACCACCACTCCCATCAATTAAGTTTCCTGGTAAAAGTAAACCATTATTTGCTTTATCATTATCCGCTTCACTACCATCAATTGTAGTTGTATCGTCAATCGATAAAGCATCATTAGCATGACCTACTAAATATTTACCTTCTCCATTTACTAAATAACCATTTCTATCCATATAGAAATTACCAGCTCGCGTATAAAGAATGTTTTCATAACCTGGGTCTGCAATATCACCAGTAATAGGATCTGGTTCACCCAACGAGTCGGCTACCATGAAGAAACCATCACCTGAAATTGCTAAGTCAAGAATACGTCCTGTTGTTTGCATTGATCCTGGATTATGAATAGTATCAATTGCTGCTAATTGAGAACCTAAACCTACTTGAGTTGCGTTTACTCCCCCACGAGTTGGAGTAGGAGCAGATGCACCTGCTTGTGTTTGTGAAATTAAATCTTTAAAAATTGTGCGCTCCTTTTTAAATCCGTAAGTATTAACATTTGCGATATTATTCCCAATAACGTCTAATTTCGTTTGGAAGTTTTTTAACCCTGAGATACCTGAATACATTGAACGTAACATATTATGTCGTTCTCCCTTCAATTTCCACTTTTATATTTTTGTTCAGTTGTCTCAATCAGTCAACAACTGTAGGCTTCCTTACTTCTGAAGGTCCAGCCTATAAGAGAATTGTTCCATCGATATTTGTAAATATTTGCTGTTTTGCTTCGGTACGGTCTAAAGCTGTAATGACCGTTGCATTTTTGGCACTTACTATTAAAGCCGCCTGTTCAAGAAGAACCAATGGCTGTTTCACACCTTTATCTTTTGCCTCGGAAACCTTTTCAGTAATTTGCTGCCATTCTTTCGCTGAAATTGAAATATTACGTTCTTTCAGACGTTCCGATGCGTGCTTACTCATTTTAAGTTCTTCGACTGTTACTTGTTTCAAATGGTCAATAAATGATTGCTTTGAAACTTGTTCAGTTTTTTGTTTCACGGCTGGCTGAGTAGGTGGATAATACGGTATATGTTGTATATTTACTCTATTCATCATATTCCCCTCTTACTCTGGTGCTGTTTCAGTATTTGGTGTGATGATAGTAAATTGTTCTTTCGTTAAACGTGATCCATCATTTAAAATATACTCGATATTCACGTTATTCGTTTTAATAGCTTCAATAATGGCTTCAATTAACTGGTCTCCACTCGTATATTGAATCTTTTGTCCAATAAGCTGACTAGCTTCTGCTAATGGGTTTCCAGCTGGGATACTCGGTTGTGCTGAACTGTCACTACCTAAAATAGATGAAATATTACCAGGCTTTATTTCTTTTCCGTCTGCTAGGACGAATACTGCGTCACCGTCTACAAATTTCAACTCTTTAATAACGCCTGTACCTTCGTTATAAATTGGTTTTTTATCTGCATCTAGTTTATCTGTAAGCTCATGCCATTTTACTTCTTTGCCTACGAAAGTAGAATAATTCATCAACTGTGTTTGCTCTTGAGATGCGAGTAAATTCTCCATCGCCTTTGTCATATTTTGCATTTGCTCTAAAGATGAGAATTGAGCCATTTGTGCAATGAATTCTTTATCGTCCATCGGGCTTGTTGGGTCCTGATTTTGAAGCTGAGTAATTAATATTTTTAAAAACGCATCTTTTCCAAGTGCTCCATTATCTTGCTTATCTGTTACTTTGAAATTGGGATTATTTGCAGGTAAATAATAATCGTTTGAAATTGGGTTTGTCATTTACTATACCTCCTCACTTAATAAATCTTTAAACGAGATAACTTCTTCTTCTTGATTATCTTCTTTTTCCTCTACTTCATCTTCTTCCTTTTGTTTACCAAAGAAGTTATTCAAGAAGCTTTGGTCACGAGTATTACGATCCGCATCCTGTAATGATTGCGCGACATCTATTCTATCCATTTGGATATTTTGCGCTACAAAACCAGCTTTTAATTGGTTCATATTATTTTCTAATAGTTCTTTACCAATTGCAGTCGTTGCTAATAATCGAGCAGTAAGTACACCATCTTTTTGCACTAATTCAATACGGATTTGGCCTAAGTTTTCTGGGAATAGCTTTAAAAATAATTTCATATTGCCTTGTTGACCAGAAAGTTGACTACGATTGATTAGGTTTTGAATTTCTTTTAATAGTGCCTCTGATTGCGCTGGTTTTTCAGCTGGTAATGTAATTGTTACGTTTTTTATTTGAGTTGCTTGTTGCTGTAATTGAATAGCCGGTTGTGTATCAGATTCAATTTTCACAGTAGTCTGTTGAGCTGGTTGATTTTGTTGTGACTGATTTTGACTGTTTTGCTGAGCCGATTGCTGTGTTACTTGTTGTACTATTTGTTGGAAATTAGTTGTTTTCGTCGTATTTTGCTCTAGATCAACTGTTTTTCGAGCTTCATTTGCTAATGCTAATAACGCTTCTTTTAATTGTGCTAATTGAACTTCCTGCTGATACACTGTGTCAACTTTATTTCCTAAAAGCTGTGTCAACTTTAAAAATTGAACGACTTGTTGTAATTCTTTCGGTTGAACATTTAAGGAATCATTTTGTTGTAACCCTTGAATTGTCGCTAATATTTCACTCAAAATTTGTGGTGCTTGCTCGATAATTGACCAAATATCTTTACTTTCATGATTCGTATTACCTAATAACTGATCAATAATTCGAGTAAGTTGCTCCTCAGTCATGCCTACAAGTTCTGCTATGTTTTCAAGTGACAACATTTCATCAACTGCAATTGGTGTACCTTCCTCGCCAATGAAAGCAAATAACTCCGACTCGTCCATCTCAATACCTAACTGCTGTAACAAACTTGGCAATGAATCATTTTCTAAAATGCCTATCACACTGTTAGCTAAAGAATCTTCAGTTGATTCTATTTGTTGAACAGTTTGCTTTGTTGATGAGACGATGGATTGAAACACACTTCCAAAAGCCTTTGCATCGGGTACAGAAGATTGTACTGTATTTGAGTTCGATATCTGCTTTGGCATTTTTGTTTGTAACATTCCTATATTCATTTGTTCCACCTCCCTTCAAAGTCACTTATTGTTGAGATAATAGTTCGGTATAACGAGCCGCATCTGCAGGAGTCATTTTTGTAAAAATTGCTGATAATGTATCGGGTTTCATGCTCGCCATTATACGTAAGCTTTCCGTATCGCTCATTTGAACCAGTATCGGCGCTGCTGATTTAGCCGACATTTTTTCAAAAGTTGATAAGATTTCTTTAAATTCCTTTTGCGTCTCTTCCTGATTGCGCTTTAGTTTTTCAATTTCAAACAGTAGACGTTCCTGCTCAACTAACAGCTCTTCCTTTTCAAGTGCAGAAGAATCTATTTGTGATTGCAGTTGGGAAATTTGAGCCTCTTTTTCCTGAATTTCCGCTTGTAGTTCTACAACTTTTTCTTCATTTAATAAACTGTTTTCAATTACGCCGTCGCCTTCATCCGAGCTGATAAATGGAATTTTCTCAACGACACCATCCGCCATTTTAAACACGTTATATTCCGTCACAGATGTAATAATTAATAAAATTGCAATGAGGAACATAAATGGAATTAAAAATAAATAGAAAAACTTTTTGAAAAAACCGGCTTGATTTTCTACTTCATTATCTTTCATGTGTTGTTCCATTTTATTTTTATCTCTTTTTGCCACGGAATCACCTAATTTCTTTCTTGAAAAACGCAATCGTCGAAAGCTCATCTAGTTGCATTGCTTCAATGCGTAACTGATCTTCTTTGAATCTTTCAAAATCGTTTTCACGCATTTTTTCATATTTACGTACTTCCAAGTTTTTTTCTAATAATTTTTGCTCATGCCAATTCATTTTCGCCCGTGCCTGTGTTACTTTTTGCTGGGCATCTTCAATTGTTTTTTCCATACTATCGATGAATTTGGAATAATGATTAATTTCATCTATGGAAGAGCCTACTTTTAAGCGTTCCTGCTGATAGTCAATTAAATCTTCTTTTTTCTTCAATAGTTCATATAACTTTGTCGCAATTTCCTCAAACACATGGACTGATTCTTTAAATGCGAGTTCAGATTCTGTTTTTTCCTGATCTTTTACAATAAGAATTTTTTCAAAACGATAATTGTAATTCATACTTAACGTGCACCACCATTCGATAACGCGATAATTTCATTTACAGTTTGATCGATTGAAACTTTATCTTTATATCCTTGCTTTAGAAACTCGGTAATAAGCGGTTCATGCAAAATGGCTTCATCGATTTCTTTAGATGTACCACGTTTATAAGCACCAATATTTATTAAGTCCTCCGATTTCGAATACGTGTAATACAACTCCCGCAATCGGTTTGCTGCACTAACATGTTCCGGATCAGCGATATGATTCATTAATCGGCTTACGCTCTTTAACACATTTATCGCAGGATATTGCCCTTTATTCGCAAGATTCCGATCCAATACGATATGTCCATCTAATATTCCGCGCACTGCATCAGCAATCGGCTCATTCATATCATCACCGTCTACCAACACAGTATAAAATGCGGTAATTGTCCCGTTAACATTCGTTCCGGAACGCTCCAATAACGTTGGTAAAATGGCGAATACAGAAGGTGTATACCCTCTAGTCGCAGGGGGTTCCCCGATAGCAAGTCCAATTTCACGTTGGGCCATCGCTACACGGGTTACGGAATCCATCATTAACATTACGTTTTTCCCACGATCACGGAAATATTCTGCAATCGCTGTAGCTGTAAACGCTGCTTTTATTCGCATAAGTGCTGGCTGATCACTTGTGGCTGCCACTACGACAGAACGCTGTAATCCTTCAGGACCTAAATCACGTTCAATAAATTCACGAACTTCCCGTCCACGCTCACCAACAAGAGCGATTACATTAATATCCGCCTCTGTATTACGTGCAATCATACCTAGCAATGTACTTTTACCAACGCCTGAGCCGGCAAATATACCGACACGTTGACCGCTTCCTACAGTAAGCATCCCGTCTATAGCCTTTACCCCAACTTCCAATTGTTCATTTATTGGGGGACGACTTAATGGATTTGGGGGCTCCTTTTCTGTTTGGACTGTTGTTAAACCTCTCGGCAACGATTGCCCATCAAACGGATTCCCCATCGCATCCAATACTTTCCCGATTAGTTCCGGACCTACTTTCACCTCTAACGGTGTTCCTGTTCCTTCTACGAGACAGCCGATTGATATTTCCTTTAAAGACGAATACGGCATTAAAATGACGATTTCATCTTTAAAGCCCACTACTTCAGCTAACAAAACTTGTGTACCATTTTTGGACGTTTGAACATGGATTTTACATACGTCACCAATAGAACTTTCCGGACCTTGCGACTCAATCATTAAGCCTACAACCCGAGTAACTCTTCCATATTTTTTAAATGTATTTAAATTAGGAATCTGTTCAACTAATTGAGCCGCTTTCATCCATATCAGTCCTTACTTTCGATTAGTTCATATAATTGTCGGCGTAGCTCTTGCAATTGGTCATCTATCGATACGACAATTCGTCCATGATTCGTTTCTATATAACTTTCAGTAGACTCTAAATCTTCATTCACAAAAATCATAAAGGGTACATTAACAGGAAACATTTCAGCCAATTCATTATGATTCTCTGTAATGAGCGCATGGTATTCAGGCGCTACATACAATTTTATTTCTTTCATTTCACGCGCCTCTTTTAATCCACGTTCAATAATTGAAACAAAATGCTGATCATTACGGTCAAGCTGTGCATTAATAATACGCTCCGCAGCCGTCATAGCTAGTTCCAGTAATACCGCTTCTTGCGATTCAATATAGGCGGCAGCATTTTTCTGTGCATCAGTCATTGAATTATTGGCTATTTGCAATTGCTGTTGCATATTTGCATTTGCCTTTTGGACACCATCCTCGTACCCTTGTGCAAATCCTGCATCATACGCTTCCAGTTGAAGTGATTTTTTTTCTTCTTCCCACGTTTGCTTTAGCGCTTCAATTGTAGCGAGCTGTTCATTACGATATTGCTCAAACTGAAGTTTTTGATTCTCTATTTCATTTGATGTCTCTTTTAACATTTTTTGACGCTCATGTTGAATGTCTTCAATAGTTAATTGAGGTGTATCGTCCATTTGTTCTTCTTCCGTTTTCGCATAATGAATTGGCTCGAAGAAGTTTTGAAGTTTAATCTCTACAGTAGACGCTTCTTCTGCTTTTTGTGCATTTGTTGAACGGATGATTCTAGACAATTACGTCATCTCCTCCACCACGTGCAATTATAATTTCCCCTGCATCTTCTAAGCGGCGTATTACTGCAACGATGCGGGATTGAGCTTCCTCTACATCACGCAGACGTACTGGCCCCATAATTTCCATTTCTTCACGGAATGTCTCAGCCATACGTTGCGACATATTGCGGAAAATAATTTCCTTAACTTCGTCTGAAGAAACTTTCATTGATAATAGTAAGTCTTCGTTTTCACAGTCGCGGATAACACGTTGAATTGAACGGTTGTCCAGCGTAACAATATCCTCGAATACAAACATGCGTTTCTTAATTTCCTCTGCAAGTTCTGGATCTTGAATTTCAAGCGCATCGAGAATTGTCTTTTCTGTTTGACGGTCTACACCATTTAATACTTCCACCACTGCATCGACGCCACCTGTTTCCGTGTAATCCTGCGTAACTGTCGATGATAATTTACGTTCCAGTACAGATTCAATTTCACTAATTACTTCTGGTGAAGTAGATTCCATAATGGCAATTCGTTTTGCAATATCCGCCTGAACTTCCTGAGGCAATGAAGAAAGAATTACCCCTGCTTGCCCTGGTTCCAAATAAGAAAGAATAAGCGCAATTGTTTGAGGGTGTTCATTTTGAATAAAATTAAAAATTTGTGACGGGTCTGCTTTTCTAGCAAAATCAAATGGTCTTACTTGCAACGAGGAAGTTAGACGATTTAAAATAGCCTGCGCTTGTTCAGCACCTAATGCTTTTTCAAGAACTGTCTTTGCATAACCAATACCACCTTGCGTAATATAATCTTGCGCAAGTGCTATTTGATGGAATTCTTCTATAATCTCTTCTTTAACATTCGATTCTACTTTTTTTACACCGGAAATTTCCAGTGTGAGGCGTTCAATTTCCTCTTCGCTTAAATGCTTATATACAGAAGCCGAGACTTCCGGTCCTAGAGAAATCAGCAGTAAAGCAGCCTTTTGCTTTCCTGACAAGTCTTTATCTTTCTTGGACACAGCTGAACCTCCTATTAGTCTTCAGCAATCCAACTACGCAATAGCTTTGCAAAATCTTCTGGCTTTTCTTTTGCCATTTTTTCTAATTGCTTACGGCGTACAGTCGCTTCAGTTTCTTTTTCTTCAGAAATATCTTCTATTTCAATTAATTGTTGTTGCTGTTCTAATATTTCCAACTCTTCTTCTTCTTGTTTGCGTCTACGTGTACGAATTACGTAAACTATTAGCAATATAATTGCAACCAGTAAAATTCCACCTATTACCCATATCCACCAAGGAATAACTGATTCTGGTTGTTCATTAGCCGAATCGTTACCGTGGAATTGCTGAACAGATACAACTATACGATTAGCAATCTCTTCATCTGTTAAATTACCGGCAGCTTCTTGATCAATTGAAGTACGTACAATTGTCGATAAAATTTGTTCAATATCTGTACGAACACCTTGATCAAATTCATCCACTGCGTTAGGTGGCTCTACCATTACTTGAATGCCTAAATTACGGATTTTGTATGGACTTTCCTGGATTTCTCGGCGTATACGGTTTACATCGTTGTTAATTGTTTCTTCTACACGTTCATAATCGCCATCCCCTGTAGAACCTTCCACATAATCAACAAAGTTATCCGTAACCCCTCCAGCTTCTGTAGTACCGTCTGCCATGGTCCCACCTGAATATGTTTCAGTGATACGTTGGGCACTTATTTCTATACCTGTCATATTTTCTTCATCTACAGGCTGTACTAAATTTTCTTCACGATTTTCTTTTTTAAAATCAATATCGGCCGAAACATTTACTACGACTTTTTCGGGACCGATTAACGTTCCAAGCATTTGCTGAACTTGACGCTGTAAGTCACGTTCAATCGTTTTTTTCACTTCCATCTGCCCAGTAACAGTATTTATCCCATTACCTCCACTTTCTGCAGAAGCAAGGTCATAATATTCAGAATATTGATTCATTATCGTTATATTTTCTTTTGGTAAGTTCGGAATACTCATTGAAACTAAATTAAATAATCCTTTAATTTGGTCATCCGAAAACTTATGCCCTGGAGCTGTATTTAATACTATAGCCGCTTGCGCTTCACCTTTTGCATCTTTAAGGAATACGCCTTCTTCCGGCAAACTTATCATGACACTTGCATCTTTAACGCCTTCGAATTTACGGACTAAATTAGCTAAATCAGTCTCAATTGTCGCTTGTTTTATAACATTGAATTCGTTGTCCGTCATCCCAAACCCGGCATTTGATGTAAAGAACGAAGTATCAATTTCACCAGAATCTGGATACCCCTGTGCTGCTAAGGATACTTGCAGATCCTGCACTTTATTTTCCGGGACCAATATTATTGTTCCACCATTTGTCACTTCATATTTTACACCTTGCGAAGCAAGCACTTCCGTAATTCTTCCTACCTCAGCTTGAGACATTTCCGGGAATAATTGTGCCATTGTAGTGCGGGTAGAAAAATATGTAATAGTAGCTGCAATTACAATAACAGCTAAAAGTGCTCCAATTATCGCACCTTTTTGATTTTTTGTGCGACTTTGCCAAAAACCAGTGGAGTCGCTTTTAATTTTAGTAAGTCGTTCATTCATTATGAATCCTCCGCTAATAGTGAATGCCCAACAATTTATTATTCGTTGTTCAAATCATTACACACTCATACGCATAATTTCTTGATAAGCCTCTACAGCTTTATTACGAACTTCAATTGTTGTGTTTAAAGTAACACTTGCTTTCTGCGCTGCAACCATTACTTCAAATAAATCAACATCTCCACCATTGATTAATTTTTGTGTCATTGTATCTGATGTTTTTTGATGTTCATTTACACTAGCAATCGCTTCTTTTAAAGTATTAGCAAATTGTTGCTGTGCATTTGCAGGTGTTATTTGACTCTGAACATTTAATTCATTCACAGATTGTGCGGGAGACATAAACGATATTGGATTAATTGCCATTTAATAATCATCCTTTCCCAATTTCTAAAGCTTTTGTTAACATGTTTTTGTTTGCATTAAAAACAGTTATATTCGCCTCATACGATCTGCTCGCTGAAATCAAATCAACCATTTCCTTTAATAAATCAACATTTGACATTTGTACATAGCCATCTGCATTCGCATCAGGATGTGTAGGGTCATAAACTAGCTTAAATGGTGTCTCAGTATCATCTTTAATAGAAGAAACTTTCACGCCATTCCCAGCACCGCTTTTCACCGTTTTACCCATCGCACTATTCAGGAAGCTGGAAAATTGACCTTCCTGTTCTTTTAAAGTAACAGATTTCCTACGGTACGGCTCCCACTCCCCGTTCACTTGCTTTGCCCGGGTCGTATCTACATTTGCTATATTTGACGATATAACATCCATTCGCAAACGTTGCGTTGTTAAGGCAGAAGCTGTCGTATTCATACTATGAAAAATCGACATGACTATCTCCCCCCTTTGACAACGTTATTTAACGTAGAAAATTTACTACCAATTCGATCGATAAGGGCATTGTAGTAAATGGTGTTTTCAGCTAATTTCGCTTGTTCCGCATCCATATTCACTGCATTACCATTTGGTCTAGTACGGAAATTATTTGAGTACACACCATTGCCGCCGATTTCCATTTTAAAATCATAATGTCTAGCATCTGTTCGATTGGCCGAGATTGAATCTTTTTTCACATCATTAAAAACATCTTTAAAGCTTACTTCTTTCGTTTTATAGTTCGGTGTATCAACATTCGCAATATTTTGGGAAATTGCTTTATTCTTTAATGTAGCGTACGAAAGTCCTTTTTCCAGACTGTTTATAGTACCACCAAATAAATCCAAAATGCTCACCTCATTCATTGTTTACTAAATAATGTACATGAAATCTTAATAATACAATTGTAATTATATTTTTTTGCAGTGTCTATCGACTTTAGACCCTATTAGATAGTCTAAATTAACCATTTTTCGCGATTTTTTTCTTTATTAATTGGAATTATAGTGAAAAACAAATATATATTTCCTAGTAATATAATCCTTTTGAACCTATCATTCTATCCTGCAATCAGGAAAATACTAATTTATAATATATAATACCTTTCATTATAAATGATTTAATAGAACTAATATATAAATTAGACTCAAATATCATACACTAAAACCCTGTAAAAGTTGGACTTTATAATAATAATTCATAAAATTGTAACAAACCCTTTGTCATACGGTTTTATTTTTATATAGGTATAAATATTATTTATTTTATTGTAGTAACCAATCCATAACTATCATTTGTTTTACATAAACAGTAAAAAGTACCCAAATCGCCCTCAAAAAAAAAGACACAACAAGGTAGAAAAACCTCATCATGTCTGTTTATTATTTATTTCATTTTGATTTCTGCCAAAGCTGTAAGGAATTTATCGTTCAATACTTTAATATATGTTCCCTTCATCCCTAACGAACGCGATTCAATAACACCTGCGGATTCCAGCTTACGTAAAGCGTTAACGATAACCGAGCGAGTAATTCCTACACGGTCTGCAATTTTAGAAGCTACAAGCAAACCTTCATTGCCATCAAGCTCTTCAAAAATATGCTCAATCGCTTCAAGTTCAGAATAAGATAACGAGTTAATTGCCATTTGAACGACAGCCTTCGAACGAGCTTCTTCTTCAATCTCTTCCGACTTTTCGCGTAAGATTTCCATACCAACTACTGTTGCGCCATATTCAGCAAGAATTAAATCATCATCTTCAAACTGATCGCTAATGCGAGCTAAAATTAACGTTCCTAAACGGTCACCGCCACCAATAATAGGAACAATAGTAGTTAATCCGTTTGAAAACAAGTCTTTGTTTTCAACAGGGAATGCTGTATGTTCATTATTAACATCCAAGTTAGGAGATGTTTCAGTAATATTGAATAAGTTTTGTGTATATGCTTCTGGGAATTGGCGCACTTCAAACATTTTTTTCATACGCTCATTTTCGATTTGCTGGTGAATGGAAATACCAAGTAACTTCCCTTTACGGCTTACGATAAATACGTTACTTTCGATTATATCACCTAAAGTATTTGCCATTTCTTTAAAGTTAACCGGTTTCCCAGCAGATGCTTGTAACATCGAATTGATTTTTCGTGTTTTTGTTAATAAATTCATTTCTATTTTCCTCCTACAGGACTTGTTTAATTCACTTAATATTCTAAAGGTTTTTACAATTTAAAGATACTAATTCAACTTATAATTAAAGAATAAATTGTGATAAATCTTTGTTTTTTACTATATTCGACAATTTTTGATCGACATAGTTCGGGGTAATGTCGATATGTGCTGGTGCAATTTCAGAAGCCTCATAAGAAAGTTCTTCAAGTAATCGTTCTAAAATTGTGTGAAGTCGACGCGCACCAATATTATCCGTTTCCTGATTTACTTCAGTAGCAATTTCTGCAATACGTTCAATTGCTTCTTTTGTAAATTCAAGTGTAACGCCTTCCGTTTCAAGTAATGCTTTATATTGTAAAATTAACGATTGATCAGGCTCCTGTAATATACGTACAAAATCGTCCTTCGTTAATTTTTCAAGTTCTACACGAATTGGGAATCGCCCTTGCAATTCTGGGATTAAATCGCTCGGCTTAGATATATGGAACGCACCTGCTGCTATAAAAAGCATGTAATCGGTTTTTACAGTTCCATATTTCGTTGTTACAGTTGACCCCTCTACAATCGGTAATATATCACGTTGCACCCCTTCACGGGATACTTCGGCAGATGAAGAACCTTTACTCGCAATTTTGTCAATTTCGTCAATAAAAATAATACCGGACTGCTCTGCACGGTTAATTGCTTCACTGGATAAAGCATCTGTATCGATTAGTTTATTGGCTTCTTCCTGAACTAAAATGCGGCGTGCATCCTTTACTTGGACTTTACGTTTTTTTGTTTTTTTCGGCATTAAATTAGACAGCATATCCTGCATACCATTCGCATTATCGATATTCATTCCGGGCATCGCATCAAAAAGTGATGGTGCACTTTCCGTCACTTCTATCGTTACCCACTGTTCTTCTAATTTTCCGTCTTTTAAATCCTGAGCAATTTGCGCACGTCTAGTACGAATCTCAGGCTCTTCTTGTTGAGCAGCATCTTCTTGTGCTGTGTCTTTTTGTCCAAAGAGCATTTCAAATGGATTTTGCGTCAGCTTTTCTTTTACTTTTGAAGGGACTAATAATTTTATTAGCACTTCATTTGCATTGCGCTCAGCCTGTTCCTTTACTGCTTCAACCATTTCGTCTTTCACAAGGCGCCGAGACGCTTCTACTAGGTCACGCACCATTGATTCAACATCACGACCTACATATCCAACTTCCGTAAACTTTGTTGCTTCCACTTTAATAAATGGGGCATTTGTTAGTTTAGCAATTCTACGCGCAATTTCTGTCTTCCCTACACCAGTAGGTCCAATCATTAATATATTTTTCGGTATTACTTCAGTTTTTAATTCTTCACTTAGCAATGAACGGCGGTAACGGTTGCGTAATGCAATCGCCACAGCGCGCTTGGCTGTTTCCTGACCAACAATATGTCGATTCAAATGTTCCGTAATTTGTCTTGGTGTTAAATTGATCGAAGTCATTATAATACCTCCAAGATTATATTATGGTTTGTAAACACACAAATATCCGCAGCAGTCGTTAATGCAGCTTCTGCGATTTCCTTTGCCGATAAATGATCTCCAGCATGTTTCTTCAATGCTCGACCAGCCGATAAAGCATAATTACCTCCGGAGCCGATCGCTAAAATCCCATCATCCGGCTCAATAACTTCACCTGTACCTGATACAAGCAGCAATGTTGATTCGTCCATGACGAGCAGCATCGCTTCAAGCTGTCGTAGCATTTTATCTCCACGCCATTGCTTTGCTACTTCGACTGAAGCCCTTTGTAGATTCCCATTATACTCATTGAGCTTCGCCTCAAACATTTCAAATAATGTAAAAGCATCTGCGACAGAACCTGCGAATCCCGCTAAAACTTTCCCATTAAACAGACGTCTGACCTTACGTGCCGTATGCTTCATTACAACTGCATTCCCTAATGTAACTTGACCATCCCCTGCCATTGCACATTCACCTTTATGATGAATGGCGAATATCGTTGTCGCATGAATTTGACCCATATTTCATTCCCCCTTAACTTTATGCTCTCGGATGACTATTCATATATGTCTTTCTTAAAGCTTCTTTCGTTACATGAGTATAAATCTGAGTTGAAGATAAATTCGCGTGTCCAAGTAATTCCTGAACTGTACGCATATCCGCTCCATTATTTAATAAATGCGTAGCAAATGTGTGGCGCAGCATATGTGGATAAATTTTAGTGTGCATACTTGCATTATCGATCATTTCACTTAATATATAACGCACACCACGGGTAGTAAGTTCGCCACCTCGCATATTGACAAAGACTTTTTGATGGTTTTCTTTTTTCATTAAAGATGGACGGACCTGCTCTATATAACGAGTAAGTGCCTCATGTGCATACTGTCCAAAGGGAATAATTCGCTCTTTACGGCCTTTTCCCATGACACGGACGATACTGTAATGAAAATCGATGTCTGCAAGCTCTAAACTTACACATTCACTTACACGCATGCCGGTAGCATATAGAATCTCCAACAATGCGATATTACGAATTTGGATAGGCTCATTGCCTTCATTTTTTTCGAATAGTTGTTTTAATTCTTCCTCATAAAAAAAGCTCGGTAATCGCTCTTCCTTTTTCGGATGATAAAGTGAACGAAACGGAGCATCATCAATATTCAGTTCTCGATTTAAAAACCGGAAAAAAGAACGGATAGATGAGATTTTCCTTGAGATGGAAGTTCTTGCTTTTTGTTCATCATAAAGCTTTGTTACATACAAACGTGCATGGATATATTCAACTTCTGTAATTTTTTGTACACCTTCAGAATGTAAAAATGCAAAGAACTCATGTAAATCAGATTGATATTCTCGTACAGTATGTAGAGAAAAGTTCTTTTCCAACTGTACGTAGCGAATAAATTGTTCTAAATGATTTTGCAATGTTACATCCATCCTGTATACCCCCAGTTATTCCAAAAGAGAAATGATGTGTATGGACACTTAATATTTCCTAAAAAAACATACATATTGACACTATACCTATCATGATAACTTTTCAAGTAAAATATGCTAGAATTATTCACTTTTCTTGTATTTATTCGGCAATTCCAATAATTATCACAATATTTTTCTAGTTTACCCAATATTTCACTGAATTTTATAGCATAAATGTAAAAGCCCCTAAAGTATATCAGTCTTTAAGGGCTTTTCGCAATTAAACTACTTGAGTATTAATAAAATTCTGAATTGATTCTAATGCGCGGTTTGCATGGCGTTCTGCTCGCTCCGGCTTTGATTTAATACGTTCGCCAAGCTCCGGGAAAATGCCGAAGTTTACGTTCATTGGTTGGAAGTTTTTCGCATCTGTATGTGTAATGTAACGAGCCATCGCACCTAAAGCTGTTTCGTGCGGGAAGTACAGCAACTCTTGACCTAGCGCCATGCGAGCTGCGTTGATTCCTGCAATTAACCCACTGCCTGCAGATTCTACATAGCCTTCCACACCTGTCATTTGACCAGCAAAGAATAGATTTGGACGAGCCTTTAATTGATAAGTTTGCGTTAATACCTTTGGTGAGTTGATAAATGTATTACGGTGCATTACCCCGTATCTTACAATTTCTAAATTCTCTAAACCCGGAATCATGGAGAATACACGCTTTTGTTCCGGCCATTTTAGGTGTGTTTGGAAACCTACCAAATTATAAAGTGTTCCTGCAGCATCATCTTGACGCAATTGAACAACGGCATATGGGCGTTTATTTGTTTTAGGATCTTCTAAACCTACTGGCTTCATCGGACCGAATGTCATCGTTTTTTCACCACGGGCAGCCATCACTTCAATTGGCATACAGCCTTCGAAATACTTTTCTTTTTCGAATTCCTTTAGTGGTGCACATTCTGCAGTAATTAATGCTTCACGGAATGCATTGAACTCTTCTTTCGTCATTGGACAGTTCAAATATGCTGCTTCACCTTTGTCATAGCGTGATTTCAAGTATACTTTGTCCATGTTGATTGAATCTTTTTCGATGATAGGTGCCGCTGCATCATAGAAGTATAAATATTCTTCCCCAGTAAGACCTTGAATCTCCTTCGCTAACGCTTCGGAAGTTAATGGTCCTGTCGCAATAACAGTAATCCCTTCAGGAATTTCAGTTACTTCTTCATTGATAACCTCAATTAGCGGATGATTTTTAACTTTATCTGTTACATGTCCCGCAAACTCATGTCGGTCTACAGCCAAGGCACCACCGGCAGGTACTGAACTATTGTCCGCTGCTGCTATAATAACAGAATCCAATTTACGCATTTCCTCTTTGATTACACCAACAGCGTTTGTTAAGCCATTTGCACGTAAAGAGTTTGAGCATACAAGCTCAGCGAATTTATCTGTGTGATGTGCAGGTGTTTGCTTTACTGGGCGCATTTCATATAAACGTACGTTCACACCGCGCTTCGCAATTTGCCAAGCTGCTTCTGAACCAGCTAAACCTGCTCCAATTACATTTACTATTTGTTGTGTCATTTTTGTTACCTCTTCATTTTATTGTGACGGTGTTTCTTCATAATCACATTCACTGTTTGTACATTGAATTTGAACACCTTTTTTCAATTTCTTCTCTACTAATAATGAACTACATTTCGGACAAGGTCTACTAATCGGCTTATCCCATGATACAAAGTCGCACTCCGGATAGCGATTGCACCCGTAGAAAATACGCTTCGTTTTGGATTTACGCTCAACAATTTCACCATCGTCGCATGTTGGACATTTTACATCGATTGGTTTGACTATCGCTTTTGTGTTACGGCAATCAGGGAAGTTTGAACAAGCCATAAATTTCCCGTAACGTCCAAGTTTAAATACCATTGGATTGCCGCACTTTTCACAGTCTTCCCCTGCCGGCTCATCTTTTATCTCGATTTTTTCCATCACTTCATCTGCGTGTTTAACACGTGGTTCAAAATCTTTATAGAATTCATCGATTACATTTACCCATTGTGTAATGCCTTCTTCGATTTCATCCAGGTTCTGTTCCATTTGTGCAGTAAATTCTATGTTAATGATTTCCGGGAAAAACTCCAGTGTTGCCTGATGGACAATTTCTCCAAGCTCCGTAGGTACGAAACGTTTTGCATCCAGTTGAACATAACCACGTTTTTGAATTGTATCCAATGTCGGCGCATATGTTGATGGTCGACCTATACCCAGCTCTTCTAACGATTTCACAAGACGTGCCTCCGAATAGCGCGGTGGTGGTTGTGTGAAATGTTGCTTCGGCTCGATTTCAAGTGACTTTACTTTATCGCCAATATTCATTTCAGGCAGAAGTTTATTCGTTTCTTCTGCTTGATCATCTGTTCCTTCAATATAAAGTTTCATGAACCCCGCAAACTTTACTTGAGAACCATTTGCGCGGAATAATACATCGTTATTCTGAAGGTCCACTGTTACCGTATCTAGGACAGCTGGCGCCATTTGACTAGCAATAAAACGTTCCCAAATTAAACGGTACAGACGAAGCTGGTCACGGCCTAAAATCGTTTTTAATTCTTCTGGCGTTCGCATCGCACTCGTTGGTCGAATCGCTTCATGGGCATCTTGTGCATTCGCCTTTGATTTCACTTGCTTTTGCTCTAAAGCGATGAAATCTTTGCCGTATTTTGTTTCGATATACGACATTGCTTCCGACTTGGCAGTATCGGAAATTCGTGTAGAGTCTGTACGCATATACGTAATTAATCCGACTGCCCCTTCTTTTTTGCTTAGCTCTATCCCTTCATAAAGTTGTTGGGCAAGCATCATTGTTTTTTTCGCACGGAAGTTTAATTTACGCGCGGCTTCTTGTTGCAGTGACGATGTTGTGAAGGCTGGTGATGCATTGCGCTTACGTTCTTTCTTTACAACATTCATAACTTCGAAGTCAGAGCCTTTTACACGTTTTAAAACATCCTTCACCTGTGCTTCATTTGTTAGCTTAATTTTTTCTTTACCGTCTCCGTAGTAGAAAGCATCAAATTGCTTTTTACTTTTCTCGAAACTAGCATCAATTGACCAATATTCTTCTGGTATAAAGCTTTTAATTTCATTTTCCCGATCGATAATTAAACGCAATGAAACCGATTGCACACGGCCTGCCGATAATCCTTTTTTCACTTTTTTCCATAGAATCGGGCTAATATTATAACCTACTAGACGATCTAGAATACGACGCGCTTGCTGTGCATCAACTAGATCCATATTAATCGGACGTGGGTGTTTGAAGCTTTCTAATATGGCTTCTTTCGTGATTTCATTAAATACGACACGGCAATCGGAATGAATATCTACATTCAATGCAGTGGCTAAATGCCAGGCAATTGCTTCCCCTTCACGATCTGGATCGGCTGCGAGATAAATCTTTTTTACCTTTTTTGCTGCTGATTTCAGATCCTGGAGTACCGGACCTTTACCTCGAATCGTAATATATTTTGGTTCATAATTATTTTCGGTATCAATTCCCATTTGACTGCGTGGTAAATCACGAACATGTCCAATTGACGCTTTTACTTTATATTTTTTCCCTAAGTATCGTTCAATTGTTTTTGCCTTTGCAGGTGATTCTACAATTACTAAATAATCTGCCATCTGTTTTCCTCCTTATAGAGGTATTGTTATTTTCTTAAATTCAATCAAATGAATTTGTCAATGTTTTTCAAAGCTTTCCTGTTGCAAAATGTATAACAGATTGGCTAATAATGCAACTTTTTTTCAACGGTATTTTGAAAACATTTGTAATTCCTGAAGGATTTGAAAGCCATTCCATACCGGAATTGCCCCTTCTTTTATTAATTTATTTGTCCCGCGCGACTGCTCACTGAATATATTCCCAGGCACCGCAAACACTTCTTTTCCTTGTTCAAGTGCAAGCTCTGTAGTAATTAATGTACCGCTTTTAAGCGCTGCTTCTGTGACAATAAGTGCTTCACTTAGACCGCTGATAATCCGGTTACGTGCAGGAAAATGCCATTTCTGCACTCCTACATAGGGAGGGTATTCTGTTACTAATAAATGTTGGCTTGCCATATACTTGCTTAGTACTATATTTTCTTTCGGATAATTATGGAAGAACCCATGCCCTAATACACCAATTGTCTTTCCACCATAACCAATTGTTGCCTCATGTGCAAGTCGGTCTGCTCCTTTAGCAAGACCGCTGACTACGATAAATTGTTCATCGATTAGTGGAGGAATCAGCATTTTCAATACTTCCTCACTATAGTTTGTTGCACCTCTGGAACCAATGATCGCAATTATTTTTGACTTATTTAATAATTGTATATCCCCTTTTGCATAAAGAACTGCTGGTGCATCGTATAGTTGTTTCAAGCGTTGCGGATAAAATTGGCTTGTATAGGGAATGGCGTGAATATTTTCTTGTTCATAATATTTCGTCATCGATTTTGACAATAGTTCTTTGTAATGTCGAATAAGCTGTATTGCTTTTTCTTCTTTAATATTTAAATGTATTGCTAAATTTTTTGGTGAAAAATGTAATATTTTGTCGAAATCATCTAAAATAGTCATCAAATTTTGGAATTTTTGCCATGTTAGAGGAAGGATATAGTGTAGTTTTAATAGTTGTTCATTCAATAGATTCATCATTTCAACACTCCTTTTATAATAGAAGAAATTAAAATGACCGCTTTTAAAAATAGTGAGGTAGACATACGAAAAAGATGTAGCGAGGCGTCCGCTACATCTTTAATATTAATGTGTTTTACAAACTTCGTATAGACCTTTTTCTTTAATTACTTTAATTAATGTTTCACCAATAACGGAAGGTGTTGGGGCAACTTCAATTCCCGCTGCATTCATTGCTTTAATTTTCTCAGCAGCTGTTCCTTTACCTCCGGAAATGATGGCACCTGCGTGACCCATACGTTTACCTGGAGGAGCTGTTTGACCGCCGATAAAGCCTACTACTGGTTTCGTCATGTTAGCCTGAATCCATTCTGCAGCTTCTTCCTCCGCAGTACCGCCTATTTCCCCAATCATTACTACTGCATATGTTTCAGGGTCTTCATTGAACGCTTTAAGACAATCGATGAAATTTGTACCATTTACTGGGTCTCCACCGATTCCTACTGCTGTTGTTTGACCAATACCTGCTTGAGATAATTGATGTACTGCTTCATATGTTAATGTTCCAGATCTAGATACAACACCAACATGACCTTTTGTATGAATATAACCTGGCATAATACCAATCTTGCATTCTTCTGCAGTAATAACACCAGGGCAGTTTGGTCCAACTAAGCGCGTTTTTTTGCCTTCCATATAACGCTTAACTTTTACCATATCAAGGACAGGAATATGCTCTGTTATACAAATAGTCATATCCAAACCAGCATCCACCGCTTCAATAATTGCATCTGCTGCAAATGGTGCCGGAACATAAATTACCGATACGTTTGCACCAGTAGCATCCACAGCTTCCTGGACAGTATTGAATACAGGAACACCCTCAATTTCAAGACCGCCTTTACCTGGTGTTACCCCAGCAACGATTTTTGTTCCGTATTCCAACATTTGTTTCGTATGGAAAAGGGCTGTTTCTCCTGTAATCCCTTGTACGATTACTTTTGTGTCTTTGTTAATGAATACGCTCATGACTTAACCCCGCCTTCAGATTCAACTAATTCCACGATTTTTTGTGCGCCATCAGCCATAGAGTCAGCGGCTACAATATTTAAACCGGATTCATTTAATAATTTTTTACCAAGTTCTACGTTCGTTCCTTCTAAACGCACAACTAACGGAACTTTTAAGCCTACTTCTTTTGCAGCTGTAATAACACCTTCTGCAATGATGTCGCACTTCATAATTCCACCAAAAATGTTGACAAAAATACCTTTTACATTTTTGTCTGATAAAATAATTTTAAATGCTTCTGTTACTTTTTCAGCTGTTGCACCGCCCCCAACATCAAGGAAGTTTGCGGGTGAACCGCCGTAGTAGCTAATCGTATCCATCGTTGCCATTGCAAGACCTGCACCATTTACCATACAGCCAATGTTGCCATCTAAAGAAATATAGCTTAAGTCATATTTAGATGCTTCAATTTCCTTTGCATCTTCTTCATCAAAGTCACGTAATTCAACAATATCTTTATGACGATAGAGTGAATTCGCATCAAAATTGAATTTTGCATCAAGCGCCACTACTTGATCATCCCCAGTAACTACAAGTGGGTTAATTTCCACTGTCGATGCATCCTTATCGATAAATGCTTTATAAATGCCCAGCATCAACCCTACTGCTTTGTTGACTAATTTAGCCGGAATATTCATATTGAACGCCATGCGTCGCGCTTGGAAGGCATTTAAGCCTGTCACTGGATCAATGATTTCCTTGAAGATTTTTTCAGGATTTGATTCTGCTACTTCCTCAATATCCATACCGCCTTCTTCAGAACCCATCATTACTACTCTAGAAGTTGCACGGTCTAATACTAAACTTAAATAGTACTCTTTTTTAATGTCCGAACCTTCCTCTATATAAAGACGTTTTACTTCTTTACCGTCTGGACCTGTTTGGTGTGTCACTAAAATTTTGCCTAGCAGTTCCTTTGCGTAAGAGCGAACTTCATCTAAGTTTTTCGCGATTTTTACGCCCCCTGCTTTACCGCGCCCACCTGCATGGATTTGTGCTTTTACAACTGTTACATTTGAACCTAGTTCTTTCGCAGCCTTTACTGCTTCGTCTGGTGAAAACGCGACACTCCCTTTTGGAACCGCAACGCCGTACTGCCTTAATATTTCTTTCCCTTGATACTCATGGATATTCATGATACATCCTCCCATCGGACATTTGGAAATTATTCTACTAACATAATCTATTTTATACAATAATTCAGACAATGTCTATATTTGTCACACAAGCAATTTTTACTTTATTTTATGTCAAAAAATTCTCTCTAAATATATTTTCTGATTTCCCGAAAGATATATCCTCCTAAAAAGATAAACTTCACATTATTCTCTTGCTGTTTAAGGTTAGCTTGTGCTTGTCATCTAAGTGATAAATAAAGGCAAATACTTCAGCAACAGCCTGGTACAGTTCCTCTGGTATGGACGTATTTAAATCCAATTGGCCGAGCAGTTCTACTAAGTTTGGATCTTCATATATAGGTACATCATGCATGGTGGCTTGCTCTAGTATGTTGTCTGCAATTTTACCTTTTCCTTTTGCGATAACTGTAGGTCCACTACTTTTCTGAGAGTCATATGATAGAGCAATTGCTTCTTTTCGCACATATTTTTTTTCGTTCATACCCGAATATCCACACCACCTTGTTGTTGTTCTTCCGATTGTTTTGAAAGCTTTGAGCCAGTTGTTTTTATTTCCTGATTTCCAAAAGGTTTGATGAATAAACCGGATAATGTATATTCCTTGTCAAGTAAACCCGTCTTTAGTGTAGCTTTTAATGATTCAGCTAATGAATTCAGATTTGGAATATCATTATATACATTAATCGTTACTACCCGATTTTGTACTTGCATGTCAATGACGGTTTGTTGCAACGATTCCATATTTAAATAAAACATAATCCGCGCAAAATTGGCATCAATTTTACCATCTTCCTTCATACGGCCATTCCATTGAAGTGTTGCATCCATTTTCTTTCCGAAAAAGTCCAATGGCAGTTGCATTACAAGCTGATGCTGATGCCCGTTTTCTCCTGAAGACAGCTGCATGCCATTCAGTCTGGCCATTACCATCTCAGCCGTGTCCTTTAAGACAGTGGGGGTCTGAACATCTTGAAGAAGTGCTAATAGCTGCGGCTTAAGCTGCTGTGCAATCACTTGTATATCACCAGCCTTGTTTGCAAGCATTGCCTCATAGCTAACTCCCAGCCCTTTTAAAACTGTTTTTATTGCTTGTTCCATTGCACGGCTGTCTACAGCTGATTGTACTTGTGCCTCAGCTTGAGTAAGAGTGCTTTGCATGACTGGCTGTGGACTATCAGCCGTAACTTTCACTAAATTTCGCAAAAGCTGATCAGCGAGCGGGAGATTAGAATCCGGCTTAATCAATGAAAGAAGCTGGTCCTTTGCGGAAATTCCTTGGTCATTTTGTATAAATAACTTTGACGTTATACTTTCACTGTATCCACTTGTCAAGTGTTGCTGTATTTGGTTTGTCAATGCTTCTATTCCCTGTTTTGACGCAGGTATCTGTTCAAAACGTGTCATTAACTGCTGTAATTGCTGCTTTTGTGTTTGGGACAACAGATTTTCGTTATTAATCCAAGCCTTTACTTGATCCATCATCGGCTTTATATGCTCGGGGGCAGTTTGCGCCAACTGTCGCAGCATTTGCCCTGCTTCCTTTAGTAACGGTGATGCAGGAGATTGATTAATGGCTTGTTGGTTTGCCTGTTGATTAATATTTTGCCAATTGTGTATAGTTGCATTTTGCGGTAAAATTCCCGCTTCCTTTAAGATTGTCAGTGCTTGAAGCTTGGAAGCAATGGGCGCACCATTATCCACTAGTGTTTGTGTTGCCCGTGCAAGTAGTATGCCACCTGTTTCATTGTTCAACGGCTTTGCCAGCAGCTCGATTTGTTGGCGTAAATTTAATTTAATCGTTTCATTTCCGCCTGGTTGATTTGCCAACAGTTGAGCCAAATTTGCCAAATTGGTAGATAATCCATCAGTTTTTATTCCTTGTGTTAACGCTTGGAACACTGTATTCGTAAATGGCATCTTTAACTCAACCATTCGCTGCAATGCTTGTAGAGCATTATTTTTATCTACTCCGGGAGGCAAGGCTTTCATCCAACTTTCTGCAGCTAGCAACTGTTCTTTTGCAAGTGGGATCTGATTCTTCATAAAATGTGAGAGTACTTGTTGCATTTCATTCGATTTGGGTAAATTCATCGTTTCTAATAATTGGGACAACTGCTGTCCCGCTGTCATAGATTGGGACATGGGACCTGTTACAACTTTCAGCTCTGTTTGTGGATTCGTTGCGGTTACTTGAAAGAAATGTGCGTCCCCTAACTTTAAAGGCACTTCAAGCTTAGCCATAAGCTTTTGATTTCCTACTTGAACTTCCGCCATTTGATTTGGATATAGCTGCTTAATTGTCCCGTGAAATATTTGGTCTTGTTTCAATGATAATGGCTGATTTGCTGTCGTTTGTTGTGTCATATTTGTTTGGATGGAATTTGAAGATGCGAAGTTCATGCCATTACTCCCTTCTTTGAAGCATCGATTTTATCGGTTCAAATGTTTTTCGGTGATGAGCTGTTGGTCCATGCTGCTGGAGTGCTTCTAAATGCTGCTTTGTACCATAGCCGGCATGTTGTGCAAATCCGTATTGTGGGTGTTGTAAATCCAAGTTTTCCATATACTCATCACGTGCTGTCTTAGCTAAAATGGACGCTGCTGCAATCGCTAAACTACGTGCATCACCTTTTATTATTGACGCTTGGGGAATCGTTACCGATAACGTCATTGCATCCGCTAAAATAAAATGTGGCGTTGCCTCAAGTGCTTCTATACTTTTTAACATCGATTGCCGTGTCGCCTCATAAATATTCAAGCGGTCAATTTCTTCTACACTTTGAAAATGAACGGCATAGTAAAGTGCATGTTTTTTTATTCGCTCCGCATACTCTTTGCGCTTCTCCTTAGACAATAACTTTGAATCATTTACACCTAACAATTCCTGACAGTAATTTGGTAAAATAACTGCCGCTGTTACTACAGGTCCCGCTAATGGACCTCGTCCCGCTTCATCAGTACCTGCTATATAAGCGTCTTCATATGGCAGATACCCTGCATCAAATTGTAGTTTCTCGTCATGCGCTTTTTGCAGTACCTCTACTTTTTCTAAACGTTTTTGAAATTGCGTCCATACTTTCATTACACCTGCACGTTCATCTTGTGCAATCTGATCCATCCACGGCTCAATTTGTGTAGATGCCTTTAATGCTTCTGTTATCTCTTTGATTGTTTTCATTTATATTCCTCTAATCTTTTATGTTCATAGTAACTAATTATATAGAGTTGATTTCTATTACGGGTATAACTTTTGATCCTACCCTTAATTCCAATCAACTTAACTTTGGATCTAACTGTTATATCGTCTATTCTTTTTATTATAAAAGAAAAAACCTTTTTCAAATAATGAAAAAGGCTTTGCTCCTAATTTTATTGCTCAGTTTCTTGTTTTTGTTGGCGACGAAGTGCTGCTGTTTTTTGTCGACGTTCTTCATTTTCTATTTCAATCGCTTCCGCTAATTGCTCTTTTTCAACTTGCTCAGACACAAAGTCGAATGTGAGCTTTCCAAGATGCTGATCACGAATATCACGTACAATCAATACTGCTACTTGATCGTAATCAATTTCCCCACCTTGTCCAAATACACGACGTAATTTTCCAATGGCATCAAATGTTTCAACTAATTCTTCAGACACAGAGGAAATTTTATAACGTTCTTCCATTCGATTTGGGTAATGTAATGCTAAAAAGTTTAAGCCGTATACAGCCAAGTCTTCCATATTAGTAATTGTATCTTTAATGGCACCTGTCAGAGCAAGCTTGTAGCCGACTTCCTGATCCTCAAACTTCGGCCATAAAATACCTGGTGTATCCAGAAGTTCGATCTCTTTACCGACTTTAATCCATTGCTGTGCTTTCGTGATCCCTGGTGTATTTCCCGTCTTCGCTAAGTTTTTCTTTGCCAAACGGTTAATCAATGTTGATTTCCCTACATTCGGAATCCCTACAATCATTGCCCGAATTGCACGAGGCTTCATACCTTTTGATCTCATACGGTCCCATTTGTCAGCTAGGATCTCCTGTGCAGCTTTTGTGACCGCCTGTAAGCCTTTACCTTCCAATGAGTTGATTGCCACTGCCTTAAATCCTCTGTCAGCGAAATATTGAATCCAGCGACGTGTTTCATGCTCATCTGCCATATCCTGTTTATTTAAAACAAGTAGACGTGGTTTTTGATGGATTACCTCATCAATCATTGGATTACGTGATGATAAAGGCAAACGTGCATCCACCAGTTCAAAAATGATATCTACTAGCTTTAAACTTTCCGATACTTGACGACGCGCCTTTGCCATATGTCCGGGAAACCATTGAATTGTCATATTAATACCTCCTGAAAATAGTTCATATCTCTATTCATTTACAATTGTGTTACTCGTTCAGCCCAGACTTCCTGCTTTTTTTTAAAACTTAGAAACCCATTGCTTAGTTATTCACATTTGTGATAATGATAATTTCTTAAACAAAAAAATGAGGAGTTTAGACTATCCCCCTCATTTTAGACAATATTTATAATTTAGAACGATAAATATTATTTTACGATTTCAATTTCGCTTAATGGCCAGAAAATAATACTCGTATTACCGATAATTTCCTTTTGCTCGACAATACCGATATGACGACTATCTTTACTGAAGCGGCGATTATCGCCCATTACGAATACATAACCTTCTGGAATTACATCTAATGATGGATCAATATCTTTTAGGGAGAAGTCACCTGTTAAGTTGCCTTCGCTAATTTGTGCTTTATATGCATCTAAATATGGTTCATCAATCGCTTCACCATTAATGTATAGTTGGTCATCTTTATATTCCACAAAGTCTCCTGGAACGCCAATGACGCGTTTTATATAATCTTTTTGTTCAGGTGCGTGGAATACGACGATGTCAAAGCGACTAGGTTCGCCGATTTTATAGCTAAATTTGTTAACAATCATCCGATCACCATTCTCAAGGGTTGGCATCATTGAGTCCCCATCTACTACAATCGGTGTAAATAAAAAGTAGCGAATAAATGCGGCAATTGCAAACGCAATAAGTAGAGCTTTCGTCCATTCCCACAGCTCATTTTTTTCTTTTTCAGTTTTTTCCACGTAGCTATCCCCCTTGCTCATCACATTTATTGTATACGAAATATGTATTTCAAGCAAAAATCTAACCTGTATTTATTTATCCAACTAATAAGCTTTATGTATATAAACGTATATTTAATACAATTTATTTGAGAAAGAAAGAAAGAAAGAAAGAAAGAAAGAAAGGGACTTGTAGATACAAGCCCCTTCTAAATAGTTCTTATCGAATTTCTTTAATACGAGCAGCTTTACCACGTAGGTTACGTAGGTAGTAAAGTTTAGCACGACGTACTTTACCTTTACGAACTACTTCTAAATTAGCGATTTTTGGAGTGTGTACTGGGAAAGTACGCTCTACACCAACGCCGTAAGAAATTTTACGTACTGTGAAAGTTTCGCTAATTCCGCCACCACGACGTTTAATAACTACACCTTCGAATAATTGGATACGCTCACGAGTACCCTCAACGATTTTAACGTGTACCTTAACTGTGTCACCTGGTTTGAATGACGGTAAGTCTGAACGTAATTGATCTTTAGTGATCTCTGTAATAATGTTTGACATTGTTTTCTCTCCTTGGACAGATGCTCTTGCACGCTAATCTCAGCCACAGCGGAACACCGTAATTCAGTGCCTACATAGAAGCACAAAATGAATCTTATCATAAAATTTACAAGCTTGCAAGTAGTTTTGCTTTACATTTCACTCTTAATCTTTTCAAGCAATTTCAATTGTTTATCCGTCAATTCTAATGCATCGAATAAATCGGGTCTGCGTTCCAATGTACGGACAAATGATTGCTCCTCACGCCAGGCATCGATTTTCGCGTGATTACCTGACAACAGTATATCCGGTACCTTCATACCTCTAAAATCAGCCGGTCGTGTATAATGTGGATGCTCTAGTAGCCCTGTGGAAAATGAATCTTGGATATGCGAATCTTCCTGCCCAAGTACCCCCGGCAATAAGCGGACAACCGCGTCGATTACCGTCATGGCTGGAAGCTCTCCTCCTGTTAACACAAAGTCACCAATGGAAATTTCATCAGTTACAAGATATTGACGAATACGCTCATCATATCCTTCATAATGACCACATAAGAATACTAAATCTTCTTCCTTCGCTAATTCCTCTGCCTTTTTCTGGGTGAAGCGCTCACCTTGTGGGCACATTAAAATAACGCGTGGCTTGCGACCTTCCGTAATAGCCTCAACAGCATTAAACATTGGCTCTGGCTTTAATACCATTCCTGCACCACCACCATACGGGTAGTCATCAACCTGCTTTTGCTTATTTTCACTATAGTCCCGAATATCTGTTACTGCTAACTCCACCGCACCTTTTTCCTGAGCCTTTTTTAATATCGATGCACCAAAGACACCTGAAAACATGTCAGGAAATAAACTCAATACATGAATCTTCATTCTAATAGACCTTCCATTACATGAATAATAATTTTCTTCTCTTCGACATCGATTTCTTTTACGATATCCTCAATATAAGGAATGTAATGCTTTTTACCGCCTGATGCTTTAACTTCCCATACATCATTGGCGCCGGTTTCCAGAATGTCGGTTACAACTCCAACTAATTCGCCTTCTTCTGAAAACACTTCACAATCTTTAATTTCAAAGTGATAGTATTCGTTTTCATCCAGCTCGTCTTCTTCCAGCTGATCCATCGTTATTTTCAGTAGACCTTCCTTAAAAGGCTCCACTAGGTTAATGTTTTCCATTCCTTCAAATGTTACTAAAATAAAGTTTTTATGGCGACGGGATGAAGCGATTGTTACCCAAGTCGGCTTTTTATCATCCTTTTTAAATGCCGCTAATTTAGAACCTACAGCAAAACGCTCTTCTTCAAAATCTGTTGTCGATAAAATCCGAAGTTCTCCACGAACTCCATGTGTATTTACAATACGTCCTACATTAAACCATTCCATGTATATTCCACCTCTAATATCCCGTTGATTTCCATTTCGGTGGACGCTTTCCGCGGGCACGGCCTGAGCCTGTATCTCAGGCGACGGTGCTCCTGACGCTATGCTTTCGTCGCAAAATAAATTTCGCTCTTCCCGCTGGAGTCACCACCTCCATTCCAATCAACTAGTTGTAATCATTCAATAAAATATCGCTGATTGAATTATCATAACAAAAAAAGAAGGGTTAGCAAAATGCCACCCTTCTTTTATTAATCCAATATATCGACATATGTCTTTTTCTTCTGGTGGCCGCCCGCTGCTGAGTACACAATCGTACGAATTGCCTTCGCAACACGTCCTTGCTTGCCTATCACTTTCCCTCGATCCTCTGGATGAACAAAAAGCTTATAAACAACTCGATTTGAAGTTTCATCCGTCTCAATACGAACGTCTTCAGGATAATCGACTAATGGTTTAACAATTGCTTCAATCAGCTGCTGCATAATGCCACCTCCGAATTAATCATTGAATTATTTGCTGTATTTAGCGTTATGGAATTTTTCCATGATACCTTGTTCTGAGAACAGGTTACGTACAGTATCAGATGGTTTTGCACCATCAGTTAACCATTTAAGAGCTTTCTCTTCATCGATTTGTACTGTAGCTGGAACTGTAAGTGGGTTGTAAGTACCTACTGTTTCGATTTGACGGCCGTCACGTGGTGAACGAGCGTCTGCAACTACGATACGATAGAAAGGAGATTTTTTAGCTCCCATACGTTTTAAGCGAATTTTAACTGCCATTTTATATAGCACCTCCGAATAAGTTTCACACAAGATATTATATTATCAATGTCTTAGTGGTTTGTAAAGTGTTTTTTCTTAACACCCTATTTTTTTTATTTAAATAACGAATCTAAACCAGGCATTTTCATCTTTTTCTTACCTTTACCCTGCGTCATACCTGTCATTTGTTTCATCATTTTTTTCATATCTTCAAACTGCTTCAATAAGCGGTTTACTTCTTGAATTGTCGTGCCTGAACCAGTTGCGATACGTTTTTTGCGGCTCGCCGAAATAATTTCAGGGTTTGTCTTTTCTTTTGGTGTCATCGAATAAATAATTGCTTCAATGCGCCCCATTTGCTTTTCATCAACCTTGACATTATCTAAGCCCTTCATTTTGTTTGCACCTGGAATCATTTTTAATAATTCATCCAGCGGTCCCATTTTTTTCACGGCTTGAAGCTGCTCAATAAAGTCATCAAACGTGAAAGATTGCGTCATAAACTTTTCTTCAAGTTCTTTCGCTTTTTCCATATCAACGTTCGCCTGTGCTTTTTCAATGAGTGATAATACGTCACCCATTCCTAAAATACGTGATGCCATGCGTTCTGGATGGAATGGCTCCAATGCATCCATTTTTTCGCCCATACCAACAAATTTGATCGGCTTTTCAGTAACGGCACGGATTGATAAAGCCGCACCACCACGTGTATCACCATCTAATTTTGTTAAAACAACCCCCGTAATGCCGACTGCTTCATTAAAGTTTTGCGCAACATTTACCGCATCTTGACCTGTCATCGCATCAACAACTAAAAATACTTCGTCCGGCTCTTTTAATGCTCGAATATCCTTTAGCTCCTGCATCAGTTCTTCATCAATATGGAGACGGCCGGCTGTATCGATTAATACAACATCATGATGCTCTTCTTTTGCATGTTCAATCGCTTGACGTGCAATTTCAACTGGGGAGACTTCTGTACCAAGTGAGAACACTGGTAAAGAAAGCTGCTTCCCAATTGTCTGTAATTGCTGAACAGCGGCTGGACGATATACATCCGCTGCAACCAATAGTGGTTTTTTATTGTATTTTTTACGTAATACATTTGCCAATTTACCTGTAGTCGTCGTTTTACCGGCACCTTGTAACCCTACCATCATAATGATTGTTGGGGGACGGTTGCTGAATTTAATAGGGCTTTGTTCTCCACCCATTAGGTTCTTCAATTCATCCTGTACAATTTTAATGACCTGCTGACCAGGCGTTAATGACTTCATAACGTCGACGCCGACCGCACGCTCACTAACCTTTTTAACGAATTCTTTTACTACTTTTAAGTTTACGTCCGCTTCGATTAAGGCAAATCGGACTTCACGCATCATTTCTTTAACGTCTTGTTCCGTAACTTTCCCTTTACCTTTAATCTTTTGGATCGTACCTTGGAGTCGCTCTGCTAAACCTTCAAAAGCCAACTCGTTCGCCTCCTAATCCGATTCCTTTAATTGTTCAACCAATGCCAGCTTCAATTCTACTGTAGAAGCTTCATCTTGTATCGCATTCGTCAATTGTTTTAATACTTGTTGACGTTGTTGAAACTTTTCGAATAAATTTAATTTTTCTTCATATTCTTCAAGCATCGCCTCAGTACGGCGAATATTATCATAAACTGCCTGGCGTGAAATGTTATAACTTTCGGCGATCTCTCCTAACGAGTGATCGTCCAAGTAATAAAGTTCCATATAGCTGCGCTGTTTGTCTGTTAATAGTGCTTGATAAAAGTCGAAGAGAAAGTTCATGCGTGTTGTTTTTTCAAGTAGCATTTTATCTCTCCAATCATAATTTGTCTATCTTATCATAATCTTGTGAGCAGTTACTGTCAAGGTAATCTCCTTGTCCAAGGAAAATGTTAACGGAAAAAACGAGCAACAAATTTCCTCTGTTGCTCGTTCATATTTAATCTTCTATTTTTTCTAATTCCTTTTCCAATCCATCAGCAAATAAACCATAAACATAACGTTCTGCATCAAATGGCTGCAAGTCATCCATTTTTTCACCAAGGCCAACGAATTTTACTGGAATATGCAATTTGTTGCGAATAGCCAATACAATACCGCCTTTAGCAGTACCATCCAACTTTGTTAATACAATACCTGTAACATTCGTTACTTCTTTGAAAGTTTGTGCCTGTACTAGCGCATTTTGACCTGTTGTTGCATCCAATGCCAATAGCACTTCATGTGGTGCATTTGGAATTTCACGTGAAATGACACGGTGTACTTTTTGAAGTTCGTTCATCAAGTTGACTTTATTTTGCAAACGACCGGCTGTATCACAAATTAAAATATCGACACCGCGTTTTTTCGCTGCACGAATCGCATCATACATCACCGCTGCCGGGTCAGAACCTTCAGATTGTGCAATTACTTCCACCCCAACACGTTCGCCCCACACTTGTAACTGATCAATTGCGCCTGCACGGAATGTATCACCTGCAGCAAGCATAACTGATTTACCGTCAGATTTCAGACGATGCGCTAATTTACCAATTGTCGTTGTTTTACCAACTCCATTAACACCAACGAACAAAATAACTGTTAAATCGCCATCTTGCTGAATGTTTAAGTCAGTTAAGTTTTCTTCACCAGATTCATAAATTTCTACCAATTTTTCAGAGATAATGGATTGAATACCGTTTGTATCTTTAATATTTTGACGCTGTACTTCATAGCGCAATTTATCCATTAAATCCATAACCGTTTCAAATCCTACGTCTGCTTGTAGCAGTAATTCCTCTAGTTCTTCAAAGAAATCTTCGTCAACTTTACGGTAACGGGCTACTAAATCATTCACTTTGGAAGTAAATGAATTACGCGTCTTTTCCAAACCGGCTTTGAATTTTTGTGTGATGGACCACGCAGAAGGTTTAATTTGTTCTTCTGCCTGTTCATCAACAACTACTAACGCTGTATCACTATCGCTCAGTGACGGTTCTTCTTGAGGTGTTGATTCTTCCACACGTGAAACATTAACATCTACTTCAACCGCTTCTTGTTCCACGGAGTTTTTTATTGCCGTTTCTTCAATCAATTTAGGTTGGAGGCTATCAGCCAGTTGCTGTTCATCAAGCTCTGGTTGGTCAACTTTTTGTTCCAGTTCCTCATTACCGCCAGTTAGCTTTTCTTTTAGTCGTTTAAAAAAGCTCATTTATTGACACTCCCTTACATTACTAATTCCGTTTGTTCTTCCAGTTTTACCGAAACAAGCTTCGACACACCTGATTCCTGCATTGTAATTCCATATAGAACATCCGCACCTTCCATCGTACCTTTACGGTGAGTAATGACGATAAATTGTGTATGGTCACTATATTTACGTAAATAATCGCTATATCGTGCTACATTCGATTCGTCCAATGCTGCCTCAACTTCATCTAAAATACAGAATGGGACAGGTCGTGTATTTAAAATAGCAAATAATAGAGCAATGGCTGTCAATGCACGTTCACCACCAGAGAGCAAACTTAAGCTTTGCAGTTTTTTTCCTGGTGGTTGGGCAATAATTTCAATGCCTGTCTCTAGCATGTTACTAGGATCCACTAATACTAGATCTGCTGTACCGCCTCCGAATAGCTCCCTAAATGAAATAACGAATTGCTGACGAATTTGCCTAAATGTTTCGCTAAATCGTTCCGTCATTTCTTCATCCATCTCACCAATCGCTTTGTGTAGCGTATCTTTTGCAGAGACTAAATCTTCTCGCTGTTCACTTAAAAATGTATAGCGTTCCTGCACCCGATCATACTCTTCGATTGCTGACAGGTTGACTGGACCAAGCTCTTCAATGGATTGTTTTAATAACTTTACTTTACGGCGCACATCTTCTTCATTCTCTATATCAATTACTTCGGCCTGAGCAGATAAGAAATCCAACTCATACTGTTCGAGTAGCTGCTCTTGTAAATTATTCATTTCAAATTCAGTGCGATTGCGCTTTAATTCTAAAGCTCGCAATGCATCAACATAACTTTTATGTACACGCTGAATTTCCTGTAAATGAATTTCATTTTCCGTAATTTGTTCGTGTAGAACTGAACGAGATGAACGATTTTTTTGAATAATCTCTGTTAATGCTTCCTTTTTTGTCACCCATTGAATGATTGTTTGTTCCAACTCATCTGCAGAAGGTCCGTTTAATCCATCTTCAGATTCGATCCACTCTATTTCCTGGGAAATTTTTTCGACCGTATTCTGTGCTTTCGTTAAGTTTAGCTCAATTCCTGCAATGGATGCCTGTACTTGCGTTAACTGTTCTTGTGCAACTGCAAGTTCTGATCGTTGGACTGCCAACTGTTCACGTAATACATCTTTTTGCGTTTCACTTTGAGTTTTAGCGAGTGTGAGCTCATCAACCGTTTGCTGTATTTCCTGCAATTCTTCGCTCAATTCTGCTAATCTTTTTTGGGCAATTTTTTGCTCTACACTTAACGATTGCTTTCTTGTAGAAACGGATGATTGCTCCGATTGTGTAATCGTAGCAGTCGTCTGCAAACTTTTCACAATCATATCCAACTCTAAAAGCTTTGCCCGATGAATCTGTTCTTGCTCTCGCATCGACTCACCTTGAAGCTTCAACTCTTCCAATGCATCACGCATTTCGGCAATTTGTTCTTTTTTCTTCGCTACTGTCTGCTCAGCGGAATGGATTGTTGCTTCCATCCCCTCTAATGTAGCGACAAGTTTATCGAGCTCGGCTTTCCTTGAAAATAGTGAGCTTTGTTGTTTCAAAGCACCACCTGTCAATGAACCACCTGCATTTACGATATCTCCTTCAAGAGTTACAACACGGTATTTAAATCCACATAAACGCGCTATTTGACTCGCACCCTCTAATGAAGAGGCTACAAGTACATTACCTAAAAGGTTTTCAATTATTGTCGTATTTTCCTGTGCATAGCTAACAAGCTCATATCCTAATGCAATAAATGCTGGGTGTGATTGAATATCACTTAGTTGCTGTGCATGGATTTTTCGAGAACGCATAACTGTTTTCGGTAAAAATGTTGCCCGTCCTGCACGCTTTTGCTTCAGCCAAGTTATTGCCTTTTGGGCATGTTGTTCGTTTACTGTAACAATATGCTGAGATGCTGCACCTAATGCGGTTTCAATTGCTTGAGAGTACTTTGCCTCAACTTGAATCAGTTCCGCTACAGCACCTTCAATTCCATGCAGCTCCCCACGATCACGTGCTAATAACACTTCCTTAACACCATGGAAAAACCCGGAAAAATCAGCCTCTAATTCCGCCAATGTTTCTTTTCGTGCCTTTAATTGCTGATGATGTTGATATGCCTTATATAATAGCGCCTGCTTCTCATCTAAATCTGATGAAGAAGCTTTTAATTGAACTTGCATTACATCAAATTGGCTAAGTTGTTCTTTAACGGATTGTACAGTCTGCTCAAGGGCCTGCTCTGTCATTTCCTTTGCCAAAAGGGCTTCCGTCAAATCTTTTTGTACTTCTGAAGAACGACCTGTCATACGTTCTACAGAAGCCTGCTCTTGCGTTAATTGTTGATCAATATGTTTTAATTCATTTTTAACTGTTGCCTCTTCATTAAGCAAATTGATATACGTATTTTTTGCTTCTTCAATTTCCTGTTCAATTTCAGAAGCTGAACGCGTCAATGCCTGATCAACTTGTTTCAAGGCCGAACGAATTTGTGAAACTATTTTTTGTTTTTCAGTGAATTGCTGATGTTTTTCCTGCTTTGCTTTTTCCAGTTCAATAACAGTGTTTGATGCTTCTGTTAAGCTTTCATGCAATTGTTGCGCTTGCTTTTCGGCATTCGAGCGCTTTTCGTTAAATAGCGCTTTCCGTCCTTCCCAGCGCTCTACTTCAGCACTGGCTTCAACAAGCTGCTCTTGCGAACTATCCAATACGTCATCAATTGCTTTTAACTCATTGCGCATTTTACGCAATTGTTGTTCAACTTTTGATATCTCGATGGCATGTTCTTTTTCTGCCGTATTTAGTTTTTGCTGTTCTTTAATATAATTTTGCAATGTATTTTCAAATGTACTGATGTCATGCACCATTAATGCAATATCAAAATCTTTTAATTCCTCTGTCATACGAACATAATCTTTTGCACTTGATGCCTGAATTTTTAACGGTTCAAGACGTTGGTCAATTTCATGCAGAATATCTAAAACACGATTTAAATTCTCATCCGTTTCAACAAGCTTATGCTCCGCTTTTTTCTTGCGTTGCTTGTACTTGAGTACACCAGCCGCTTCCTCAAAAATACTGCGGCGATCATCGGGACGGCTGTTTAAAATTTCATCAACTCGTCCTTGCGAAATAATGGAAAATGCTTCTTTTCCGAGTCCTGAATCCATAAATAAATCCGTTATATCCTTTAGGCGACATTGCTGATTGTTAAGTAGATATTCGCTCTCACCTGAACGATATACACGTCTAGTTACACTTACTTCAGTGTATGGTATCGCTACTTGCTGATCTGTATTATCCAGTACAAGTGTTACTTCTGCAAAATTCAATGCTTTACGTGATTCGCTTCCTGCAAAAATAACATCTTCCATTTTAGCACCACGTAAACTTTTAACAGACTGTTCACCCAATACCCAGCGAACCGCATCAGTTACATTACTTTTCCCACTTCCATTTGGTCCTACAACTGCTGTAACACCCGGGACAAAATCGATTCCGATTCGCTCGGCAAAAGATTTAAAACCTATTACTTCGAGTCTCTTAAGGAACATGTTATTCCCCCTCTTGCTTTGACTGCTTAAGCATTAGCATGGCACTCTGCGCCGCTTGCTGCTCAGCCTCTTTCTTTGATTTTCCACGGCCAATACCCAATTCGTCATCATTTAGCAGCACACGGGAAACAAATGTCCTATTGTGTGCCGGACCTTTTTCATCAACAATTTCGTAGTATAAAAGACCGTTATTTGTTTGTTGTATAATTTCTTGCAATTGACTTTTAAAATCCATCACATGCGAAAAAGCACCGACTTCAACTTTAGGGAATACGATACGCTCTAAAAAGGCGACAACTACATCTAAGCCTTGATCTAAATAAAGGGCACCAATAAATGATTCAAATACGTCAGCAAGCAATGCTGGACGCTCACGACCACCAGTTAGTTCTTCCCCTTTACCTAATAAAACATATTGTCCGAAATCAAGTTCATTCGCAAATACAACGAGCGACGGCTCACATACAATTGATGCACGTAATTTAGTAAGCTCGCCTTCACTCATATTTGGGAATTTTTCAAATAAATATTTGGATACAGATAATTCTAGTACAGCGTCCCCTAAAAATTCTAATCGTTCGTTGTCCGTAAATAGTTTGCGGCGATGCTCATTCACATAGGATGAATGCGTAAAAGCTTGATATAATAAAGCTTTATTTTGAAAATGAATATTCATTTCATCTTGGAAAATTTGGAATTGCGATTTTACTTTTTCAGGGAGTACACCAGGTTTGTGGTTGTTCCCTTTTCTTCTTTGGGTCATAGAGTTTCTGCCTTCCTATTAGTTTCTCACGTTTAGTTTACCTTGTTCTATAGTATTGTGCAAAGGGTATCAGCCAAAATAGTACCGAAAACCTTTTTATTTTGTTTCTCCAATAAATTCGGATAATTCACCTGAAAAGTCAGTTAATTTCCCCTTCCGGAATTTTGGTTTGAGGGGAAAGTAAAAATTGAAAAATAAGATTTGCTCATGAAGTCCGTTCTGCTACGCTACGGGGAAAGCACGTTGGAGAAATTGAATTGCATAATGAGATAAATAGCGGAACAAATTTCCCTTATTTCGAAAATAAATAAAAAAATAGTCAAAATAAGGGAAGGAATTTCCGTTATTGACTAAAAAAAACATGAAATTTCACGATTTTATTTGAAATAACGGTAAAACGTTCCCTTATTTATCCTAAAAATGAGCTACATCATTCAAATAACGGTAAAATCTCCCCTTATTTAGGAGGGCGCTGAAAACTTATATTTTTGCTAAAAGACTAAATCCAAATTAGCAAAATTCCTCCGTTTATCTCCCCCAATACATAAAAGGGCTGTATAAAAGTCAAATCGACTTTTAATACAGCCCCAATAATTCTATGAATTAGCTAATTTTGCTTTCGATGTATGAAATTGCATTACCAACTGTAGCAATTTTTTCTGCATCTTCATCAGAAATTTCCATATCGAATTCATCTTCAAGTTCCATTACTAACTCAACAACATCTAATGAATCTGCACCTAAATCCTCACGGAATGATGCTTCTAATTTCACTTCGCTTTCGTCAACGCCTAAACGGTCAACGATAACCTTTGAAACACGCTCAAATACTGTAGACAAATCAGTCACCTCCCCTCAATGAATACTGATTAATAATATAACTAATAATGGTTTCTACTACTAACAAGCGAAACTAGAGCTCGCTTTTCACGGGCGGTGAAACTTATATATTTAATATTAAGCCATCACCATGCCGCCGTCTATTTGCAGTGTTTGTCCTGTAATATAGTTGGCGCTGTCCGAGGCAAAAAATACAACCGCTTTCGCAACATCTTCTGGTTGACCTAGTTTCGCTAATGGAATTTGCTTCAACATTGTTTCTTTTATCTCTTCCGGCAATGCTTCCGTCATTTCAGTTGTGATGAAACCTGGAGCGATAGCATTCACTAATATATTCCGGGATGCGAGTTCCTGGGCAGTTGTTTTCGTTAATCCGATAACACCGGCCTTTGCCGCCACGTAATTTGCCTGTCCTGCATTTCCTGCTACACCTACTATAGAGGAAATATTAATAATACGACCTGAACGTTGCTTCATCATTTGGCGTGTTACAGCTTTTGTACATAGGAAAACGCCTTTTAAATTTGTATCGATGACGTCATCCCATTCGTTTTCTTTCATACGCATCAATAAATTATCGCGTGTAATACCTGCATTATTTACTAGAATATCAATCGATCCATACGTATCAATTGCTGTTTTCATTAAGTTTTGAACGGAATCGGATTCTGCAACATTCGCCTGTACGGCAATAGCTTCTCCGCCGTTATTTTTAATCTCTTCTACAACTTCTAGTGCCTTTTGCTCGCTGCCGCTATAATTGACAACCACTTTAGCCCCTTCGCTTGCCAAATGTAACGCTATAGCGCGACCAATACCTCGGGAAGCCCCTGTTACGACTGCACACTTACCAACTAAACCCATTGTTTCCACTCCTTTGATGCTTCGATAACTTGCGTTAAACTCGCCTCATCATAAACACAATATGTTTGTACATTGCGGTCAATTTTTTTCACTAAACCTGATAATACTTTTCCAGGTCCACATTCAATAAAAATTGTTACGCCTTCTGCAATCAGCTTCTCAATGTTTTGCTCCCATTTTACTGAGCTAGTTACTTGTGCAACCATTTCTTGTTTAATTGATTCTACTGATGTTAATAGCTCTGAAGTAACATTGCTTACTACTGGAATCTTAGGTTCTTGTAGGATTAATTTTTCTACCGTATTTTTTAAGTTATGTGCAGCCTTCTGCATTAATGAACTATGGAATGGACCACTTACGACTAATGGCAATGCTCGTTTAGCTCCTGCTTCCTTTGCTCTTTTGCATGCTTCGTCAACACCTTGTTTCGTCCCTGAAATCACAATTTGACCCGGGCAATTGAAGTTTGCTACTTGCACAACTTCACCTTCAGCGGAAACTTTTTGGCATATAGCGTCTAGTTTTTCAGCATCTAACGCTAAAATCGCTGCCATCGCTCCCTGACCTGCAGGTACCGCCTCGTCCATAAATACACCCCGCTCATGAACCGTTTTTACTGCATCCTCAAATCCAATAACTCCCGAAATGACAAATGCACTATACTCTCCTAATGAGTGTCCCGCCGTATAATGCGGTGTAACGCCCGCATCCATCAGCTTATTGGCAATCATTACCCCAGTTGTTAACAAGGCAGGCTGAGCATGGTAAGTTAGCGTTAACGTTTCTTGAGGACCGTTCAGCATATAGTCCGACAACGGAAGTTGCAGAACGTCATTTGCTCGCTCATAAAACTGTTTGCTTTTTTCATCATTACCAACGAACTCCGCGCCCATCCCTACAGATTGTGAACCTTGTCCTGGAAAAATAAAAGCAATTTTTGTCATTACATAATCCCCTTTGTAAAGTTCTTATTCTGGCTTTGGCATTTGCTCGATTGTTTTGGCAATCGTTTCGCAAACTTCATGCTCTACCATAATCGTCGCTTGGCGAATAGCACTATAAATGGCACGTGCATTCGATGAACCATGAGCTTTAATAACCGGTGCTTTCAAACCGAATAATGCTGCACCACCATATTCTGTGTAGTCCATTTTATCTTTTAATTGTTTTAAATCATTTTTTACTAAAGCAGCTGCGATTTTCGTTTTTGTTGTAGAAAACAATGTTTCTTTCAGCATTTTGAAAATTGTACCCGCAGTTCCTTCGATTGTTTTGAGTACCATATTCCCAGTAAAACCATCTGTTACGACAACGTCTGCAACACCATTCAATAATTCACGCGCTTCCACGTTCCCCTTGAAATTAAAGTCAGCTTCCTTCAACATTGTAAATGCTGATTTTGTCAGCTCATTGCCTTTTTTATCTTCTGTACCGATGTTCAGTAATCCAATGCGCGGAGCTTTTTGCGCACGTACTTGCTTTACATAAATATCACCCATAATGGCAAACTGAAGTAAATTTTCGGCTTTGGCATCCGCATTGGCACCTAGATCCAGCATTAAGAAGCCTTCCCCATTCATCGTTGGTAATGTCGTTGCTAATGCAGGGCGTGATACGCCTTCTATACGTCCTACCTTAAATAGACCACCCGCCATTAAAGCACCTGTATTTCCCGCTGATAAACAAGCATCTGCTTTTCCTTCAGCAACAGCATCCAGCATACGTGCCATTGAAGAGTCCTTTTTACGACGTACAGCACGCGCCGGATCATCCTCGGCTTCTACTACCTCACCGCAATGTATGATCGTTAAACGGGTATGTTTTTTTAAATATGGAGCCATTTTTTGTTCGTCACCATATAAATCAATTGTTATATTCTCAAAGTCTTCCAGTGCGAGTAGCACACCTTCTACGATAGCTTGTGGGGCGTTGTCTCCACCCATACCGTCTACTGCTATTTTCATATTATTTATTCACCTTTCGTACGGTACATTTCAAATTCCCCTTTGAAAACCAATTCGTTATCAACAGAAGAAATTACTTCAACAAATGTACGGTTTTTTTCCGGGTTTTTCCCCTTTACAATTGCTTTCGTTACGACACGGTCACCCGCACGAACAGGTTTTACGAAAGCAACATTTGATTTTACTGTAAGGGCAAGCTCGTCATCAATTACCGCTACCGCCAAAGAGTTAGCCTGTGCAAATAAATGATGCCCACGTGCTATGCCGTTGCGTTGGAATACATGCTCTTCTCCAACATCAAAAATGGAGATAGCCCGATTATCCAACTCAATGTCAATAATTTCACCGATAACTTCATCTAGTGGTAATGATTTTACTTCATCATACTTTTTAGCAGCAACATCTTTAATACGCTCTCGTAATTCCGGGATAGCAAGTTCCATCCGATCCAGTCGAATCGTTTGAACGCTCACATTAAATTCAGCTGCTAATTGTTCATCAGTAACGAAAGGATTGTCGGCGATTTTTTCAGTCAATAATGACTGTCGCTCTTTTTTGGAACGCTTCATACGTATTTGTTACCTACCTTTAATTTTATAAAAGATTAGTATTAGCACTTGGTACTAATATCAATATACAGGTATAAAAAAAGGAACGCAACATATTTTTGCTGCGTTCCAAAAAAACCTATGTTTCTAGCTGTTCTAATAACTAATCAATCCGTTCACCTTGCAGAACACCGGAAGCCTCTAACTCTTTACGAAGGTACTCATATTCATCATCGTGCCAAAATGCTTCTTCATACAGCATTTTAGCAGCATCTTGTCTTGCGGTTTCCAAAGCACGGTAATCGTGGACAAGATCAGCCAATTTAAATTCCGGCAATCCACTTTGACGCTTACCGAAAAAATCTCCTGAGCCCCGAAGCTCCAAATCTTTTTCAGCTAATCGGAATCCGTCATTCGTCTCCGTCATGCTCATCATGCGTTCTTTTCCTTCATTTGTTTTTGGATCCGCTATAAGCACACAATACGATTGATGCTCTCCCCGGCCAACACGTCCACGCAGCTGGTGAAGTTGGGCTAAACCAAATCGTTCCGCATCATAAATTGTCATAAATGTTGCATTTGGAACATTTACCCCTACTTCAACTACGGTCGTTGAAACAAGAACATGGATGTTACCTTCACTAAAACCGCGCATTACCGCATCCTTTTCATCTGAATGTAAGCGCCCATGCATGAGCCCTATTTCAAATTGATTACCGAAATATGCTTTCAATTGTTCGTAAGCCTCGACTGCATTTTGCACATCAAGCTTATCGGATTCTTCAATTAATGGCGTAATAACATAAGCTTGGCGACCTGATGCAAGTTCTTGTTTCATACGCATTAATACACTATTTAACTGCTCTTTTTTTAGCCAATGAGTTTCGATTTCCTTACGTCCTGCAGGCAATTCATCAATGATAGAAACATCCATTTCACCAAAGGCTGTAATTGCCAATGTACGGGGAATAGGAGTGGCGGTCATAAACAATACATCTGGACTTTCTCCCTTTTCACGTAATACACGACGTTGCTCCACTCCAAAACGATGCTGTTCATCTGTAATTACAAAACCTAATTTATGGAATTGAACATCCGGCTGAATCAGTGCATGTGTACCAATCAGTATATCAATTTCTCCTGTTGCGAGCTGTGCCAATAACTCACGACGGGCCTTTGCTTTTGTCGAGCCAGATAATAAAGCGACTTTGACACCAATTGCATCAAACCATGTATGTAAGTTTTCAGCATGCTGCTCTGCTAAAATTTCGGTTGGCGCCATTAAAGCCCCTTGATAGCCCGCTGTTACCGCCGCATAAAGACCGATTGCAGCCACAACAGTCTTACCGGAACCTACGTCCCCTTGGAGAAGGCGGTTCATACGTTGCGGGAGTAGTAAGTCTTTACATATTTCATTGACTACTCGCTTTTGAGCACCCGTAAGCTCATAGGGTAATGTGGCGATAAAGACCTTTAATTTTTCTAAGTCAAAGCGAATTGAAATTCCCTTTTCATTTTCCTTATTTGCTTTTCTTAAGGCTTGAATACGCAATTGAAATTGTAATAGCTCCTCATAAACAAAACGACGGCGCGCCTGTTTTGCATGTTCAGCATTTAACGGAAAATGTACACCTTCAAGCGCATCCTGAATACTTACCAATTGATAACTTTCGCGCAATGCTGTCGGTAATGTGTCAGTTAATTGTTCCTTTACAGTATCTAATGCTTGTCGCATATATTTACGAAAACGCTTTTGCTGGATATTTCCCTTTAAACTATATACCGGCTCGAAATCAACCTGATCGATTTTCGGTCCAAATGTTACTGAGGAACCAACAATTACCTGACGACCACGATCCCATTTTCCTGTTACCGTAATAATGTTGCCGGTTAATAGCTTTTGTCGCAAATAATTTTGATTAAAAAATACTACTTTTATTAAATGTCTTCCTGCGAGTGCCGTAAATTGAAGTCGCGATTTATTTTTTCCTAAAAATAATACTGTTGGTTCACTTTCAACACGAGCTTCAATAGTGACACGCTCATTATGGGGTGTTTCTGTTAAATCTTTCAATCGAAAGTCTTCATGGCGATACGGAAATGTCCAAATCAAATCATGAACGGTATGTATGCCAATTTTCATTAAATTTTCAGCTGTTTCTTTTCCGATACCTTTTAATTGTGAAACTGGCTCATGGATCATTGTCGACACTTCCTTTACGAAATATTTGTCCTTTTAGAATAGCATAAAACAAGTGCATACGTTCCCTTTTAAAACTAAAAAAAGCTTGTGCTAAAAAATCTTAAAGATCTTTAGCACAAACAGTTATTCTGACGGTATCCACTTAAATATTAATTGCTGTTTACCCGTGATTTCAAAAGGCTTTTTAAGTCTCCACCTTCAAAAATCGCATGTGTAATGGCTTTGCCAGTTGGTGTTGCCGCTAAGCCACCCCGTGCCGTTTCTTTTAGGTTCGGACTCATTGCCTGGCCGATACGATACATGGCACCAATAACTTCATCACAAGGGATGCGGCTTGTCACACCTGCCAACGCCATATCCGCTGCAACGAGTGAATTCGATGCACCCATTGCATTTCTCTTTACACATGGTACTTCTACAAGGCCGGCAACCGGATCACAAACTAAACCAAGCATATTTTTTAATGTAATTGCGAATGCTTCCGAACTTTGCTGAGCAGTGCCTCCAGCCATTTCGACAATCGCTGCAGCAGCCATTGCGGATGCACTTCCCACTTCTGCCTGACAGCCACCTTCTGCTCCTGAAATCGAGGCATTGTTTGCCACGATAAAACCAAATGCTCCTGAAGTGAATAAATAGCGGATCATTTGTTCACGCGTTGGGTTCAATTTATTTTGCACAGCAAATAATGTGCCCGGAACTACTCCCGCTGAACCTGCAGTTGGAGTCGCACAAATTGTACCCATTGCTGCATTCACTTCATTTGTTGCAACAGCTTTGCTGACAGCATCAAGTAAAAGGTCTCCGGCTAATGTATTGCCTTTTTTAATATAATTTTGAATGAGTACAGCATCTCCACCAGTTAAACCTGTTACGGACTGTACTCCTTTTAAGCCGCGCTCAACCGCTTCTTCCATGATTGTCAAGTTACGATCCATCTGTGCAAAAATATCTTCGCGCGACCGGCCTGTAATTAACATTTCTTGCTCTATCATTAATTCGGAAATAAGCTTTCCTTCTGTCTCTGCTAATTCCACCAATTCTCGTACACTACGAAATAATACATCCATATTTGTCACCCCTTAATTATTAATTTTTGAAACTTTCGTAATATGCGGGATGTAAGAAATTTGTTCTAATAGACGGTGATCTATATTCTGGTCCACTTCAATAACCATTAAAGCAGTTAAGCCACGTTCGATGCGTGATACTTCCATATGCCCAATATTTACGTCATGCATGGCTAAGCAATTGGCTACGTTTGCGATACATCCAGCACGGTCATCATGTACGACTAAAATAGCCGGCATTCCTCCAGTAAGTCGCAGCTTGAAGCCATTTACTTCACTAATTTCAATTTTACCGCCACCGATTGAAATACCCTCAACACTCATTTCCGATTCGTCATCGCCCATTAAAAGACGTGCTGTGTTCGGATGTTCTTTATTTGCTGTTTCAGGAATAAATTCAAATTGTAAGCCGGCTTTTTCCGCTTCGGCAAAAGCTGTTTTGATACGTTCGTCATCTGTATCATAGTCGAGTAATCCGCCGACAATAGCTACATCTGTGCCATGGCCCCGATAGGTTTCAGCAAATGAACCATACAAATAGATTTTAACCCATTTAGGTTGACGTCCGAACAAATCGCGTGCGACACGACCAATGCGTGCTGCACCAGCTGTATGTGAAGAGGATGGCCCAATCATAACTGGACCGATAATATCAAAAACAGATGTAAACTTCATAATGATAATCCTCCATTTTCTTTCATACTTTCATATACCTCTAGTGTACTCATTTTCTCTGCAATTAACAAACTTCTTGTTGTTAAAACAGAATAATAACCATTATAAGGATAAACGGCCATTTCTTCCTGATTGAAAAATAAACGAAGAAATCCTATTCCGTGGATAAGCGGAAAGTCTTTCATTATTTTAGCCCATATAAGTACTTTATCTATAATAAAAGCGGAATATCTCCACTTATTATAGGTTACCTCGTAAATTAAATCCCACATGATTGCAAACAGAAAAACATCAATTATTTCTCTGTGAGAAAAATTGATGTTTTTCGGATTATCCCAGCTGCTTTTACTATTTATTCTACAGAGAGAATGAATGGGTAAAGGGATTGCTTACCTTCAACAATTTCCACTTCTGCATCTGGATAATTTTCTTCAATAAAGTTTTGTAATTCATCTGCCTGCTCTGCTGTAGCATCTTCACCAAAAATGATTGTAACGATTTCTGAATCTTCATCCATTAATCCTTCAAGCACTTTTTTCGCTGCATTCATCAATTCAGAAGTCGATAAAATAATTTTGCCTTCAGCTAATGCCATGTAATCATCTTTGCGGATTTCAACACCATCAATCGATGTATCGCGTACTGCAAATGTTACTTGACCTGTCTTCACATGTGCAAAGCCTGATGTCATATTATTTTTGTTGTCTTCAACCGACTCGGCAGGATTGAATGCTAAAATAGCAGCCATCCCTTGAGGTATTGTTTTTGTTGGCACAACAGCAGCTTCAATTTCTAAAAGTTCCACTGCCTGTTCTGCTGCCATAATAATGTTTTTGTTATTCGGTAAAATTAATACACGTTCTGCACCAATTTCCTGTACTGCTTTTACGATATCCTCTGTAGAAGGGTTCATAGTTTGACCACCTTCAATTACATAGGAAGCACCGATTGAACGTAATAAATTTGAAACACCTTCTCCCATTGCAATCGTTACAATTGCATATGGAACTTTTGCTTTTTGCTGTTTAGCAGGTGCTTTTGGTGCATCATTTACGATAGCAGAATGCTGTTCACGCATATTATCTACTTTAATTTTAATTAGACTGCCATATTTTTGACCAGCTGCAAGTACAGCTCCTGGAGTTTCCGAGTGAATATGTACTTTCGCAATTTCATCATCTGAAATCACTAATAATGAATCACCCATTGGATTTAATTCTTGACGGAACTGCTCTTCGTCAAATGGCGTTTTATCTTCTTCAAATCGCACCATGATCTCTGTACAATATCCGAATTCAATATCAGATGTGTCCATGAAATCCTGTACACGATGGTGTTCAGCATTGATTAAATCATCTAGTGAAGATTCATTTTTCGCTGGTAAAGGTTCACCTTTCATTGAAGCAAGGAATCCTTCGTAAACAAATAGTAAGCCTTGGCCACCACTATCTACAACACCAACCTCTTTTAATACTGGTAAAAGATCTGGTGTACGATTTAATGATTGTTTTGCTTCTTCGATAAATGCTTCCATTACCGTAATCATATTATCTTCAGTTTCTGCTACTTCGACACCTTTTGCCGCAGCTTCACGTGCTACCGTTAAAATAGTACCTTCCACTGGTTTCATAACGGCTTTATAGGCAGTATCTACTCCTGCTTGGAATGCATTCGCTAAGCCCTTAGCATCAATTTCAGCATCTTTCTCGATTGCTTTACCGAAGCCTCGGAATAATTGAGATAAAATTACACCTGAGTTACCACGTGCTCCCATAAGTAAGCCCTTTGATAGCGCTTGTGCAGTTTTACCGATATGTGCACTTACATTTGCTTCTGTTTCATCTGCACCAGATGTCATTGATAAATTCATATTTGTCCCTGTATCACCATCCGGCACAGGGAATACATTTAGTGAATCAACATATGCTGCATTTTGGTATAGGTGATGTGCACCCATTTGGACCATTTCAGCAAATTTAATTCCGTCTAGAGACTTCATTCGATTCATTTCCTCCTCTTACACATTCGCAACACGAACGCCCTGTACAAAAATATTGACTGATTTAACGCTCATACCTAATGTTTTATTTACTGTATATTTTACTTTTGATTGTACTTGATAAGCGATTTCAGAAATTTTTGTACCGTAGCTTACAATAATGTACATATCAATATGTAAGTCATCACCTTCTTGGCGGATGAGCACACCTTTAGCAAAATTCTCTTTTCGTAAAATATCTGTTAATCCATCACGAATTTGATGTTTTGATGCCATGCCTACAATGCCATAACATTCAATCGCTGCTCCACCAGCAATTTGAGCAATAACATCATTGGAAATATCAATATGACCGAATTCGTTATTTAATTCTACTGACATAGTGAATGCCCCCTTGGCTCTATTTAACTAATCTATATTGTACTACACAAAAGTTGATTATAAAAGAAAACGTTCATCCACGTCTAGCTTGAAGTCATCTTTTTACCAAACTTCAATTTTTTTATTTAAAAAATTTCCATTCCATTCCTTTATGGAGTTGTTCAAACTTGATAATCTAGTATTCGACAAAATCCAATTGTTATACGGGAGCATAATTAATAATTGCTAATTATTACAATAAAATTCGATATGATTATGCAAAACTGTAATTTTCGCCGGCAATTGACTAATTAAGTCACCATCAACATTTAAAGGAAGTGCTTCATCTGCATTAATTTGAATTTCTTGTGCATCAAATTTAGTAATATTATCGTCCTTCTCATGATTTCCAGTTATGAGATTTTTTGCTGTACCGACTACCTGTAATGTATTAGTGCTTTTCACGATAAAACCGTGCAGTAGACCATCCGACGTGTCAGCGTCTTCATTGATTTGTCGGAAGCTGCCGACAGAGTTGGTTAACACACATATAAAAAGCATTATATCTTCTTTATAAGTTTGTCCGTTTGCTGTTATTTCTATATTGCAAGAGTCATTTTCGATCGCTGCTTTTACGCCCTCCAATAAATAGGCGAGTGCACCAAGTGATGTTTTTTGCTCTACCGATACTTCTCCAACTGCTTCCGCCAATGAACCGATGGCAATAATGTTTGTAAAATATTTATTATTTACCTTACCGATATCCGCCTTTCTTGTACGTCCTCCAAGTAAAGCTATAGCTTCATCCGGATTGAGGGAAATATTTAGCGCACGTGCAAAGTCATTAACTGTTCCTAATGGGACAATTCCGACAACCGGTCTATGCGGCTGTTCAGCAATACCGTTAATCCCCTCATTTAATGTTCCATCTCCACCTACTAAAATCACAGTATCATAGTGCTCATCACATGCCTTTTTAGCATGTTTGGTCGCGTCCCCTTCACCCGTTGTTTCTTTCATCACCACTTCATAATTATGTAACTGGGCAATAATTTTTTTTTCGTATTCTAACGCTTTCTCTTTTCCTGAAGACGGATTTATAATGACCATACATTTTTTCATGTAAATTTCCCCCAATAAAATATATTTTTTCATATATTCTATTACCTTTTATCAAGAATTTTTAATCTATAATTTTAAATATGGTGTAAAGGTTTTTTTCTTGAAAGGTTATGTAAAATGTCTTGCACTCATTGCTTTGGTATGTTAAATTATTATGGTATGTGAAATAACGAACTGAAATAAAGATTTCAGATTCAGCTGTAAGGAGGAATTTTACAATGCCAAAACAATGCGTAATTACTGGCCGTAAAGCTCGTACAGGCAACAACCGTTCACACGCTATGAACGCTAACAAACGTACTTGGGGTGCTAACCTTCAAAAAGTTCGTATCTTAGTTGACGGTAAGCCTAAACGTGTATGGGTTTCTGCTCGTGCTTTAAAATCAGGTAAAATCGAACGCGTTTAATCGCGTATAGAGTATCGGCTCTTTTGCTGGTACTCTATTTTTATGCAAAAAAAAACTACAGCCCCCAATCTTTATGAGCTGTAGTCAGGAACTTTATTTTTCTTTCTTTTCTCTACGAAACAACTTCACACAGCCTCTCGCTACCCCACTTAACCATTTCGGCATTTGAAATGTATAAACTTTCAGTGTTGTTCCTCCTTAATCTTTACTCTTTATCATTAAACATATGCCACCCGTAAATGAAATAGACCCTTCGCCTATTATTTCATTACTTGTAAAACGAGATGTGCCTTGCTCAATCAATTCATTCACTGTTTCATATTTAACACCGCGCAAAGTAACATTTTGAAGTGTCTTGCCATATGCAAAAAAGGAAACATATGAATAATCGGATTGTTCCAGCATATGTGTGCCCGGGAGTAAAAATTGAATAGTATTTTGTAAATTAATAATTTTAAATACTATATGAGGATATTGTTGCTGCATTAAAAATACTGATCGTAATGTCGCTTCATAATGATCTAAACGACCACCTGTAACACCCGTCAACAATACTTCCGTCGGCTCAAAGGTTATTGCTTTTTGCAATGCCAAATCTGTATCTGTTTCGTCCTTTTCTGCCTGAAATTGTTCAATATGATCAATAACTTCGGAGATTCGCGCAAATTCCCCCGCTGTGACTGAATCAAAATCCCCTACAATATGGTTCGGGTAAATGCCTTCGTCAATTAAATATAAAGCACCCCGGTCTACCCCTATCCATTTATCAGGCATTAAAGAAAAGGCGACCTCATCTATGGGGCCGCCTGAGCAGATTGCTACAATCACTGGATTGCCGCTAGTCCTGCCTGTTTAATTTCCTGTAAAGCCTGTGCGCGATCTTCTTTACTGTAAATAGCTGAGCCTGCTACAAAGACCGTTGCTCCTGCTTTAGCACACGGAACAATAGTTTCTGCGTTAATGCCACCATCAATTTCAATTTCGATATTTAAACCGCGTTCTTTAATAATTTTGGATAATGCCGCTACTTTTGGCACTACCGATTCGATGAACTTTTGTCCGCCAAAGCCGGGATTTACAGTCATAAATAATACCATATCTACATCTTCCAAAATATGCTGAATCGTTTCAATCGGCGTATGTGGATTTAACACGACACCCGGCTTTACACCGTAAGAGCGGATCAATTGGATTGTGCGGTGCAGATGTCTACATGCTTCCACATGAACAGTAATATAATCCGCGCCTGCTTTAGCAAATTGCTCAATATATTGGTCTGGATTTTCAATCATTAAATGTACGTCCATCGGTAAAGTTGATAGTGGGCGAATCGCTTCCAATGCAATCGCACCGAATGAAATATTCGGTACAAAATGACCGTCCATTACATCGATATGAATCAATTCTGCTCCTGCCGCTTCTACTTCCTTCACTTCTTGCCCCAGCTTTGCGAAATCTGCTGCTAAAATCGATGGTGCAATTTTAATCATGTCTAATACCTCGGCTTTCGATCGATAATTTCTTGTAAAATTTGTTCGTAATGCTCGTAACGGTACGAGCGAATTTCACCAGCTTCTACCGCTTGTTTTACCGCACATTTCGGCTCCTTAATATGTAGGCACCCACGGAACTTACAATTCTCGCTGATTCGCTCGAACTCCGGTAAACAAGATGTCAGCTCTTCTTTTTCTATCATTTCAAAATCAAATGAACTAAACCCTGGTGTATCCGCCAACAACCCGCCACAAACTTCAATTAGTTCAACATGGCGTGTTGTATGTTTCCCGCGCCCTAAGCTTTTTGAAATAATGCCTGTCTTCAAATCCAATTCAGGAAGTAATGTATTTAATAAGGTTGATTTTCCAACACCTGATTGTCCCGCAAGCACTGATGTCTTTTCTTGCAAGAATGGTTTGATTTTCTCCAGTAATGTTGGATCATCAATGTATGTTTCAATAATCTCATAACCAATTTCTTTATAGTCGTCGATATATGTTTGTAAATGCGCACGTTCTGCATCATTCAATAAATCTATTTTCGTTAAAATAATAATCGGTTGTACTTGGAACGATTCGAGCACGACTAAAAATCGGTCAAGCAGAACCGTATTAAAATCAGGCTCTTTTGCAGAAAATACAAGTAATGCCTGGTCAACATTCGCAATCGGTGGTCGAACTAGCTCATTTTGTCGTTCCAGAATTTTATCAATAGAACCATCCGATTCTCCATCATACGAATATTCTACAAAGTCACCGACAAGTGGAGATTCTCCGCGATTACGGAAAATCCCACGTCCACGGCATTGAATTAATTCGCCTTCTTTTTCAACATAATAATAACCACTTAATGCTTTTCGAATTTGGGCTTTCGCCATCCAATTCCTCCTCTATTCCACTAATTCTTCGTACGTAATTGTTTTATTTTCGATGACACTGTTATCACGATCAATTCGGTAGGCTGCTTTATCACCTTCCACAATAAATAGTTCAATTTGATACATCGTGTTTTGGGTAATCGTAAATGTCTCTACAGGCTCAACCAACGAACGTGTTTTATCCTGAATATATATCGTTACCGTTTGTTCCATACCTTCTTCGGTCGGTTCGTACGGAATTTCGATAGTATCTCTATATGACTTTTCTTTTTTCGCCTGTGGACCTTTAGACACTACTACATTAATCGTTCCACCCTTTTCAAGCTTTGTGCCTGCCTTTGGTGTTTGACTAATTACTTCTCCGACTGGTTTATCCGAATGTTCCTCACCTGTTACATTCACTTTAAAACCTGAACTAAGTTCGTATTCTTTGCGGTTGGCTTCGTTAAAAGTAAGTAAATTTCGAACCTCTACAACTTCTTTTCCTTTACTAACCGTCAATACGACATCCGTTTCATTGAAGAGTACTTCTTCTCCAGCTTCTGGTGTTTGCTCAATAATTTCGCCTGGTACATGATCAGAAGAATACACCTCTTCAAATTTGTAGTCCTTAAAGCCACCTTCCTCTAAGAGAGGTATAGCTTGATCCCGTTGAATCCCTACAAAATCCGTCATAGAGGTAGGTGCTTTCCCAATGCTGACAATTAAATCAATTTCCGAACCTTTTTCTCTTTCTCGACCGGCAATCGGATTTGTTTCAATGATTTTACCGGCTTCAATATCTTCAGAATTACGTTCCTCTTGTTCGCCAATAACAAAGCCTTGTTCCTGTAAAATACGGATGGCATCCTCTAATGTTTCGTTTGTCACATCTTCTATCACGACTTTATTCGGGGTCATCATAAATGCAATGACGGTAAAAATTATCGCTAAAGCAGCTAATATGCCGACAATTAACGGCCATTTTTTCTTCTTTTTTTTCTTCTGCTCTTGCGGTTCTATTGTCGGTTTTGACTCCATGCGTACTGTTTCTTCAGTCAATCCTGTAGATGGTTGTTGAACGGGTGCTACTACAGGTTTAGGGTCTTTTATGATTGGGATCAGCTTTGTTGCACCATTATCTACAGGTGGTACAAATTTAGGTTCATTCACTCGTTGAATAGATAAACAAGTATCTAAATCTTCTTCCATTTCTTCTGCGTTATTGTAACGGTGATTTGCATCTTTTGAAGTTGCTTTTAATACGATATTTTCTACACTTTGCGGAATGCTCGCATCAAATTCTCTAACAGAAGGTGTTTCTGTCTGTAAGTGCTTTAAGGCAATTGATACAGCTGATTCACCTGAAAATGGCAATTCCCCTGTTAACAGCTCATATAACACGATACCAAGTGCATAAATATCGGATTTCATCGTTGCAATGCCGCCACGCGCCTGCTCCGGCGATAAATAATGAACCGTCCCTATGACAGAATTTGTTTGAGTGAAGCTTGTGGCTCCAAGCGATGTCGCTATCCCGAAATCGGTAATTTTCACATTGCCTTCTTCATCCATTAATATATTTTGCGGCTTAATATCCCGGTGAATAATGCCATTTTCATGTGCATGTGCCATCGCAGAAGTGAGCTGTTTCATAATATGAACACTGCGCGCTGCTGATAAAGGTGAAAACTCCTGTATGTATTGTTTCAATGTTTTCCCTTTAATATATTCCATAACAATATAGTGCATATCTCCATCTTCGCCAACATCATAAATGCTAACGATATTAGGATTTGTTAAACTTGTAGCGGACAATGCCTCACGCTGAAAACGACGGTGCAATTCTTCTTCATTTGCTAAATCATAGCGTAAAATTTTGATCGCGACATCACGACCTAAAATAATGTCATGTGCTAAATACACATTTGACATACCGCCTCCGCCAATTAATTGTAATATCTTATAACGGCCACTTATATGTTTTCCTACAAGCATTGCTACACCTCCTGCACCGTTGTCATTAAAATAAGGGAAATATTATCTTCGCCACCACGGTCATTTGCCAGTTGCACTAATTTTTTCCCCTTTTCCTCTATGGAGATTTGGGGCGAAATAATTGTGGCCATTTCTGTTGTCGTTAGCTTATTGCTTAGACCATCTGAACAAATGAGTAAGTAGGCTTCATTCGATAAAGTCAATTCATAAAAATCTGGTTCAATTGAAATTTCTGTACCTAATGCTTTTAAAATAAAATTTTTCTGAGGATGATTTATTGCCTCTTCTTCACTAATTTCCCCATTTTCTAATAAAATATTTACATAAGAATGATCTCTTGTTACTAACTTTACTTCTTCATCTGCAAAATGGTAAACGCGACTATCGCCTACATGACTAATAAGGCATTCATTTTCATCAAGCAGCGCCGCAATCATCGTCGTTCCCATACCTTGACAATTTTCATGTGTTAAGGAATATTGATAAATTTTTTGATTAATATGTGAAACCGCATTGCGTAACCATTCCAACTTTAATTGTTTCGATGCAAAATCTTCTGCATCCACCAGTTTAAAAAGCCTGTGCATTTCCGTGATGGCCATTTCACTCGCAACATCACCTGCATTATGTCCACCCATACCATCTGCTAAAATTGCAAGCTTAAAATGATCGGGACGCTCAAAAAACGCGGCCCGATCTTCATTTATTTTTCGCTTTAACCCAATATCACTTTCCACTGTAAAGTTCACTATAGTCCACCTACTTTGTTTCGTGTGATCGTTCCTGTGCACGTAACTGGCCACAAGCAGCTGCAATATCAGCACCTTGCTCACGACGAATTGTTACGTTAATACCTTGCTCTTTAAGCGTTTTTTCAAAGGCAAAAATCTTACTGCGTGACGTACGAATATAATCGCGCTCCGGCACGTAGTTAATAGGGATTAAGTTGACATGACATTTAATATTTTTAATAAGCTTGGCAAGTTCTAACGCTACTTCTTCTGTGTCATTTTCTCCGGACATTAGGCCATATTCAAACGTTACACGGCGTCCAGATTTCTTCGTATAATATTTTACCGCTTCCATCAGATCTTCTAATTTATATGCTTTTGCAATCGGCATTAGTTTTTGGCGAGCTTCCTGATTTGGCGCGTGAAGTGATACAGCAAAGTTAATTTGCATGCCTTCATCGGCGAATTCATAAATTTTCGGTACGATACCAGATGTCGAAACGGTAATATGACGTGCACCGATATTTAGACCTTTGTCATCATTCATGATTTTCAGGAAGTTCATCATCGCATCATAGTTATCAAATGGCTCACCGATTCCCATAATTACGATTGATGATACACGTTCATCTGTTTCATCCAATTGCTGCTGCACTTTTACAACTTGCTCAACAATTTCGCCAGCCATTAAGTGGCGTTTTAAACCGCCTAACGTTGAAGCACAGAATGTACAGCCAATCCGGCAGCCTACTTGAGTCGTTACACAGATTGAATTTCCGTAATCATGACGCATTAATACCGTTTCGATTGAATAACCATCTTGCAATTGGAATAAAAACTTAATAGTGCCGTCTTTCGACTCCTGTTTAATAATTGTTGAAAGCGTAGTTAAAGCAAATTCAGCCTCTAGCTTTTCACGTAATGCTTTCGGCAAGTTTGACATATCCTCAAATGTTTGAACACGCTTTTCATAAAGCCATTCATAAATTTGCCCTGCACGGAAGGCTTTTTCCCCATTCGATGTTAACCATTCTTTCATTTCATCCAGACGCAATGAATAGATTGAAGGTTTTAACTGAGGTTTTTCCTTTTTCACACGACGTACTGGTTTATCTGTTGTTTCTTCCACTAAATCCTGAATTCGTTCATCAAATTGTTTTAATTGTTCTTGCTCCATTAGTTAATTGGACGCTCCTTTTTTTACGAATGCAGCAACGAAAAATCCGTCACTACCGATATCTTGTGGGAATACTTGCAGCATCCCGTTCTGTTGTTTCGCTTTTAGTTGTTCTGGTAAATTTTCTATTGGCTCCAAATTCATTTCAGGATGCTCTTTTAGGAAGGCTTGTACCGTGCCTTCATTTTCTCTCCGGTCAACTGTACACGTTGAGTACACTAATCGTCCGTTTTGCTTTAGTAGCTGTACTGCATTATTTAAAATTGCTAGCTGGATTGTTTGTAAACTTTCCAAATCTTCTTCGCGCTTCGTATATTTAATATCCGGTTTACGTCGCATTACACCAAGTCCTGAACAAGGGGCATCAACAAGTATTGCATCATAGCTTTCTTTCGCTAATAAGTTAGCTGCCTTTCTTCCATCAAGCGGTGCTGTTTCGATAATATTCAATCCTAAACGTGCAACATTCTCATCGATTAAATCCAATTTTTTTACATGTAGATCGGTCGCTAAAATTGAGCCTTCATTTTTCATCACTTCCGCTAAATGCGTCGTTTTCCCGCCAGGAGCTGCACACATATCCAGCACCTTCATGCCCGGCTGTGGATTCAGTACTTTTGCCGGTAGCATTGAGCTTTCATCCTGAATCGTAATAAGTCCATTTCGGAAAGCTCCTGTTCGTGCTGCTTGACCACTTTCCAGATGTATACACTCAGGCATAAATTCACTGCGACGCGCTTTTACACCTTCACGCTCAAGTGTTGTCAAAACCTGTTCAACAGTTGCTTTCGTCGTATTTACTCGCACAGTTTGCAACGGTGCAATATTGTTTTCAAGAAGCATTTCACGCGTCTGTTCATAGCCATAGCTTTCAACCCAACGATTGACTAACCACTGTGGATGGCTTGTTTCCACGGCTAATCGTTCATTTGCATCTTTTATTAAATCAGTTGAACGAACACCTTCACGTAAAATGGAACGTAATATTCCATTTACCATTGAGGCAATCCCTTTATGGCCACGACGTTTTGCAATTTCCACAGCTTCATTCACTGCAGCATGTGCCGGAATACGTGTTAGATAATGCATTTGGTACAGCGACATGCGGAGCAGCCAACGAACCCAAATATCAACCTTGCCATGAATAAAGGGTTCTAAATAATAATCCAGTGTCAGCTTATACTGTAAAGTTCCATATGTCAGCTCGGTTAACAGGCCGCGATCTTTTGCTTCTATTTTATATTTTTCAATCGTTTGGTGTAATAATAAATTACTGTAGGCTTGGCTTTTATCGACCGTTAATAAAATCGTCAAAGCCGCATCCCGTACATTGCCATCCCAAATTTCTTGCTTTTTTTTATTTTTACTCATTCAAAACGGTCCCCAATCTGTAATTTCGAGCCCGTTCCACGTAAATATTCTTCTGCGGTCATACGTTTTTTCCCGGCTGGCTGGACATCATATAGTGCCAAGGTATTTCCATCACCTGTTGCAACTTCGAAGTAATCTTTTGCTATTTTCACTACTGCTCCTGGTGTCGCATTCGTTGTAGTATCCCCAACTTTTGCCCACCAAATTTTAAAATTAGCCCCTTCAAAAGTTGTATATGCTACTGGCCATGGATGTAGTCCGCGCACTTGATTATACAATGCACGTGCATCATTATTCCAATCAATCAACTCCTGCTCACGGCTAATATTGCGAGCATATGTCACAAGCGATTCATCTTGAACGATGCGTTCATTCGTCCCATCAATAATCGAAGGCATTGTTTCTTTTAATAATTGACGACCGACCATACTAAGCTTTTCAAACATGCTACCTGTATGATCCGTATCTTCAATTGCAATTTCGCTTTGGGAAATGATATCTCCTGCATCAAGCTTTTCCGCCATATACATAATCGTCACACCCGTTTTTGACTGACCATCGATAATCGACTGGTGAATTGGTGCCCCGCCTCGATATAAAGGTAAAAGAGAGGCATGTACATTAATACAGCCTAGTCGTGGGGCTTCAAGAAGTTCTTTCGGTAAAATTTGACCGAATGCAGCTGTTACGACTAAATCCGGGTTTAATGCTAAAATTTCTTCAAGCTCCTTCGAACCGCGCAACTTTTCAGGTTGAATTATTGGTAAGCCTAATGCTAGTGCTTCTTCTTTTACAGGTGGTGGCGTCAATACTTTTTTCCGCCCTACAGGTCTGTCCGGTTGAGTAACAACAGCTAGAACATCATAGCCTTCTTCATGAAGCATACGCAAAATTGGCGCTGAAAAGGCAGGCGTTCCCATAAATACGATTTTTGTCATCGATTATTCCTCCTCAACATCCGCGTACAGCTCTTCTATTTCTTCGTCTGTCAACACCCGCGTCATTTTGGAATCAAATAATACACCATCTAAATGATCGATTTCATGCAATATACAGCGTGCTTCAAAATCTTCCGCTTCAAGCTCATATACACGGCCTTCACGATCAGATGCTTCAATTTTTACGTAAGTTGGTCGCTTTACCATACCAAAAAGGTCAGGGAAGCTTAAGCAGCCTTCCACATCTTCTGCTTCACCTCGGGTTTCAAGTACAATTGGGTTAATCATTTCAAGAATATCTTCACCTAATTCCACAATCGCTACTCGTAAGCCTACGTTGATCTGAGGTGCCGCGATTCCAACTCCATCGTTTTCGACCATTGTGTCATATAAATCATCCAGAAGCTGAATCGTACTTTCATCAATCACTTCTACTTCTTTTGTTACTTGCGATAATACATTCGCTGGGTTTTTTACTACTTCTTTAATAGCCATTTCTACTACCTCTTTCTATATGCATTAGATCATTGTTGGATCTAAATCAACTGTCAGCACAATGCCTTTTTTTATCCATTCCGAGCGATACAGCTTAATAAGCTGTAAAAGGACTGGAATTAATTGAGGCTCTACTTTATATTTTATCAAACATTGATAGCGATATCTATTTTGGAGCCGGGCAATACTGGCAGTCGTTGGCCCAATCACCGAAACATTAAATGATAAATTCTCTCGCAAATATTCCGCTACACGTCCTGCATATTCTGCAGCAAGCATCACATCTTCGTGAGAAACTTGAACAAGCGCAATATAATAATACGGTGGATATCCCGCTATATGCCTGGCATGCATTTCCCGTTCGTAAAACGGTGTATAATCCTGATCTTTCGATAACTGGATCGCATAATGATCGGGCGTATACGTCTGTACAAATACTTCACCTAATTTTTCATGGCGCCCTGCTCGTCCACTTACTTGGGTCATAAGCTGAAACGTCTTTTCTGCCGCCCGGTAATCCGGTAAATGGAGGGAAGTATCTGCACTTAAAACCCCGACTAACGTAATATTTGGGAAATCCAAACCTTTTGCAATCATTTGTGTACCGAGCAGAATGTCCGCTTCCCCGCGCCCAAATGCATCGAGCATTTTTTCATGTGCCCCTTTTTGCCTTGTCGTGTCTACGTCCATTCGCAGTACACGTGCTTCAGGAAACAATTTATAAATTTCCTCTTCTACCTTCTGTGTACCTGTTCCAAAATAACGAATGTTTTCACTTTGGCATTCAGGACAAGTTTCCGGAATGTATTCATCATGACCGCAATAATGGCATTTCAGCTTTTCCTGATAACGATGATATGTTAAGGAAATATCACAGTTCGGACATTGTACGGTTGTTCCGCAATCACGACATAAAACAAAGGAAGAGTACCCTCTGCGGTTTAAAAAAAGCACGGTTTGTTCTTTTTTATCCAGTCGATCCTGCAAGGCCTCCATTAATGGTTCGGAAAACATTGAGCGATTTCCCGCCTGCAGTTGTTCACGCATATCTACAATACGAACTGTAGGCAATGCTTGGTTTTTCGCACGATGGGCTAATGTAAGCAATGTATATACACCTTTTTTCGCCCGCGCAAAAGATTCCAAAGCAGGCGTCGCACTACCTAAAATAACCGGACAGTTATAATATTTCCCACGCCAGATTGCTACATCCCTAGCATGATAACGAGGTGAATCTTCCTGCTTATATGTGGACTCATGCTCTTCATCCAGAATAATTAATCCTAAATTTTTAAAAGGCGCGAAAATAGCTGAACGAGCTCCAACGACAACCTTTACTTTTCCTTGTTGTACTTTTCGCCATTCATCATATTTTTCACCAACAGATAACCCACTATGCATTACAGCTACTTCATCGCCGAAACGTGATTTAAAACGCTCTGTCATTTGGGGTGTCAGTGAAATCTCAGGTACTAATACGATTGATTCTTTTCCATCAGCGATAGTACGTTGAATCGCCTGCAAGTACACTTCTGTTTTCCCGCTACCTGTAATACCGTGCAGGAGAAACGTTTCCTGGCGCTGATCATCTATAGCAGCAATAATTTTAGATAGAGCATGATCCTGTTCATCTGTTAGCTGTAGAAATTCAGTTTTCTCAACATTTTTTGTGAACGGATCACGATATACTTCCTCTTGAATATACGCTGCAGCACCTTTATCAATGACACTATTCAAGACACTATTTGTAATATGCACTGCTTCGCAAATATCATCAGGCAATAAGATTTCCCCCGCATGCTGCATCATCCATTCGACTAACGCTACTTGCTTCGGTGCACGTTTACCTATTTGCTGCAATACATTTTCCAATTGTTCCTGGGAATGTATTTGGACTTTCCGTATTTGCTTAACTTGCCCTTTTTGTTTCACTTCATTGTCGATAATTATAAGACCATCTTTAACTGCACGCTTTATCGGTTTTAATAAATTTGCTTTTTCAAAATGAGATAAATTGACTTTTGCTGTTTTCAAATAGTATGGCTGAAGTATTGCTGGTAAATGTGAAGGTTCCCCATTTAAGACTGCATACTTTTCATACTTTGCCCGCAAAGCACCTGGCAGCATTACTTGCAGAGCATCAATTTCGTAACAGATTGTTTGGTGCTTTAGCCATTTTCCCAAACTGAGCATTTCCTCTGTTAAAATCGATTCTATATCAAGTATTTCGGTGATCGGCTTCACTTTTTCTACTGGCACTTCAGACTCGGACGTAATACCTACGACAAAACCGAGTACATTCCGTGGCCCAAATGGTACTTTTACTCGACACCCCAAATCGATTAATTCTTCCCAATCTTCCGGTATTAAATAATCAAACGGACGGTCCACCGGATAAGCTGAAACATCGACGATTACTTGTGCAAATTTCATTGTTCATCGCTTCCTAATTGATGATAAAAATGATTCACTACAAGTTCTGTAATTTTCTCCGGCTCTTCCAAACGACCTTTTCCAACATACCCACATGCTAAAAATCCTTCAGACGGCTCGATAAAGCGAATGCCATCTTCATGTAGTTGATTGATATTGCGTAGAACTGCTGGATGCTCATACATATGTACATTCATCGCGGGTGCTACCCAGACTGGAGCAGTAGTTGCCAGAAGTGTAGTCGTCAACATATCATCAGCCATTCCATGTGCCATTTTAGCAATAACATTTGCTGTTGCTGGTGCCACGATGATTAAATCTGCCCAATCTGCTAAATCGATATGGGCAATGACATTTGAATCTTTTTCATCAAAAGTATCATAAAACACATCATTTTTTGACATCACTTGAAAGCTTAAAGGTGTAACAAACTTTTGCGCAGATGCCGTCATTATTACTTTTACATTAAACCCTGCCTGTGACAGCTTACTTACTAACGCCACAGCTTTATAAACGGCTATTCCACCGGAAACACACAGTAATACATTGTTTTTCTTCATCACTTTAACCGTCCTTTCAAAGGATAAGCTCCCAAAGAAAGATTCTTAGGGAGCTTCTACTCAAAAATTATTCGATTATGCGCAAAAACTAAATTTCGTCTTCATAAACAGTAGAAGCATCTTGCTGAACTTTACGCAGCTTACCAGCAGCTACCTCTTCCAATGCTTTTCCTACTGGCTTATAAGAAACATATGAGCTTAAATGCTCGCCACCCTCTTCTTGCATTTGGCGGGCGCGTTTTGATGCTAAGCTCACTAAAGAATACTTAGAATCGATTTGTTTTTTTAATTTATCCACTGATGGGTATAACATGGTTTCATTCTCCTCTCAACATTGACAAATAGCGTTTTTCTACACGTTCACGACGGCAGTGTTCTGCTACAATGATTGCATTAATTTTATCACATGCATTATGAACTTGGTCGTTTTCTACAACATAATCGTATAAACTCATCATTTCGACTTCTTCACGAGCGGTTGCAATACGACGGGCGATGACATCTTCTGTTTCCGTACCACGTCCAACTAAACGTTGCTCAAGTTCTGTTATGCTTGGTGGTGCTAAAAAGATAAACAACGCATCTGGTGCTTTCTCACGAATTTGGGCTGCTCCCTGAACTTCGATTTCCAAAAAGACATCGCGCCCGGCTTCTAGTGTTTCTTGTACGTATGCAAGCGGTGTACCGTAGTAATTGCCGACAAACTCTGCATGTTCAAGTAACCCTCCTTGCTCGATTAATACTTCGAATTCCTCACGTGTTCTAAAGAAATAGTCTACACCATCTACTTCGCCTTCGCGAGGATTACGTGTTGTCATCGAAATCGAGTATTCGTAATTTGTATCAGGCTGCGAAAAAAGTTCTTTACGTACCGTACCTTTTCCCACACCTGATGGACCAGATAAAACAATTAATAATCCACGTTGTTTCTTCATAAGTAACTCCTTTATTTCATTCAATATTTTGAACCTGTTCTCGCATTTTTTCTAAAATTGTTTTAGCTTGCACAACTGCAGCTGAACAATCGGTTGATTGATTTTTTGAACCTATTGTATTAATCTCACGGTTCATTTCCTGCATGATGAAGTCAAGCTTCCGACCAATTGCAACTCGTTCGTTTAGCGTTTCTGTTAACTGATTAAAATGACTATCCAGACGATCCAGCTCTTCTGTAATATCAATTCTCTCTGCAAAAATCGCAACTTCTGTAAGCAGGCGGTCATCTAAAGTTTGCCCAATCGCTACTTCTTCCAATCGATTCATTAAACGATTCCGATATTTTTCAACAGCAAGTGGCGCACTTCGTCTTATATGTGCAATTTGCGCTTCAAGCTCTGCTTTATACTGTAACATTACGCCCTCTAAGCCCTGTCCTTCGCGTTCACGCATGGCAATCAAGTTTGTAATGGCTTCAGACAAAGCACTTTTTACAGCTTCAACGATTTCCTCCTGCTGGAGCTCTACCTTTTCCACTTGAAGCACTTGTTCAAGACTTACAATTTCTTGCATTGTCCATTTTTCCTGCATCGGAACCGTCTGGGACAATTCTTCTTTTGCCTGAAGGAAAGAATTAAGCAGCGACCAATTAATATGGATTGTTTGTTGTGTATCATGAAGCTCCTTCAAAAAAATGATAACATCTATTTTCCCACGGGAAATAGTATCCGACAACATTTTTTTTGCTATAACTTCAGATTCCATCCATTCTTTTGGAAACTTAGTATTAATTTCTAAAAAACGATGATTCACAGCACGAATCTCAACAGTCAGTTGAAAGTTTTTCGTTGTTGTGACCCCCCTGCCGAATCCGGTCATACTGCGTACCAAGGTTCGTCACATCCTTCTTTACATATTGTTTCAATTATAGCATATGTTCTACATATATTGCTTTAACGTTTATTGTATAGAAACATATTTTATCATAGTTAGGTTGTAATAAAATAGTTTTTATCTTTTTAATAAATGTTTAATTATCATTACAGTATATTGGAGCAACTACAGAATTGAATGAAAAAATGGTATGATAAAATAATCAAATAGACTTATTTAATGAAAGAGGCATAGAGATGGCATTTGACGGACTATTTACTCGTTCAATGAGCAAGGAATTACAAAACTTAACATCTGGACGAATTACAAAAATTTATCAGCCGAATGCACTTGAAGTCGTATTACAAATCCGTGCAGCCGGTCAAAACGTGAAGTTATTATTTTCTATTCACCCTTCATACTCACGTGTTCACCTAACTAATCAATCTATAGAAAACCCTTCAGACCCCCCTATGTTTTGCATGCTTTTACGCAAACATCTTGAAGGCGGGTTTATTCAGTCTGTTGTTCAAGATGGCTTTGAACGAGTAATTACACTGGAAATAGATAGCAAAAACGAAATAGGTGACGCAGTAAAGCGAAAACTTATTATCGAAATTATGGGACGTCACAGTAATTTATTATTAATCGATGCTAAAACAGATACGATTATCGATAGTTTAAAACATTTACCCCCATCGATGAACAGCTTCCGAACTGTTTTGCCTGGTCAGCAGTATATTGCGCCACCAAAACAGCAAAAGATTGCGCTTACTAGTTTATCAGATGAAGAAATTAAGCAGTTCTTTTCTAAGGAAGTAACGACGAAGGAAATAATTGAGCATTTTGCAGGTTTTTCTCCTCTCCATGCTGCCGAATTATTATATCGTTTATCCACAACGGATGCAGTTACGGCCTGCCGACAGCTAATGAATGAAATTGCAACAAGCGCTCAGCCAACCTATATGGAGCAAGAAGGTAAAATTTATTTTTCACCTACGAATTTGACACATCTATCCGGTGTCTCAACAATATATGAAACGCTAGGCGAATTACTGGACCGAGTATTTTTTGCCCGTGCCAAACGTGACCGTGTGAAGCAGCAGGCCGGTGATTTGGAACGCTGGCTGCAAAATGAATTAAACAAATTAAAACTCAAACAAAAAAAGCTCCAAAAAGATTACGAACGTGCACAAAACTTGGATCAGTTCCAACTTTACGGAGAGTTATTAATGGCAAACCTTTATAATTTTTCAAAAGGTGCGGAGTTTGTAGATGTAGAGAACTACTATAGTGAAAATGCGGAGACAGTTAGAATTCCAATCAGCCCAAGGAAAACACCGATTGAAAATGCACAAAGTTACTACACGAAATACAATAAGGCAAAAACAGCCTTAATTATGATAGAGGAACAGAAGAAAAAAGCAGCCGAAGATATCAACTATTTAGAAATGCTTACACAGCAAGTACAGCAGGCTTCTCCTTCTGACATTGAAGAAATTCGCGAAGAACTTGCTGAACAGGGATTACTTCGTATTCGCCAAGCGAAACGTAAGAAGAAACCGACGAAACCAGATCCTGAAAAGTTTATTTCTTCAACGGGAGTACCCATTTCTGTGGGCAAAAATAATAAGCAAAATGATTATTTGACATTCAAAATTGGGAAGCGTAATGAAACCTGGCTGCATACGAAGGATATTCCAGGCTCACATGTTGTCATTCATTCTGAAAATCCGGATGAAACAACATTGAAAGAAGCCGCGGTATTAAGTGCTTATTTCTCAAAAGCACGTGATTCGTCTTCGGTTCCAGTAGATTATACTGAAATCCGCCATGTAAAAAAACCAAATGGTGCAAAACCCGGATTTGTGATTTATTTTGAACAAAAAACACTTTATGTTACACCTGATGAAGCAGTCGTTATGCAGTTGAAAAAATAGCTAAAAATCTTCCTGGAATTTTTCCGTCTATTTTTTATGAAATTGTATAGATGTTTATTTAAATACAAAGAGCCGCTTAGAAAATTATTCTAAGCGGCTCTCTTTGTGCTAAAGATTATTTAATTGGGTCTTCAGCTGTTACTTCAAGTAAATGTAAATTATCCATTGAATCATTTGCGTAGTTAACATTGTATTGTTTCACACGTTTGTTAACAGGGATGATTTCTGTACGGAAGTACATTGGAACTGTTGTTGCTTGCTCAAACATGTACTCTTCCCATTTACGGAATGCATCAGCACGGTAACCTGCATCAATCGCTTCTTTTGAGTCGATATCTGCTAATAAAGTTTGTAGTTCAGGTGTTACGAAACGGCTGTAGTTGAATGCAGAAGCTTCACCGTATAAACCTAGTGGTGATGGGTTCGTACCTGTACCCCAAGCTGCCATAAACATATCGATTTCTGGATCATCTGCTTTTACTTTATCGTAGAAGCTGTTGAACTCGATTAGGCGCCCAGTAGTTAACTGTACATCTAAACCTACATCTTTCCAGTTTTGACGGTAGTACTCTACGATTGCTTCGTCAGTATCTGAACCTGACATACTCGCTAAACGGATTGCAAATTTCTCACCATTTTTATCTTCACGGATACCATCGCCATCAACGTCTTTATAACCTGCTTCTTCCAATAATGCTTTCGCTTTTTCAGGATCATAGTTATATCCTTCTAAAGTGTTGTCATGGAATGATGCGAACGCCGGTGGAATTAATGATGTTGCACGAGAACGTAAGCCTTGGTAGAAGCGCTCTCCAACTTGCTCGATATCCATTGCATAAGCAACAGCTTGACGTAACTTAGCATCGTTCATTTTTGCATTTTCATCAGTAATGTTTAAACCTGCATCACCTGCAGCTTTATCCCATTTACCAAGTTTGAAACCAATATAAGAGTATGCTAACTCTGGACGAGCTAAAACTGTTAAGTTTTCTAAATCTTTTACGCCGTCATACTGATTAGTCGGATAAGATGATGCCATATCATATTGACCAGTACGTAATGCTTCACCGATAGAAGTTGGAGGTACTACTTGCAATACAACTTTATCTAATTTCGGTTTACCTTTCCAGTAGTGCTCGTTGGCTACGAACTGAACAGATTCACCGTCAATTAATTTGTCTAATTTGAAAGCACCTAAAGTTACTGGAGCTTTACGAACTTGTGGTGAAGAAATTAAATCTTTGACTGGTGTTGTTTCTAAGTAATGTTTAGGCGCTGCATAACCCCATAAACCATCACCACCAGAGTAAATTGCTGGTGAAACTTTAGTCATAGAAATTTCTACAGTTTTGTCATCAATCTTTTTAATACCTGAGATCGAATCTGCTTTGCCTGATTTGTATTCTGTAGCACCGATAATGTTTTGGAAGTCAGCATCAAAACGGATACCTGTATAATCTGGGTGACCAATAATTTCATATGCATAAATAACGTCATCAGCAGTTAATGGCGTACCATCCGACCACTTAACATCATGTTGTATTGTTACTGTAACTTTATTGTTATCAGCGTCAACATCTAATTTTGCGATACCTTCATCAGTAATTAAGAAGTCACCATCTGTAGCAAAAATAGAGTTTGTCATAAAGTCCATAATATCAGCGTCATAACCATTTTCGTATAATTCAGCTAACAAAACTCCTGAGAATGGAGTGTCTGTTACTAAAGCGAACTTTAAAGTACCGCCTTGAATAACTTCACCATCGTTTGTTACTTCTTCTGGTAATGTAGGTGCTTCGGCTGTAGTAGCACCGTCATTTTTAGTATCTTCTGTTGCAGTGCCTTCCTTTTCAACCGGTTTTTCATTTGTAGTTTCTGTATCGTCCCCTCCACAAGCAGCTAATACTAACGCAGTAGCAAATACAGAAGAAAGCATAAGACCTTTCTTTTTCATCATTTGTTTTTCCTCCCTTTTTTTATCCTAAACGTTGTTTTGCGTCAGCTGCACGACGTAGCGCTTGGCCGACGTAATTTATACCAAGCATCATAATTAAAATTAATAATGACGCGGGTAACCATATCCACCATTTACTCGATAAGATTATCGGGTTCATAGCATAACTTACTAAAGTACCTAAACTTGGTGTTGACGGTGGTAAACCGAAACCTAAGAACGAGAGACCTGTTTCAATCCCTACGTTACCTGCAAAGCTTAATGTCACTTCGACAATCAGCAATGAGCTTAAGTTTGGCAATAAACCTTTAAACATAATCGCGAAATCGCTAGTACCCATTGTTTTAGAGGCACTAATGTAATCACGACGTGCTTCAGATAGTGCTTTTGAGCGCACAAGTCTTGCCGTCGACATCCATTGAAATGCTGCAATAATTAAAATTAAATCCATTATTCCGTATGATGGAATGATTGTTATAACTACGATGATAATCATAAGAGTTGGTAGAGTGATGAAAAAGTCGATAATACGCATGAAGAAGTTATCGATAAATCCACCGTAGTACCCCATGATAATCCCTAAAGCAATACCAACAAAATTGGCAAGAATCGTAATGGCGATTGCAATTAAAATCGAGTTTTTTGCACCTATGATTAGCTGACCGAACATATCTCGACCAGCTTCATCGGCACCAAGAATATAACCTCTTACCCCCGGTTCAGTAAAGCGCTCCAATAATTGAATGTTCATGATTTTAGCTTGGTCGATCACAACCGCTAAAACCATAACTGTAACTATTAATAAAATAACCCCTATTAAAGAGAACATTGCTAATTTATCTTTTTTAAACTCCCGCAAAATAACTTGAATTCCAGTTGGCGGAGAGCTTTGAGATTCTAACTTATCTACTGTCTGTGCATTATTATTTTCCATGATTAAAATCACCTCTCCTTAGTCATTATTAATTTGATTAGTCTATGCGAATACGCGGGTCAACAATACTTAAAATAATGTCGGACAATAGACTACCTAATAATGCTAAGAAGCCAAATAACATAACTAGTGCTGTAATGACACTGTAGTCACGACTTAAAATTGAATCGATAAATAATTTACCCATACCCTGATATCCGAATACAGTTTCAATGAAAATTGATCCGCTAAGTAATCCGGTAATCGTGAATCCTAAAAATGCTGCGATTGGTAATAGTGAGTTCCGGAAGATATGTCGAGAATATACTTTCTTCATCGGAATCCCTTTACTGCGCGCTGTTTTCACATAATCCATCGTCTTTGCATCAATAATCTCTGTACGTAAATATTGAATAATCCCTGTTGTCCCTAACAGCGCATATGTTATAGCTGGTAACAGCAGGTGGTAGAAACGGCTCCAATAATACTCCCACGTCCCTGCATCGAGAGATATATCTACCGTACCACTTGTTGGAAACCACATGAGCCTGTACCCAAATACGTATACGAAAATCAACGATAATACAAACGTCGGGATAGCATAAGAGATAAAGCTATATAGGACGATTGATTTATCCAAAAACGATTCTTGATAACGACCTGCAAGCACCCCAAGTGGAATGGCAATTAAATATACTAAAATTACACTTAATAATGAAAGTAATAAAGTATTCAATCCACGAGCTCCGATAATATCGGCAACCGGTTTTTTATACGTATAACTTTGTCCAAAGTCTCCTTTTGCAGCATTGGCAATCCAGTTATAGTACTGAACATACCATGGGTCATAGAACCCGGCTTTAATTCTCATTTCTTCAAGTACATTCGGGTCCGTTTCCGGTGTAATTAAGCCTGTAAAAGGATCCCCCGGCATTTGTTTCGCTAATATAAAAATTAGGAGACTTAAAATAAATAGCTGCGGAATCATTATTAATACACGGCGAATTATCGTTTTCCACATACTATACACGCTCCTTTTCATCTACAGACATGGCCACTTTATGTGTGTCTGAAATCGATTTTAAAGGATATACTTTTCCATCCTCATCATAATATTTATGCTGTTCTTCACGGTATGCTGCTTCTACTTTTTGACGTTCAAGCTTTCGCTCATTTCTCGTTTCTGGCTCTATATCAGGAATAGCAGAAAGTAGTCGGTTCGTATAGATATGCTTTGGATTTGTGTATATATCTTCACGCTTTCCTGTCTCTACAAATCTACCTTTATACATAATTGAGATGTTGTCACACATATGACGAACTACCCCTAAATCATGCGAAATGAATAAATAACTTATTCCGTATTGCTCCTGAATGTCCTTCATAAAGTTTAAAACTTGTGCCTGAACAGATAAATCAAGTGCTGATACTGGCTCATCTGCAATAATCATTTTAGGGTTACATGCTACTGCACGAGCAATCCCTAAACGTTGCTTTTGACCACCTGAGAATTCATGCGGATATTTCAGTAAAACATCTTCTGACATACCAACGATTGCAAGAAGCTCATTAATGCGTTTACGTTCTTCCTGCGGAGACAATTTCAAGAAGTTGCGAATTGGCTCTGCTAAAATATCCAAAACACGTTTTTTTGGATTCATACTGGAGTGTGAATCCTGGAAAATCATTTGAATATCCCGGTTATATGCTGAATCACGTTTACGTCGTGCATTCGTAACTTCTTCACCTTCGTAAATAATGCGGCCTGATGTAATTTTCTCTAGTCCAATTATCGCTTTACCAGTCGTTGACTTCCCTGAACCAGATTCTCCTACTAGACCGTAAGTTTTTCCACGTTCAAATTCCATTGTTACACCATCTACTGCATAAACATGGTCAACTACTGTGTTAAAAAATCCACCTCGGATAGGATAGTGAACTTTTAAATCTTCTACTTGCATAAAACTCATTGATTTACGCTCCCTTCCTCATCCTCAAAATGGAATTCCTTCCAGCAAGTACAGCGTACAAGATGTCCTGGAGCCACTTCGTGAAGCTCTGGGTTTTCTTCATGTGCTGATTGTGGTATCCACGGGATACGAGAGGAGAAACGACAGCCCTGGCGCGGCAGCTTCACAAGAGAAGGTACCATCCCTTGAATTACTTCCAATTGTTCATTCTCACTATTCGTTTGAGGGATAGATTTCAGTAATGATCTTGTATAAGGGTGCTTTGGATTTCTAAATAACTCTACAACCGATGCTTCTTCAATAACTTCTCCGGCATACATTACAGCTACGCGATCTGCTACTTCAGCAACAACACCTAAGTCATGCGTAATCAGAATAATGCCTGACTGAATTTCATCCTGTAGTGTTTTTAATAAGTCCAAAATCTGTGCTTGAATTGTTACGTCAAGTGCCGTTGTCGGTTCGTCAGCAATTATAATTGCCGGCTTTCCTGACAAAGCAATCGCAATCATTACACGTTGACGCATACCACCTGATAATTGGTGAGGGAATTGTTTGGCAACACGTTGAACGTTTGGAATTCCCACTTGATCCAATAGTTCCAATACACGATTCTCACGCTGTGTTTTGTTTAATTTAGTGTGATAAACTAAACCTTCCTCAATTTGCTCTCCAATTCTCATTAACGGATTTAATGCCGATAAAGGATCTTGGAATATGAATCCAATGTCGTTGCCTCGCAGTTTGTTAAATTGAGTATCCGTTAAATTTACTAAATTTTGATTGTTATAAAGTATTTCACCTTCAACTTTTGTATTAATTGAATTATGTAATCCAACGATTGAAGTTGCTAATGTACTCTTCCCACAACCTGATTCTCCTACAATTGCTAAAATTTCATTTTTACGAAGCGTTAATGAAACATTGTCTACAGCTGGGTAGTATGTATCTTTAATACGGAAACTCGTACGTAAATTTCGGATTTCTAATAATTCGTTCGTATTCGTAGACATTAAAATCGCTCCTTTCTTCATAAACATTCTTTCAACTCAGCTAAGCTCATCCTATAATCAAGTACGCTCTGGCGTAATTGCATCTTTACTCGAGAACTACAGTACATTTTCCTCAGTAGCCGATAGTTTATGAAATACTTTTGACCAACTGTTTTTCATATGTACTTAGCTCAAATCTACGATTGTTACTCTAGCTTTAAATTTCCCAAACGGGTTATATACCCTTGTTTAAAAGATTAAAACTTTTTATAATAATCAGATTTTTCAAGTGTTAATAATTTGTTGATTTTTTGTCAAATTTATAAAGAAATAAATTTACATATTAATTATTAAACTTTCTAACTATTCTAATTTAACATTTGGAAATTATCAATAGCAAACTATTCTTTAAAATTAAAATTTTCCATTAATTTTTTATAAATAAATTGCGTTTATGACTGTATTTATATCTTTTTTACATAAAACAAACTTAACAAATTCACTAAAAAAGTTTAATACACTAACATTCTATTAAACTTCACTTTTAAAAAAACTGAAAATTTTTATAACTGGATTATATAACTATAATAAAAACGTGTAAAGTAAATTTTTTTTACTTTCACACGTTTTTGAAAATTTATAATAATTTTTTATTTTAATTTTCCATCTTTTAAGTCTTTATGCCATTTTTTCAAGAATGGGATTTCTTTTTCTTGAATATTACCTGATTCTTTAGCCGCATCAACTAAAAAATCAAAATTTGTTAATGAAGTATATTTTACATCCGCTGCTTCAAATGCTTGCTCTGCTTTAGGTAAATTATAAGTGTATACACAGACAACACCTAAAACTTCACAGCCCGCCGCTCGCAATGCCTCTACTGCGGTGATCGCTGAGCCACCCGTCGAAATGATATCCTCTACTACGACTACTTTTTGACCCTTTGAATATTTCCCTTCAATTTGTTTGCCGCGCCCATGTTCTTTTGCTTTTGAACGTACATATACCATTGGCAATTCCAAAATATCAGCAACCCATGCAGCGTGTGGGATACCTGCTGTTGCTGTACCTGCTACTACATCACAGTCTGAAAAATCTTCTTTAATAATCTCTGCTAATCCATTAGCAATTTGTTTACGAATAATTGGATCAGAAATTGTTAAACGTGTATCACAATATATAGGAGATTTAATACCAGAAGCCCATGTAAATAAATCGGTTGGATTCAGTTCAACAGCTCCTACCTTTAACATTGCGTGTGCGATTTTATTTTGTAATGACATATTAGTTTTCCTCCCAAAGTTTAGAAACTTTTTTATAGGCAGCGACAGGATTGTCTGCCCCTGTTATAGCTCGACCGACTACTATAAGGGATGAACCATCTTTTTTTGCTCCATCTGGTGTAGCAATACGTTTTTGGTCATGCGCCTCACCGCCAAGCATACGAATACCTGGGGTTACCCGTAAAAAATCTTCACCGCAAGCTTCACGTATTGCGTGCGCTTCATGAACTGAGCATACTACCCCGTTAAGGCCAGCTTGTTTCGTTAACTGAGCATAATGTAAAACTGACTCTTGAAGCGATAAGCCGGTTTTTTGTTCATTTTGCATTTGCAGTTCTGTTGTTGATGTTAGCTGTGTCACTGCAATGAGTGCAGCACGTTTTTTCCCTGCTTCTGTTCCGGCTTCCAACCCGTCCAAAGCGCCTTCCATCATGGCACGTCCTCCCGCCGCATGAACATTCACCAAGTCCACTCCAAGTCGTGCTAAGCCCTTCATAGCCGACTTTACAGTATTAGGTATGTCGTGAAGCTTTAAATCCAAAAAGATGTCATGTCCTTCACTTTTTACTCGATGAACGATGCTAGGACCTTCCTGCATATAAAGCTCCATTCCAATCTTAACGAAAAGCTTTTCTTCAAACTGCGCTAAAAAGCCCATTACATCCTTTTCACTCGGAAAATCCAATGCAATAATTGGTTTTGTATTCATATTAACTGTGGCTCCTTCCGATAATTTCTGAAATATGTTCAACTTGCAATACATCTAGCAAACCTGGTAATTCTTCAATAATCGTAGGGCATACGAAGTGATCGACAAAGTTTGCAGTACCAACTGCAACGGCTGATGCACCTGCAGACATAAAATCAATGACATCTTGCGCGCATGTTATACCACCCATACCGATAATCGGAATATTTACCGCTTTATAAACATCATATACCATACGAATAGCAACTGGTTTAATAGCTGGACCGGATAATCCACCTGTTCCATTAGCGATGACTGGTTTGCCTGTTCGCTCATCCAAACGCATACCCACAAGTGTATTAATCATTGTAATGCCATCTGCTCCGCCTGCCTCAACAGCTTTTGCGATGTCGACAATATTCGTTACATTTGGCGATAATTTTACATAAACCGGTACGCTTGAAACAGCCTTAACAGCAGCAGTTAATTGTTGAGCAGTACTAGGGTCTGTTCCAAATTGGATCCCCCCGCATTTTACGTTCGGGCATGAGATATTTAATTCCAAGGCTTTTACATTAGATGCTTTCGATATACGTTCTGCGACTTCTACATAGTCTGCAACTTCCGTACCCGCAACATTTGCAATAATCGGTACATCATAGTCTTCTAAAAACTTAAGTTCTTCCCCCATAACTTTTTCAATACCTGGGTTTTGCAATCCAATCGCATTTAACATCCCAGCAGAAGTTTCTGCCACACGTGGCGTTGGATTCCCTTTACGTGTTTCTACAGTTGTTGCTTTAATCATGATTGCACCAAGAAGTGATAGGTCATAAAGCTTTGCATATTCGCGCCCGAAGCCGAAGCAACCTGAAGCAGGCATAATTGGGTTTTTTAGTTCTAATCCTGGAAGTTGTAAATTTAATCGGCTCATAATGCCACAACTCCTTTCGGGAATACTGGCCCGTCAGAGCACACTTTAACATAATCTTTTTCGTAGTTTTCAGTTGTATCACATACACAGGCAAAGCACGCCCCGATACCGCAGCCCATACGCTCTTCAAAAGATAAATAGCCCTCTTTTTCCGGATAGTAGGCTTCCAATGCACGCAACATCGGTAACGGACCGCAAGAGTAAAATACGTCAAATTCAGGTTTCACTTGGTCGAATACAGTTGTGACAAAACCTTTCGTTCCTTTCGTTCCATCTACAGTTGCAAAGTAAGTGTCGCCTAAAACCTTAAATTGCTCCTCATAGAAGCACACATCTTCCGATTGGAAACCTAAAACATGGATTGTTTTCACACCGCGCGCATTTAGTTGCTTAGATAATTCGTGTAGTGGTGGTACACCAATACCTCCGCCGACTAAAAGCGCTGTTTGACCAGGTTCCGCTGCTTCAACAGGGAAGCCATTTCCAAGAGGCCCTAATACATCCACTATTTGTCCTTCACGGTTTGTTGCAAGGAATTTTGTTCCGCGGCCTTCTGCACGATAAATCATTGTAAATTGGTTTTTTTCTTTATTTACATTTGCGATACTAATCGGTCTACGCAGCAACGGTTCGAATGTATCCGACACCTTTACATGAACAAACTGGCCAGGAGTCATGTCCTGAACCAGTTGTCCTTGTAGTGTCAATTCGAAAATATTCGTGGCAATTTGCTTCTGCAAAATAACAGTCATTTTCTCTTGACGAATCATTTTAATGTACTACCTCCGCTTTCGGCATTTCTTCTGCTGTAAATGTCATGGATTCAATAACACGCAGCATTGCTTCTGCTGTATCAAGTGATGTTAAACAAGGTACACCATTTTCCACTGACTCACGGCGAATTCGGAAGCCATCACGTGCTGGTTGTTTTCCCTTAGTTAATGTGTTAACAACTAATTGTGCTTCGCCATTTTGAATCATATCAATTAACGTTTTCCCTTTACCGCCGATTTTTTCAACGACATCGGTTTTCACACCATTTTCTTCAAATAGCTTAGCTGTACCTTCTGTCGCTACAATGCGGTAGCCAACTGTTGAAAAGCGTTTTGCTAAATTAACAGCCTCTTCTTTATCTTTATCCGAAACTGTAAACAGAATTGTACCGTGTGTCTTAATTTCCATACCTGCCGCTACAAAGCCTTTGTATAATGCTTTTTCGAAAGTTGCATCTTTCCCCATTACTTCACCTGTCGATTTCATTTCAGGTCCTAAAGTAATATCCACGCGACGTAATTTTGCAAACGAGAACACCGGAACTTTCACGAATACGCCTCGTTTTTCAGAAGCTAATCCTGTAGGGTAACCTTGCTCGACGATTGTTTGACCTAGAATCGCTTTCGTTGCAATGTTTGCCATTGGGATATTTGTGATTTTACTTAAGAATGGTACTGTACGAGAAGAACGTGGGTTTACTTCGATTACGTAAATCTCCCCTTCACTCATGACATATTGGATATTCATTAACCCAACAATTCCCAAACCTTTTGCAAGACGTGTTGTATAGTCTACTAATGTTTCTTTCTGTGTATCTGTTAATTTTTGAGGTGGATAAACTGAAATGGAGTCACCAGAGTGTACCCCTGCGCGTTCAATGTGTTCCATTATGCCTGGGATCAAAACGTTTTCTCCGTCACAGATTGCATCAACTTCAATTTCCTGACCTGTTAAATAACGGTCAACTAGCACCGGATGATCTGGAGATGCTTCTACTGCATGCTCCATATAATGCGCCAGTTCTTCCATATTGTAGACAATTTCCATTGCACGTCCACCAAGGACATAAGAAGGACGGACTAATACCGGGAAGCCTAATTTTTCACCGATTACTAACGCTTCTTCCTTTGATACCGCAGTTTCCCCAGCAGGTTGTGGAATACCAAGTTCCTGCAAGGCTGCTTCAAACTTATTACGGTTTTCAGCACGGTCAATATCTTCCAATGTCGTACCTAAAATTTTTACACCGTTCGCTTCCAACTTGTCAGCTAAGTTGATTGCCGTTTGACCACCGAACTGTACAACAACGCCAATTGGCTGCTCTAAATCGATAATATGCATAACGTCTTCGATTGTTAATGGCTCAAAGTATAATTTATCCGAAATCGAGAAGTCTGTTGATACCGTTTCAGGGTTTGAATTGATGATAATCGCTTCGTAGCCTGCTTCTTGAATTGCCCATACCGAGTGAACTGTTGCATAGTCAAACTCTACCCCTTGACCGATACGAATCGGGCCTGAACCAAGTACTACCACAGATGGTTTGTCTGTACGGATTGATTCATTTTCTTCCTCGTATGTGCCGTAGAAGTACGGTGTGTTCGATTCGAATTCGGCCGCACAAGTATCCACCATTTTATATACTGGGATAATGCCCTGCTCTTTACGGAATGCATACACCTCTTGCTCTTTCATCTCCCATAGCTGGGCAATTTTCTTATCTGCAAAGCCTAAACGTTTTGCTGTGCGTAATACTTCTTTATTCATTTTATTTTCGACAAGTGTATTTTCCATATCGACAATTTTCTTCAATTTTGTCAAGAAGAATAAGTCGATGGCAGACCACTCATGAATTTTTTCCACAGATACACCGCGGCGAATCGCTTCTCCAATGAAGAATAAGCGCTCGTCCCCAGCTTTTTTAATACGCTTTTCAATCCAAGAATCCGATAACTCTTCAGCGTTTTTCATCTCAATGTGTACATGACCTGTTTCCAATGAACGTACTGCTTTTAATAATGCTTCTTCAAATGTACGACCAAGTGCCATTACTTCACCTGTTGCCTTCATTTGAGTACCTAAGTTACGTTTTGCAGACTCGAACTTATCAAATGGCCAACGGGGAATTTTAGCTACGATATAATCAAGTGCCGGCTCGAAACATGCAAATGTTGAACCAGTTACCGGGTTTTTAATTTCATCCAAAGTAAGACCTACTGCAATTTTTGCAGCTAATTTCGCAATCGGATAGCCTGTTGCTTTTGAAGCTAATGCCGATGAACGAGATACACGCGGGTTTACTTCAATTACATAGTATTGGAATGAATATGGGTCTAACGCTAATTGTACGTTACAGCCACCTTCAATTTTTAATGCACGAATAATTTTCAGTGAAATATTGCGCAGCATTTGGTTTTCGCGATCCGATAATGTTTGTGTCGGGGCTACTACGATTGAATCTCCAGTATGAATACCTACTGGGTCGAAGTTTTCCATATTACAAACAACGATTGCATTATCTGCAGCATCACGCATTACTTCATATTCAATTTCCTTAAATCCTGCAATCGATTTTTCAAGTAAGCATTGTGTAACTGGAGAATATTTCAAACCTGAAGTTACAATCTCCTGTAAATCCTGGTCATTATGACATATTCCCCCGCCCGTACCACCAAGCGTGAATGCTGGACGCACAATTACCGGGTATCCAATTTTTGCAACGAAGGCTTTCGCTTCTTCCATATTGTGGATGATATCTGATTCTGGAACAGGTGCTCCTAGCTCATACATTAAATTACGGAAAAGATCGCGGTCTTCAGCTTTATGAATGGCATCTAATTTTGTCCCTAAAATCTCGATTCCTAACTCATCTAAAATACCCGACTCATCAAGCTCAATCGCCATATTTAAACCTGTTTGACCACCTAAAGTAGAAAGGATTGCATCTGGACGCTCTTTACGTAAAATACGGGATACGAATTCTAAAGATATTGGCTCGATGTACACTTTATCTGCAATTTCTGTATCCGTCATAATTGTCGCTGGGTTTGAGTTAATTAAAATTACTTTATAGCCCTCTTCTCTTAATGAAAGACAAGCTTGTGTTCCTGCATAGTCAAATTCTGCTGCTTGTCCGATAACAATGGGACCTGATCCGATTACTAAAATTGTATTTATGTCTGTACGTTTAGGCATGTTGGTTCTCCTTTGCTGCTTCTATTTCCATCATTTCAATAAATTCATCAAATAAGTGATTCGAGTCTTCCGGACCTGGTGAAGCTTCCGGATGGTATTGCACAGTGAAGATTGGATATTTTTTATGACGTACTCCTTCACAAGTACCATCATTTAATGCGATATGTGTTAATTCTAAATCTGTATCTTTTAATGAATCGATATCAATTGCATAGCCATGGTTTTGGCTCGTTAAATCGGTACGACCTGTTCGTAAATCTTTTACTGGATGGTTGCCCCCTCGGTGACCAAATGGCAACTTAAAGCTTCGCGCGCCACATGCTAATGAGAATAGTTGGTGACCTAGACAAATACCGAAGATTGGCACTTTTCCGATTAGACCTTTAATTGTTTCAATACCTTCTGATACGTCTTCCGGATTACCTGGTCCGTTTGATAGCATAATACCGTCTGGATGCAATGCTAAAATTTGTTCAGCTGTTGTGTTATAAGGAACAACGAGTACGTCGCAATCACGTTTGTTTAACTCGCGTAATATCCCATGTTTCATACCAAAATCCAATAAAACAACTCGTTTACCACGACCTGGTGATGGATATGCTGCTTTAGGCGACACTTCACGAACATGGTGTGTAATAAATGGTGTTTCCTGAAGTTGTGCAACTGTTTCTTCTACATTTACTTCAGCATCTGCTTCAGTTAAAATGGCACGCACCGCACCTTTTGCACGAATAATCCGTGTTAATTTACGTGTATCTATTCCTTCAATCCCAGGGATGTCCTGCGCTGTTAAATACGCATCCAACGACATATCCGATCGCCAATTTGATGGGTAATCCGCCAATTCACGTACTACAAATCCTCTAATAGCTGGTGTAATGGATTCAAAGTCATCACGGTTAATGCCGTAATTTCCGATTAAAGGATACGTTAATGTAACGATTTGACCATAAAATGAAGGGTCAGATAATGTTTCTTGGTAGCCCGTCATCCCTGTTGTAAATACAACTTCTCCCTGACTTGCTTTATCACTACCGAATGCCGTACCTGTAAATACAGTACCGTCTTCTAAAATTAATAAACGTTTCTTCATTATTCTGCCTCCTGATATACAATATTGCCTTCAAAAATTGTTACTACCGGCCAGCCTTTTGCGGCCCATCCATTAAATGGCGTGTTGCGTCCTTTTGATACAAAACCTTCTGCATCAATCGTCTGCTCTTTTTCTAAATCGATTAGTACGATATCCGCTGAAGCTCCTACCTCCAATGTTCCGTATGGAAGATCAAAAATTTGAGCCGCCTTCACACTCATCCAATCTACTAATTGTTTTAATGTCCATTTTCCCGTTGCTACAAAGTTTGTATATAGTAATGGGAATGCTGTTTCAAAACCGACAATTCCGAATGGTGCACCAACCATGCCACAGCATTTTTCTTCTACTGTATGTGGGGCATGGTCTGTTGCGATACAATTAATCGTTCCGTCAAGTAATGCTGCATACAGTGAATCTTTATCGTCTGCAGCACGTAATGGTGGGTTCATCTTCCAGTTGGCATCGTCTGATGGAATGTCCATTTCTTCTAATAATAGGTGGTGCGGACAAACTTCCGCTGTCACTTTAATTCCTGCTGCTTTGGCGTCTCTTACTGCACGTACAGATTCTTTCGTTGATACATGGCATACATGGTAGCGTGCACCTGCAGCTTCAGCTAGCAGTACATCACGTGCAATTTGAACAGATTCACAAATTGACGGAATCCCCGGTAAGCCTAGTTCTTTATTTCGTTTTCCTTCGTGCATAACACCATCGTAAATAAGCGAGTTATCTTCACAGTGTGCAACGACTACGGCATCAAGTTTTGCTGCTTGCTGCATTTGCTCATACATTGTAGAAGCCAACTGAATACCAACCCCATCATCAGAGAATGCTACTGCACCATGTGCTTTTAACTCTTCCATGTCAGTTCGGACTTCCCCTGATATATCCTTTGTTAGTGATCCATATGGTAATACGCGAATGATTGCACTGTCTTTAATTAAATTATTAATCAGCTGCATATTTTCTACAGAATCTGGTACAGGTTTTGTATTTGGCATGGCACAGATCGTTGTAAAGCCGCCCTTTGCAGCTGAAGCTGATCCTGTTGCAATCGTTTCTTTATGTTCAAATCCTGGCTCGCGTAAATGTGTATGTACGTCTACAAAACCTGGTGATGCGAAAAGACCTTTTCCGTCTATAATTGCGGCATTAGATGGAATGTCCCCATTAATTGAAGAGATTTTGCCATTTTCTATTACAATAGTAGAAATTACTAATTCTCCTTTTTCATTTAGCAAGTTTACGTCCTGTATTACTGTTGTCATCTTATTCTCTCCCTTTCAAAATCGTTTCTAAAATAGCCATTCGTGTGTAAACACCGTTTCGTACTTGTTGAAAAATTCGGGAACGTTCGCATTCTACAAGAGCATCAGCAATCTCTACATCACGGTTAACCGGGGCCGGGTGCATAATAATCGCATTTTCTTTCATCCGTATTTCTCTTTCAACCGTTAAACCATATTCTTCATGGTAGCTCTCTTTTGAGAAATTTTTACTTACTGAATGCCGTTCGTGTTGAATTCGTAATAGCATAATGACATCGCTATCTTCGAGCACTTCATCCCAGCTATGTGCTGCTTCAAAATCCCCCGCCCAGGCAGGGGGACATAAAAATCGGACATTTGCCCCTAAACGTTGTAGTGCTGTCGCATTCGACTTTGCTACGCGACTATGTGATATATCACCGACAATTGTTATATTTAAGCCTTCAAATTCACCAAACTCTTTTCGAATGGTATAAAGATCGAGTAAACATTGGGAAGGATGTTGACCAGCACCATCACCTGCATTAATAACCGCGCACCCGATTCCTTCTAAAAGCTCGTTGTAATATTCATCTTCCTTATCCCGGATTACGACTGCATCGATTCCGATCATTTCCAATGTTCTGACAGTATCGTACAGGGTTTCCCCTTTTGTAGTGCTCGAAAATTCTGCATCAAAGGGTATTACCGTACAACCTAGACGGCGTTCTGCCATTTCAAAGCTTGTTTTTGTCCGAGTGCTAGGTTCAAAAAATATATTTGCTACATTGTAAGCGCGCTTTAGAATCGGTTCTTTTCCATTTTCGAAACTTTGTGCTCGTTCTAAAATAGACATTATTTCTTCATTCGATAAATGATCCATTGATAATAAATTTTTCATGCCCGCGCCCTCCGCTACTATCATTTACATGTCAGCATAACTGATAGCGTAATTTTATTTTATTACATTATGTATATTTAATCTACTGATTGTTTAAATATGCATACACTGTTCATAAATAAGCCTCGCTATCATAGTTAGCGAGGCTTAAAGGGTGTAACAAACTAAGGTATCATTCTGTTAATGAACCTTGCATGTCATACCCTTCGCTGCCTCTCTGGACAAATCTTTAAAAGGTATTGCTTATTCTTCTATTTCATATATATCTTTTTCAACTATTTCACGACCAGGTAATACTAGATTTAAAACAACACCGATAATCGACGCTAACGCCATACCTTCAATTGCAAAGCTTTCTGTGAATCGCATTGCCGCTCCGCCGATTCCTACTACTAAAATGACAGAGGCAATTACCATATTACGGTTGTTTCCAAAGTCTATGTTGTTCTCCACAAACATACGTAAACCGCTTGCTGCAATGATACCGAACAGTAAAATTGAAATCCCGCCAAGCACTGCTGTTGGAATTGTTTCTATTAAAGCCATTAACTGCCCTGAGAATGACACGATAATTGCGACTATCGCTGCACCTAAAATAACGTAAACCGAGTAAACACGTGTGATCGCAAGTACACCAATATTTTCGCCGTACGTTGTTTTTGGAGGTCCCCCGATTAACGCTGATGCAAATGTTCCTAGTCCATCTCCTAAAAGGGAGCGATGTAAGCCTGGATCTTTAACATAGTTACGGTTTACAACTTTTCCTAATACTAACTGGTGACCGATATGTTCTGAAATCGTTACAATAACAACTGGTACCATACCGATTAAAATAGCACTTGTAACTTTGAATTCATAATCAACGCCTGGAATCAGGAAGTCCGGCATTGCCAAAAAATTCGCATTTTGCACTGCTGTAAAGTCAACGATACCAACAATTACTGAGTAAATATAACCCACTACGATTCCAAGTAAAATTGGCATTGCACTTAAAATATTTTTAAAGAATACGTTGAAAATAATAGCTGCTGCTAATGTTACCAATGCTGCCGAGAAGTGAAGTCCATTGTATTCCCCATCCACGTTCATCGCCATATCGACTGCTACACCTGAAAGTCCTAATCCAATAACGATAATAACCGGTGCTACAACGATTGGTGGTAATATATTCATTAGCCACTTATAACCTGTTTTCCAAATTAATAAAGATACAATTCCGTATACTACCCCGACCGCCATTGCTCCGATCATGGCATTTCCCGGATTCACCTCCACACCTGCTTGACCAAATCCTGTTACTAAAAGAATTGGTGAGATAAAAGCAAAGGAAGAGCCTAAGTAAGCTGGCACTTTAAATTGCGTTACGAGCAGGAAAATAATTGTGGCAATCCCGCTTGTTAAAAGTGCAATTGCAGGGCTTAACCCAACTAATTTCGGCACTAAAATTGTTGATCCGAACATGGCAAACATGTGCTGGAAGCTGAACGTTATAAGTTGACCGGCTCTTGGTTTCTCATGAATATCTAATACTGCTTTTGACATTATTTTCTCTCCCTGTACGCTCTAATTAATCTACTTTATGAATCGTGATAATATCTTGTCCATCTGTTTCTTCTAAATTCACTAGTATACGCTCTGCACTAGATGTCGGGATATTTTTCCCTACATAGTCTGCTCTGATAGGAAGTTCCCTATGACCACGATCCACTAAAACTGCTAACTGAATTTGCGCAGGTCTTCCTAAATCCATGACAGCATCCAAAGCCGCCCGTACTGTCCTTCCTGTATAAAGAACATCATCAATAAGAACAATTTTTTGGTCGCTTACTTGATATTCAATATCTACTTGCTGTACTTGAGCCTGATCATCCACTTGCTTTGTGGATAAATCATCGCGGTACAATGTAATATCCAGCTCCCCTGTTCGGATCGCTTTCCCTTCAATTGTTTCAATTCTTTCTGCAAGACGTTTGGCTAAATAGGCACCGCGCGTTTTAATTCCTACTAGAATTACTTCATCAATACCTTTATTACGTTCAATAATTTCGTGTGCAATCCTTGTAATTGCACGGTTCATCGATGGGCCATCCAGTAACACTGAAATATGTTCCATGTTCATTCTCCTTTCATTTTTTAGTAATGTTCACGGGGATGTTCAATGTCTTCATCTCAAACAAAAAACCCTCTAGAAGTTCTAGAGGGTTTGAAAAGGTCATGTTGAAAAAACTGCATACGGGTATTTTTGCGCACAAAAGTTCCGTAATGCTTACATTATCCCTTCTCAGCCTCTCTGGACTGCCATTAAAGGTGAACAATATTCTGATTAGTAGCGTCTACTTGCTTGCTCTCGTCAAGGTCTGTAGCTCACTGTAGTCAGTATATGCCTCATCAATTTAGAAGTCAATAAACATTCTGAAGGTCAGACAACTGAAAATAATGTTTAAATAATCGTAATTATCTGTTATTTTAAATCAAAACTACATAACCTATTATCTTGAAGTATATATAAAGCTAATCTGTACTTTCTATCAATTTTATATACCCTTCATTCTCCATTAGTTGTTCTGGTTCGGCAATTGATAAATATAAATACAAATTCCCCATAGGAGTTGTCTCAGCTTTTATTATATGAGAAGTTTCACTTGAATAAAGGTAATGGTCTCCATAAGCCGTAAATTTCATTCCATTGTATGCATTATATATTTTTTCCAACTGTTCTTCATTTGTATTCAGAAGTAACATTAAAAATAACTTCTCATCATAAAAATAAAATCTGGCCTCTCCCTTATAATCTAATATAAAATCAGCACCATTGCCGTCCTCTTGAATTTCTGTTATTTCATTATCCGCAAATAGTTCTGCTACTTGAATTTTTGTTGACTCCTTTTCTCCTAAGCGTTCTATTACTTTTGATTTTGAGTCGCCTAAAGTGAATCCATTAATAAAAAATAAGCCTTGTTCTTCATAAAATTCTAGTTGAGTAAAGTCAAATTGTGGAACATTAGCTGAATGCTGATTATCATTCATTATTTGGTTTAACATAAAGAACATCACACATAATGTAAAAACTGCACTAATTATTATAAAACGCCATTTATATTTTGGTTTTGGTGATTTATTCTCGATTTCATGCACTACATTTTGCATAACACGTTGTTTAATTATTTTTAAATCTTTTATCTCATTAGGTGTATAGTTATCCATTTAGCAGCACCTCCCATTCTATGTCTTTCAATCCATCCTTTAATAGTTCTTTTCCTCTTCTTAATCGCGTTTTAATTGTACTTTCTGGAGTAAATAATAACTGGGCTATCTCACTAATTTTCATTTCATTAAAATAATAATAGATAAGAACTTCTCTATGTTTTAACGGCAATCTAAGGATTGCCTCACCAACGATTGTTTGCTCATCTTTTCTAACCATTTCATCTGATTCTATTCTACTCGTCGAAGGAAAGATTTTATTTTGCAGCTGTACTTTTTTATAAGTCCAACTTTTCAAGTAATCTTTACTTTTATTGGCGGTTACTTTATATAAAAAAGCTTTTAGTTCCCCACGTTCTTCATATTTATATTGAGCATGATATATTTTTATAAATACTTCCTGTACAATGTCCTCGGCTGCTTGGCGATCCTTTACGTAGTAATAAGCTAAACGGATTAACGGTTCTGTATAGTGATTCATTATTTCTTTTAAATCATGAATAGTTAACAAGAATACAACCCCTTTCTCTAGATTATTAACGATTTCCAATATGTAAGAGTTTGGATTTATAAAAATAATTGTTTTCAATGTTTTAACTTCTCAGCATGATCAATAATATGGTATATATTGTATTATTTTACCATCAAAAAACCAAGTTTTTCATTCCCCCCTAAAATAAGGGAATATTTTACCGTTATTTGAATTAATTGTTCATTTTTAGGTTAAATAAGGGAACGTTTTACCGTTATTTTAAATAAAATTTTGAAATTTCATGTTTTTTAGGTCAATAACGGAAATTTCTCCCCTTATTTTCACTATTTTTTATGTTATTTTAAAAATAATGGAAATTCATTCTTCTATTTATCTCGTTATGCAATTCAATCTACAAAAGCTTTGGAGCCAAGCAGCCGGAAAGGATTACAACGGACACGAGCTTCAAAAACACTCGCTTCAACGCGTTTCCCTCGTAGCGTAGCAGATCGAACTTCAGTAGAAATTTTTATTTTTTCAATTTTGTCATTCCAACTTATGGTGAAGAATCACCTAAAAAACACAAAAAAACCGAACCCTCTAAAGGATTCGGTTGCTCTTATAGGAAATAAATTACCCGCGTAATTCTTCTATTAATTGTTTGAAGTCTTCCGGTATTGGGGACTCGAACTCTAAATATTCTTTTGTTACTGGATGGATGAATCCTAATACACCTGCATGTAATACTTGCCCGCCAAAATCGATTGTTTTCTTTGGACCGTATTTTGGATCGCCTGCCAATGGGTATCCGATATAATTCATGTGCACACGGATTTGATGTGTTCTTCCCGTCTCCAAGCGACATTCTACTAAAGTAAACTCACCAAAACGCTCCATTACTTGGAAGTGTGTCACTGCATGTTTGCCTTTATCTACAACTGCTTGCTTTTGGCGATCTTTTTGATCACGCCCGATTGGAGCATCAATTGTCCCTTTTTCATGAGCAATGTGACCATGTACAAGAGCTGTATATTTACGCGTTACCGATTTATCGACCAATTGATTTACTAATCCTTCATGGGCAACGTCATTTTTTGCAACCATTAATAAACCCGATGTATCTTTATCAATTCGGTGCACAATTCCAGGACGTGCGACACCGTTAATGCCTGATAAGTCTTTGCAATGATGCATTAAACCGTTTACTAAAGTGCCTGAAGCATGTCCAGGTGCTGGGTGTACTACCATGCCACGTGGTTTGTTTACAACTAATACATCTGCATCTTCATAAATAATCTCTAAATTTAAATCTTCTGGGACGATTTCTAAATCTTCCACTTCAGGAACATCTACTTCAATGACGTCCCCTTGTCTTACTTTGTATTTTGCTTTTACTTTCACGCCATTTACTAAAATGCGCTCTTCTTCAAGCCAATTGCCAATTTGTGAACGTGACCATGATTCTTCCATTTGTGAAAGTGCCTTATCAATACGTTCTCCAGCTAGTTCCTCTATCGTTAATGTGACTACTGCCATTATTTCACCTTTTTCTTATCCTTTTTTTCTTCTAGAATGATCGTAATAAAGAGCATGACTACAGCAATTGTCAATGCTGCATCAGCTATATTGAAGATTGGGAAGTGATAATTGACTACCGGTATATAAACATCGACAAAATCAACAACTTCTCCACGGAATAAACGGTCAATAAAGTTTCCAACCGCACCACCTAAAAGTAGCATTAAACTAATATGATAAAGTGGCTTACCCTTTGCTTCTGTATGATTAAAATAAATAATGGCGATAATGACAGCAACTGTTACGATTGTGAACAACCACATTTGTCCTTCCAGCATGCCCCAAGCAGCACCTCGATTACGATGCGATAAGATGCCAAACCAAGGATCCCAAACACTGATGCGTTCACTTAATTCCATATTTTTAACGACTAGCCATTTTGTCCATTGATCTAAAATGACTGCAACTATAGCTATTCCGTAATATTTATACACAGCAAATCCTCCGTTTACGATATATCTTTCCTATCTTATCATATAGACAATGCAACAAGCTACAAAAACACAAGCTCAAAGCCTTATAATATCAAGGTTTTCTATTTATATTATTAGCTTCAACTTTGCAATAAAATATATATTAATGTTTGTATTTGGGGCAAATTGGGCTAATCTTATGTACTAAATTTTTAGGGAAAGGAAATTGATACAGCAAAGGTTTATGAATTCTAAAATTTACGAAAATGGCTCAATTCCACTGATTTAGGAATCGAGCCATTATTATGTAATCGATGGACCGGAGATAAACAATTAATCCAATCCATCCGATATAAAATAATTTTTTCACTTTGAAATGTCATCTTTTTTAGTTTCAGAGTAGATTTTCAAAATTTCTTGTGTGACTGTCTGAATGTTAAATTTCTCTTTGATAATCTCTCTAGATTTCTTTCCATTTAGCTTGAGCTGTTCTTGATCCGTCAATAATTTTGTTAAATCGTCTCTTACTATGTGTCTGCTACAAGGCACTATTGATCCATGGTCTCCAAAGTAATGGTTCCATGCTTCTTCTAGATTGTCATTATTCACAATCCCAAAATAGCCATGGTTTCCAATCGCAATAATTTGTTTTTCCGATGCCATTGCTTCTAAAGCCACGCGTCCTGTTCCGACTATACAATCAGCAGCTCCATAAAAAGCATTCAAATTTTTTTGTTCACCTACGACGTGAATGAACGTGTCATTACATGTTTCTTCAATCTTTCGGGATAAGAATTTAATGTCATCTAATTTATCGCCACCTCCTACAATAATTACATGAAGATTAGGAAATAAATTCAATTTCAAATCTTTACAGGCTCGTAAAAAGATACTACAAACATGAGCCTTTGCCCATGCAATTCTACTTGCGTACAGAAGGACAATAGAGTCTTTAGGTATTTTTAAATCATTTCTAATCTCTTCAGAAGAGGAATTTCCTGGATAATCTTCTAAATCAATTCCGTTTGGTACTAAGTAAGGATTTTCTATATTAAATGTCTTTGCATAATTACATAAGGGAGGACTAACACAGATCACTGCATCGGCTAATTTAAAAAGTTCCTCTATTTCATGGTTTGGATAATAGGTTCCATGTATGGTTAAGACTGTAGCAATACCTTTATTATTTGCTGCCTGCCCAGCTAAATAACCTGATGGTGTCTGATGAATATGAATATGAGAAATATTTTCGAAGTCTATGATCTGTTCTATTTTTTGAACTAACTCTAATTCATGATTTTTTGAAAGGGAAATCGTTTTTGGGAAATCTATATGATAAATAGGACATTGCAACTCTTCGAAGGAATTAACTAAACTTCCATTTTTTTGAGCTGCAATAGCAACAAAAATATTATTTTTAATTAATTCTTTTGCTAAACCTAATACATGTGTTTCAGTTCCTCCAATATATAATGCATCAATTACAAGTAAAATTCTTACCCTATCCAATATTATCACCGCCATAAAATGTTTTAGATCGTTGTTGATCATGTTGCCGATAGTAATATAAGACCTCATTTAAATTTTCAACCATTAAATTCGCATTTAAAAATTTCACGATAAATTCATAGTCTTCTGCACCAAGAATTCTTCGAGTCGGACCGCCAAGCATGTCAAAAACCTTTCCACGGAACAAGATGGTTCCATGACAGATACAGTGACCACCTTCTGCATAAATCTTCCGAATATCATCCCCATATACTAACCAATTTGCCGTTTGCCCATTTTCTTTTAAATTGATATCAGTAAACACCTGATAATTTGTTCCGATTAAATCATACTCTTGATTTTTTTCTAAAAAGTCTACTTGTTTTTCAAAACGAAATGGATGTGAAATATCATCCGCATCATTAACCGCAATATACTCACCTGAACTCATAAAATATCCGATTGTCAGAGCTCCTGCAAACCCTGTATTTTTAGGAAGATTACATACGATTATTGGGAAAGTTGGATTTGATTCTTCTATCCACTTTTCTACTATATTTTGCGTTTGATCAGTCGAGGCATCGTTCACGAGTATTACTTCCATTTTTTCGTATGACTGGGCTTGTAGTGAATTTAGGCAATCTACTATATATGGGCCAGCATTATAGCACGGAATAACAACACTTACTAATCCATCTTGTCTATCCTTCATAATGATCACCTCACAGGTATGATATGAATTTTATTTCATATACTTTGTGCGCAATACTCAATTTTTATTAAAATAACAAAAGTTAGAATATATACCTAAGTAACTTTTTATTACAAACATATACTTTAAGATTCCATTATAGAAGGGGGATTAGTATGCAGCAGCTTCGTGCAGTTCTTAATTCTTTAAAAGATTCAACTTTAGAAGTTACAACGGAATATTCAAAAGTTTCTGGGACGTTAATAGAAGTTAAACCTGACTATATCACGCTAAGGTCAAATTCTAGTTTACTGTATATTCCATTAGGGAGTATTCAAAATATAGCTTATTAAAATAGGGGGTGATTGGATTGAATACAAAATTATTTTTACAGCTTGGAGAATATTTGAATAGGGAAATAACCGTTGCAGTAGGTGAAGAACTAATTACTGGAACATTAGAATCGGTAAATACGGATTTTTTAATACTAACTGAATCAACAGAACATTATGAAAGAGAATCTAGAACTAGAATCATCATTTTCTCACAAATAAGCTTTGTACAAGTAGCCGAACAGTTAGCATAAGTAAATGAACAAAGTTGATGTGATGGAATACAAAAGGATACTGTAAAAAAAAGGCTATCCTATAGTTCAATTTTTATGGATAGCCTTATTAATATAGAAGTGTAATTTTTGATGCAATTATGTTTAGGATTACAAAATATCAGCTTTTCACTTTAACTGAAAAAAAATCGAAATCCGGCCATTGTCACGACTCCGGCAATCACTGTTTTCGATAAACTTTTTGAAAGTAATGCGACAAGTAATGTCGGGATAAACACAAGTATATTTATCCATTGTACCGTTACAATAGTAGAATCTTTTTTGAAAAAACCTTCAATTACCAATGCTGATAATATACAAACGGGTATGTATGCAAGCCAGCGCAGGACAATTTTTGGCAATTTCATATTTTTCACTAATATAAACGGCAATATTCTAGGGATCCATGTTACAAGGGCACAGCCTAAAATTAATAATACCATTGCTATAGAAGTTGTCATTTTTCCAATGCCACCCCAATCGTTGCTACTACAACAGTCGATAATAGGACGGCTAAATGTCCCGGCATAAAGTAGAGCATTCCGTACATGCTGAAGACCATAATGAGAATCAGCTTTATGTAATGCATTAATTTTTCTTTTGGGATACTCGCGAGTGTTAGAACAAGCAATGCGACAAACATTGCCACTAACGCATAGTCCAGCCCCCATTTTTCAGGATTCGGTAGCCATTGACCGATGACTCCACCTATTGTACACGCCGCAATCCAAGTCGTATACGCTGTAATATTAAGACCATCCATCCATTTCCCGCCAAGACGTCCTTCTTTCCCAGCAGCGACAACGGATACGCCGAACGTCTCATCGGTTAGTAACGTACCAAAGCCTATGTTGCGCAATGTTGAATACTTAGTAAAATAAGGAGCAATCGTTAAAGACATAAGTAAATGACGTAAATTTACGATGAAAATAGTGATGATGACAGCAGTAACAGGTGCACCCGCTAAATAGAGTCCACAGAATATAAACTGAGCTGATCCTGCATAAACAAGCATCGACAGTAAAAACACTTCAAGTACAGAAATTCCGGATGCAATTCCAACAACTCCAAATGCTACACCGATGCTTATATAGCCGAGTAAAGTTGGGATACAATCTTTTACACCCTGTATAAATGTATCAGGTGTAAGCTGCTTTTGTTCTACTTGTTCCAAAGCTATATCTCTCCTAATTTTTTTATTTTTCAGAAAACAAAAAGCTATAAAGAACGCCATTACCTATTCGGCAACAGCGTTCTGAATTTTTTATACGTAATAGTTTTCTACAACATCCGCACAGCGTTTACATAAAGTCGCATGTAATTCGCTCGTCCCGACTGTTTCTGAAATTGTCCAGCAGCGCTCACACTTTTCACCGTCCGCTTTTTCTACTACTAAAGCTGTTTTCTCTAGTACTAAAGCTTCTTCCGGTGCATTTTCTTTACTGCCGGCGATAAAGAATTGAGAAACGATAGAAAGCTGTGCAAAGTCGATATTTGCATCATTTAACAATTCGATTGTTTCACTGTCTGCATAAACTGAAATTTTTGCTTCTAATGATTTACCGATTGTTTTTGCATTACGCGCTTCTTCTAGCGCCTTTAATACTTCATTTCTTACTGCAATAACTTTCGACCACTTTGCACGTAATTCGGCAAAGTTTTCTTTCTCTACCGCTTCAGGGAAGTCTGTTAATTGTACAGATTGTGGCTTGCCTTCAAATTCAATATAGCTCCACAATTCTTCAGTAGTATGTGGAATAATTGGAGTTAATAATTTTACTAACGCCATTAACGTATCATACATCACTGTTTGCATTGCACGACGGTAATTATTATCTTTCCCTTCGATATATACAACATCTTTTGCAATATCCAAATAGAAAGAAGAAAGCTCGATTGCTACAAAGTTATTCACAGTTGTATATACTGTCGAGAAGTCATAACGGTCATATGCAGCTCGAATTGTTTTGATCACATCTTGTAATCGCATATACATGTACTGATCCATCTCACGCAAATCTTCATATGCTACCCGGTCAGTCGTTTCGTTAAAGTCTGTCACATTTCCGTGTAAGAAGCGCAGGGTATTACGCACTTTTCGGTATGTTTCAGAAACTTGCTTCAACATATCCATTGAAATACGAACGTCCCCTGTATAATCAACTGATGCTACCCACATACGAATAATATCGGCACCATATTGATTCATCACTTTGATTGGGTCAATCGTGTTGCCAAGTGATTTTGACATTTTACGTCCTTCTCCATCTAATACGAAACCATGAGTTAATAGACCTTTATATGGTGCATGACCATTAATAGCTACAGATGTAATTAGAGAAGAGTTGAACCAGCCACGGTGTTGGTCGGAACCTTCTAGATAAAGGTCAGCTGGATATTTCATACCACGCTCTGCAAGTACACCTTGGTGAGATGAGCCTGAGTCGAACCATACGTCCATAATGTCATTTTCTTTTGTAAATTTACCGTTCGGGCTACCTTCATGCGTAAAGCCTTCCGGTAATAATTCTTTCGCCTCACGCTGGAACCAAATATTTGAACCATGCCCACGGAATAATTTTGAAATATGAGCAATAGTTTCTGGAGTAATGATCGGCTCGCCATTTTCTGCGTAGAAGATTGGAATCGGTACACCCCATGCACGTTGGCGGGAAATTACCCAGTCACCACGGTCACGAATCATATTGTAAAGACGTGTCTCACCCCATGCAGGTGTAAACTCAGTTGCAGAAACCGCATCTAATAACTCATTACGGAACATTTCTACAGATGCGAACCATTGTGGTGTTGCACGATAAATTACTGGTTTTTTTGTACGCCAGTCATGTGGGTAAGAGTGTTGGAATTTAGAAACACTCAATAACGCGCCTTCTTCTTTTAATTTTTCAATTACAATTGGATTAGCTTTTTCATAGAATAATCCTTCAAAGCCAGGTGCTTCGTCCGTGTAGCAACCGCCGTTATCGACTGGTGATAAAATATCCAAGCCGTATTGTTTACCAACTTGATAGTCATCTTCACCATGACCTGGTGCTGTGTGTACACATCCAGTACCCGCTTCAGCCGTAACGTGCTCACCAACCATTACTAATGAATCGCGTTTATAAATTGGATGCTCCGCTACGATCATTTCAAGCTCTGCGCCTTTTACTTCCTGAACGATTTGCACATCTTCCCAACCAAACGTAGAAGCTAATTTATCTAATAAATCTTTCGCTACGATATATTTGCCACCATTTGCTTCTACTACAGCATATGTGAATTCCGGATTTACTGAAATTCCTAAGTTTGCAGGAATTGTCCATGGTGTCGTTGTCCAAATAACAAATTTTGCATCTGCAGGAACAACACCTTTTGCATCTTTAATACCAAATCCTACGTAGATCGAATAAGATTCAACGTCTTTATATTCAATTTCCGCTTCTGCTAGTGCAGATTCAGAAGATGGTGACCAGTAAACTGGTTTTAAACCTTTGTAAATATAGCCTTTTTCCGCCATTTTACCGAAAACTTCGATTTGACGTGCTTCGAACTCTGGTTTTAATGTGATATACGGATTTTCCCAATCACCACGTACACCTAGACGACGGAATTGACCTTTTTGATTTTCGACTTGTTCATATGCATATTTTTCGCAAAGCTGACGGAATTCTGCAACCGACATTTCTTTACGCTTAACACCTTTATTCGTTAACGCCTGTTCGATTGGTAAACCGTGTGTATCCCACCCTGGAATATAAGGTACATGGAAACCTGTCATCGATTTTTGACGATTGATCATGTCTTTAATTACTTTATTCAATGCATGCCCGATATGGATATCACCATTGGCATATGGAGGACCATCATGTAATACATAGTGTGGACGATCTTTTGTGCGCTCTAACACCAATTTATTGATGTCCATTTCATCCCATTGTGCCTGAACTTGCGGCTCCTTCGTTGGTAACCCTCCACGCATCGGGAAGTCGGTTTTCGGCATTAATAACGTATCTTTATACTCTACCATTTAAAATTCCTCCTAATTATCTTATTGATTGCTGATTACTGATTGTTGATTTCCATTCCGGGGCGGACGCTTTCCGCGGGCGTGGCCTGAGCCTGTAGTCTCAGGCGTCACGCTATTCCCGCTGGAGTCGCCTCCCCTCCATTCCAATCAACGTTTAAGCAAATGATTTAGCGTTCTATATTAATTATAATTTTTTTAACGCTCTTAAGGATTTGGTTACTTTTTAAACAACAAAAAAGCCCCTCCATCCCTTATAAAAAAGGGACGAGGAGCATTAATCTCGTGGTACCACCCTAAATTCGCTAAAAATATAGCCTCATTAGACACTGTAACGTCGTGTTCTACGAAATAGCTTACTAATCAATTACGCCTTGGTGTAATTGTGTCCAGGTTTTTTTGAGTAAACTCAAAAATTCCCTTTAAAAAATCTGTGACATCTGCCAGAGGCTTCTCTTTATTAGAGTTTCAGCTATTTAGCTCGAGAGTGATTTTCAATTTAACCTGTTTCGTTCGAGCTCCCACCATCCTCGAATCGCTAACCCACACTGTTAAATTTACTGTCTCCGTCAACGCATGATGCAATATGCATCCTATTCATTATTTTTCAGTATATGAAAAGGCAAGATGAAATGTCAAGTCCCCACCATTAATAGACAGCATTTTCATCATTTTGACTATCTTCATTAGTTTCATGGCGATTGTTATCCTGAATTTCCGTTAAATCGACATCGTATTCTAACAAACGATCCCAATCATCAGTATTTAACAAATCGAGTTGAGCTTCTACTAGCATTTTAAAACGATTACGGAATACTTTAGATTGTTTTTTTAATTCGTCAATTTCAATTGCAATTTTTCGTGCTTTTGTTAAGGCATCATTTACAATACGATCTGCATTTTTCTCGGCTTCCTTGACGATTAACTTCGCTTCTTTTTCTGAGTTGCGACGCACTTCACCTGCAGCCTCTTGTGCAACGATAATCGACTTTTGTAATGTGTCTTCCAAAGAATTATAGTGATTCATTTGAGTAGACATCATTTTTACTTTCTCTTCCAGATCCTTTTTCTCGCGTAAAATAATTTCATAGTCTTTAATTATTTGATCTAAAAACTCATTTACTTCGTCTTCAGCGTATCCACGGAATCCGCGTGTAAATTCTTTATTATGTATATCAAGAGGGGATAATGGCATATCGTTCTACTCTCCTTTTTTTGCGTATGTTCTTAAGAGTATTATAATCGTTTCTCTACTGAATAACATCATATTTCCCCAAAAACTGATGAAAAATTATACTTTTTGCTCTAAACGTCCTACTTGTAAACGTATTTTATCTTTTTTCGTTCGCCCTTCTGTCATAATGACTTTCATGCGTCCATATCCGCGCGCAGAAATAATATCTCCTTCCTGTAGTTCAAAGGCGACTGCTTCACGCACTGTCCAATTTACTTTAACCTTGCCGCCCTGGATTAAGCTTTGCGACTTTTGCCGTGAAATATTTGTGATCGTTGCAAGTACAACATCCAATCGCATCGATGAAACAGTATGTGAACTTTCGCTCCATTGTTCCTCGTTTAGAATAAGAGCTGTACCAGGATTCACTACTTCAGCATGCACCTTTACTTTGCCAATTCCCGATAAATTCGCTCTTACATAATCAGCTATTTCTGTTGCCAAAGCAAATTGCACTGTATTTTCAGCAAGACGGATATCCCCAAACTTCCCACGATCCAAACCAATTGATAAAAGTGCACCCAATACATCAGGATGGCGAAGCTGCACAAACTTTGATGGATAACTCAACGCATAAACTTCTATTTGAAAATCCGATTCTTCCGGTTGTAAATAGGAAGGCGCAATCAACATACGTTTGCGCTCTGCATCTTCAAAGACTCCTTCTGTAAACACTTGAATTTCTTCCGATTGATGAATGATGGATTGAACGATAAAACGTTGGCGAGGATCTAAAAAATCAGTGAGCTTCGGGGCGTAACGATCCTCTACTTCACGTTGCCAACCGATTACTTGCTCAATAAATGGCTGCTCATCTTTGCGGAAATGTTGTATTAAATGCTCCATCACTATGCCTACTTTCTTATAGAATATATTTCTATTTTTTCCATTTTTCTTTTAATATAAACTTCTCGTAAAACATAATTACTTTACTTTTTATTAAAAATAAAGAAAACTCCTACATTAGCAGGAGTTCGTTCAACTATATTATAAGAAAAATGCTAGTACGCTATAAACGCCACGCTCAATAAATACTAATGCAAATAAACCTACAATTGGTGATATATCAATCATGCCAATCGGTGGGATAAACTTACGGAAAAATCCTAAATACGGTTCACATACTGTTTCAAGGAAACGACCAACGGGTGAATCTTGTAGCGCTGGAACCCAAGACATTAATATGTAACCAATCAGCATAAAACGATATATTAGAAATGCTGTTGATACTAATTGAAAAATCATAATTTTTTTACCTCACAAAATTTAATTACTCAAACGTTAAATTGGATATTTCTCCTGAAACTTCTACATTTTCTGGTGTACATAAGAAAATATCATTTCCAATACGTTGAATATCTCCACCTAAAGCATACACTGTTCCGCTTAAAAAATCGATTATTCGTTTCCCTTGGTCACGATCAATCCGTTGTAAATTAACTACGGTAGCACGCTTGTTTTTTAAATGTTCTGCGATATCCTGTGCTTCGGCATATACTCTAGGCTCAATTAAAACAAGTTTTGAATTTTTTGATGACGATGCAGCCTGTAAGCTCACAACATTGTTATGATTTTGCGTAACAACTTCATTGCGCGGTGGTTGCTGTTGCATTTTACGCTCCTTTTTCATTCGATTTTGAATGAGTTGTGGTTGATGCTTTTGCCCCGAATCCTGATAATACTGTTGTGAATCACTTTGTACAGCTTTTGGTGCTTGCTTTTGCGATGTTTGCGTTTGAGCCTGATCATATTCTTCTTCTAATTCTTCTAAATAAAAGAATTTATCAAAAATGTTTTTAATGCTCATATTAAACCCTCCTTAACCAACAAGAGCTGTTCCAATTCTAACAAATGTCGCCCCTTCTTCAACTGCAATTTCGTAGTCATTTGACATGCCCATCGATAATTCAGTACAAGGTACATTTGGTATGTTCAATTGTGACACTTCCTGTTGCAATTGTTTTAACTGTTTAAACACTTGCCTTATAACGGTTTCGTCTTCTGTAAAAGGAGCCATTGTCATTAAACCCACTACTATAATCTTTGAAAATTGCCCAAGTTGCTTCACAAATTCCAGCGTTTGCTGCTTAGTTAAGCCGTGTTTGGATTCTTCTCCAGAAACATTCACTTGTATAAAACATTTCACAGCTTTTGTTGCTCGTTTTTCAATTTCCTCAGCTAAGCTTAAACGATCAAGTGAATGTAAATAGTCAATATCATTGATAACTTGTTTTACTTTTCTCGTCTGTAGAGAGCCAATATAATGCCAGGAGACATTTGAATTAATAGATTGCAATTTATTCGTCAAGCCTTCAGGGCGATTTTCTCCCAAGTTTGTTAACCCAGCTTCTATTGCCTCTTTAGTACGATTGACATCTACTTCTTTTGTCACTGCAATAATGTTTACTGTTTGATCTGTATTTGCACGTTGTTTAGCATTTACTATTTGTTTTTGAATATTTAACAGATTATCCTCGATTTTCGCCACTTTTTTCCCAACTTTACAACAATAGTTTCTTACATTGTAACAAGGGACACTGGAATTTTCAATGAATAGGGTGAATTATTCATCATATGATTTCACCAATATAACATCTTTTCCAACTGTGAGTATATGACTAAATGCAATCTTCTTCACTAACTCTTCCCCTTGAAATAAATGGTAAAACTTTTTAGGTGGAGATATTATAAAGGCAGTGATAACTCCTTCTTTTTCATCTACCTCTGCATCCACAATATAACCTATAAATTTACCGCTTGTTGCTTCAATGATTTCCTTCTCTTGAACGGTTGAAAAACGCATTCCTCCATCCTCTCTTTGAAATTTAAATTACTCTTGCATAAGTATTTGAATATAGAATAAAAGGACAGCCCTACATAGTTGGACAGTCCTCATCATTTCTATTTAACGAAAATCACGTTTCATCATTTCTACTGCACTTTTTTCCAATCTTGAAATCTGTGCTTGTGAAATACCTAAAGATTGGGCAATTTCTGTTTGTGTCTCACCTAGGAAAAAACGTTTTTCTATAATCATTTTTTGTCTGCTATTTAATTTTTTCATACTTTCTTGCAGTGAGATCGACCCCACCCAATGTTCTTCTGTAACTTTGTCTTTAATCTGATCAATCATAAAGATTGCATCACCGCCATCGGAATAGATCGGTTCCTGTAATGACATAGGGTCCTGAATTGCATCCAGTGCAAATAGTACATCTTCTTTTTTCATCTCTATAGCCTGAGCTAATTGTTCGATAGTTGGTTCTGTTAAATGTTCTGCAATATATTGCTCTTTCGCTTTCATCGCCTTATACGCAATATCGCGTAATGATCTGGAAACACGTAATGCATGGTGATCTCTCAAATGACGGCGAATTTCACCCATAATCATCGGTACAGCATATGTCGAAAATCGTACATTATGCTTTAAATCAAAATTATCAATTGCTTTCATTAAGCCAATGCAGCCTACCTGAAATAGATCATCCGCCTGTTCACCACGATAGGCGTAGCGGCCGACAATGCTGAGCACTAAACGTAGATTGCAAAATACCAATTGCTCACGAACAATCAATTCCCCTTGCTGTAATCGGATAAATAAATCCTTCATTTCATCTGGCTTTAGTACCGGTAATGTTGATGTATCTACACCACATAATTCCACTTTTGTACGCATACAACTTCACCTTCCGAACTTGATTGTCTTTTGTCTTTTCAATCATTTTGTCCGAAATGTTCGTCGCTATGCGCGCCAAAATTAACCATCTTATGCAATTGGTTCGTTTAAATATTCCCGTAAATCTAAAATAATTTTTTTCTCTAATCTAGAGATATATGATTGCGATATGCCTAAATGATCCGCTACTTCCTTTTGCGTCATTTCGTCCTTTCCATTTAATCCAAAACGGCATTCCATAATGTATTTTTCTCTTGGTGTTAGTTGATTAATGGCATTGAACATGTGCTGACGTTCGATTTTACGTTCTACGTCCAATGTAATAATATGTTCCTCAGTACCTAGTATGTCAGATAGTAGTAATTCGTTGCCATCTGCATCGGCATTTAACGGCTCATCAAAGGAAACTTCCCCTTTCATACGGCTCGTCTTACGTAGATGCATCAAAATTTCATTTTCAATGCAACGTGATGCATATGTGGCTAATTTTATATTTTTGTCCAAATTAAATGTTTCGATCGCCTTAATAAGACCTATTGAACCGATGCTAATTAAATCCTCTATCGGTGTGCTTGTATTATCAAAACGTCTTGCAATATAAACAACTAAACGTAAATTTCTTTCAATTAACATGTCTCTGGCATGCAAGTCACCATTCATAAAAGCTTCGACTACGACAACTTCTTCTTCTCGAGTTAATGGAATAGGCAATGAATCATGTCCCCCTATATAGTATGTCCCTTTTTTTCTAAAGTAGCTCAGTATGTTTAAAATTATTGATTGAATTTTTCGAAACAATATCGATCCTCCCTTATGAATTCGTTAGGACAAACACATGTGCAATCATTTGTGCATTTTGCGGAAAACGCGCATCATTTTTCGTAAAAACAACATAGTGGTTTGGATACGCTTTATCACCAACAGTAATCGAAGCACGAAAAGCTGGTACGAGTACTGTGCCTTTTTGTACCGTGGTAATCGGAACTATACGTATTCGTTTTTGTACTTCTTTTGAAAACATTGTCAATGAGTAAGGTTCAGTTTCACTCCATGCAAGTAAACGTTCATTAAATTCCTGAGATAACATAGATTGAACAGATTTAAATGAGATAAAATGTACGGGTGCTTGGCTAAAAGGCTCCGTGCTTTCATTCCCTGTATCTATATAAGTTAATAGCTCTAATTGCATATCCAGTAATTCAACTTTACTAGTTGTCACATAACGACTTTGTGCAACTTGCTGCAATTTTTGAAACCAACCTTTTCTCATTATTGTCAAACTAATACATACTATGCCGAAACATATAAAAATATATGCGAAAAATGGAGATGCAAGCAAAAATGGCTGTAATGCTGTTAATAATCCACCAGCGAGCAAAGTAGCGATCACAATCCACTTGCCTTGCTCAAAAAATATTTTCCATTTAAATGAAAAAGCAATGCCTAATAGTAAGATGAAACTTACAAGCAACATAAAGATGTTTCCCATAAATAACACAGCAATCATCGCACTACTAAAGGCCGCTAAAATTAATCTCCAAATTGGAATGATGGTGTATGTCATAGTTGCTGTAAATTTTAATAATACGAGATTCATTAAAAAGTTCATTAAAAGAATCCATTCTGCATACATGTATTGTCCTCCTAAAACAAGGTTATCAAAGCAAATGCGAGATTTTTGTCTAACCGTTGCAGTAAAATCCAATAATCGTATGACATAGTATTACTTCATTCAAAATCATTCGACAAAAAAGCTAGTTTAACGCTTCAATTCCGAAACGTTAAACTAGCTTTTAAATTGTATATTTAATTGATAATTAGCGATTGCGACGGTTACGTAAAAACGTCGGAATATCCAGCGCATCATCCTGCTGATAGCTTGTTTGCTGCTGCTGTTGTTGTTGTGGTTGACGCGGCGCTTCTTGTTGTACCTGTTCTTGCATACGTGTAGGTTGCTGTTGTGTCGCAGCTTGTTGGCGCGCTCCAATTGACGGGCGCACAGGCTGTGGTTTTTGGACAATAAAGTCGTCAGAGAACCCTGTTGCAATTACAGTAACAATTATTTCATCATTTAAGTTGTCATTAATAACAGAACCGAAAATCATATTAACCTCTTCATCTGAAGCTAATTGTACGATATCTGCTGCTTCCTGAACTTCAAATAGACTTAAGTTCGTTCCACCTGTGATGTTCATAATAACACCTTTTGCTCCATCAATTGATGTTTCAAGTAATGGAGAAGAAATAGCCTTTTTAGCTGCTTCTACTGCGCGATTTTCACCTGCAGCAATACCAATACCCATCAATGCAGAACCTTTATCGGACATGATTGTTTTCACGTCAGCAAAGTCCAGGTTGATTAAACCCGGTGTAGCGATTAAATCCGAAATACCTTGTACACCTTGACGCAATACATTATCCGCCTCACGGAAGGCTTCTAGCATCGGTGTTGATTTATCTACAATTTGCAATAATTTATCATTTGGTATAACGATTAATGTATCAACGGCTTCCTTCATGGAAGTAATACCGCCAATTGCCTGAGTCTGACGTTTACGGCCTTCAAATGTGAATGGACGTGTTACAACACCTACCGTCAATGCACCTAAATCACGCGCAATAGAAGCGATTACCGGCGCTGCACCTGTACCTGTACCTCCGCCCATTCCAGCAGTAACGAATACCATATCTGCTCCGCGCAATACTTCTTCCAACTGTTCGCGGCTTTCTTCAGCGGCTTTTTTTCCTACTTCCGGGTTGGCACCTGCGCCAAGTCCTCGAGTTAATTTACCGCCAATCTGTAATTTATATTCAGCTTTTGATAGATTTAAAGCTTGTGCGTCTGTATTGACTGCAATAAAATCTACGCCTTGTACACCATGCTCTATCATGCGGTTTACAGCATTGTTACCGCCCCCACCAACGCCTATTACCTTAATAACGGCTAATTGGTCCATATCCGTTTCGAATTCTAACATACACTTCTCCTCCTAATTGTTCACGTCATTCATTTTCGTATTAATCGAAAAATTTGTTTAACAGGTTTTTTGCGCGATCAATCACACTTACTTTATTTGCGCTTTCTACTCTCTCCGGCCCATTTGCTTGTTTTTTAGAAGGAGTTGATTGAGTAGGATAAGGTGCTGCATATGAAGAAGCGTCTACTGGCTCACTTCTTCCATAAAAGTCGTCTTCTGCATTCGCGTATCGTATTAAACCAACCGAAGTTGTAAAGGCTGGTTCACGAACACCGATATAATCCGGCGTATAAATACGAACTCTCGTCAGCATAATTTGACGTGCCAATTGGGCAATGCCCTCCAGCTGTGCTACTCCACCAGAAATCACTATACCACCGGGTAAATCCTGTATACCCATTCGAGCTAATTCATCTAAAACTAGTTCAAATAACTCTTCTAAACGTACACCGATAATCTCCGAAATATAGCGTTGGCTATATTGATCTGTTGTATCTGTTCCAACGACAGGTACATCAAATAATTGCTCATCGGAAGCATCATCATAAAAAGCATGTCCATATTGCTTTTTAATTTTTTCCGCTTGTTCAGTTGGTGTTTTTAATACAATTGATAAATCTTTTGTAATATGATCTCCACCGACTGGGATAACAGCTGTATTCTTCAATAAACCATCCTGGAATACAGCGACCGTTGTGGAGCCGCCACCTAAATCTATATAAGCTGTTCCTTGGTTTTTTTCGTCTTCCGTCAGCGCAAAATTTCCTGCTGCTAACGGTTGTAAATAAATTTCACGAATTTGTAAACCTGCACGTTCTACACATCTTAATACATTATGTACAAGCGTCTTCGAGGTTGTAATCATCGTTGCATCCATCTCTAAGCGAATACCAATCATACCGCGCGGGTCCTTAATTTCATCTAAGTTGTCTACTATAAATTGTTTAGGAATTAAGTTTACTAGCTCTCGCTCTGGTGGAATCGACATAACTTGTGCAGAGTCAATTACCCGTGCCAAATCATCATCCGTAATTTCACGGTCTTCCCCATTTACCGCCACAACTCCTTTTACAGGCTGTAATATGGTTTGATTTGCTGGTACACCGAGCACTACTTCCTCTATTTTTATACCAGTCATTCGTTCTGCTTGGTCCACAGCTTTTTTTATCGACTGTACAGTTGCATCTATATCAACAATTGCACCTTTTCTTATACCAGTTGATTTCACATGACCTACACCAATTACGTGCAATTGATCATCGTTCATTTCTCCGATTAGGACCTTTATTGAAGAAGATCCTATATCGAGTGAGACATAAATTTCTTGATGATTCAACTTCTGCACCTCCTTCGATTACTCCTATAGTTTATTCTATTGTAAATTTACATGATTGTCTAAGTAAAACGATAAATTGTAATGATATTTTAACGTGATTGTTATGAGTTTTCCTACTTATTAAGTTTTCTATTTTCAAATTTTGTCAAAATTAGCCTACGAATTACCGCAATATTTTGAAATAGTCGTACTCCAAAGGCAAAAATTGCTGCTAAATACAAATCTACCCCTATATGAACTCCTAAAAAAGCTAACCCTGCAGCTAAAATTATATTAAAGAAAAACCCTGAAATGAATACTTTATCGTCATATACTTGTTGAAGTTGTGCGCGAATTCCGCCGACCATTGTATCGAGAGCAGCTAGCACAGCAATTGATAAATAGTTTTCATAGACGGATGGAATTTGAATATCTGTTAAAATACCCAATACCACACCAAATATAAGTCCTAAAAGTGGTAACCACATATTCGCATCCCCTTCTATTTCTCAGATAGATAATTACTTTTTTGTACGGTTACGACTGAGTTTATTCGTACATTTTTTTCTGCTTCATGAATCGTCAACACAAGATTGTCAATGTAGAATTCATCCTGAAATGACGATGCCAATAAATGATTCTTTAATTTTTCAGCTTGCTCATAAGTAGGGGTTATTACATTTATCTCTATATTTGTATCCTCTATCGGCTCACTATTTACAGTTGTTTTTCCGTTAATATCACGAATGGCGGTATTATACGTCAATCTTTTGTCATCAATTTCAATTGCTTGTGCATTACTGCGATATAAATCGTTAATAAGGCGAATTAATAATTCAGGGGATACGGGCTTGATTTCATAACCAAAGTTCATTAGCTCCTGCGAAGGCTCGATTGTCAATGTCAAACCTGGTCCCCTTGTTGGTAATATACCTGCACTCTCTTTTAAATTATCTACTGTTTGTTCTAATAGAATTTCAGGATTATTAAATTCCGCATCTTCGTATTTACTTACTGTGTCAGACAGGTCACTAATTGCTGTCAGAAGCTCTGAATGACGCTCCTGTTCCACTGAAAGTTGTTGACGTATTTCCCATATATCTACTGTGTTTCGTTCAGCTGGGCTTTGAACAGTGTTGTATTGCACTGCCAGCATAAAGCCAATGATGAACGAGATCATCGTAATATTACGGTACATTTTTTTCGTCATCATCTTCCCTCCGATATTATGCCTTACTCATCGCTGATAGTTTTCATTTCTATTAAGTCGCTTTTTTCTACCGTCACGACAATTTGTTCATTTATCAACTGGTCAAAGACCCCACCTGACAATTCCAATGAGGAGACTAACACCTCTTGGTTTCCTACTGCTTCCACAACAAACGGTGCTGGATACTGTTGTCCATCTATCGTAATGACTGGTCCGTTACAAATAATATACGAATTTGGTTTTAACCGCTGTCCGTTAATTGAGATGCCTTCAGCTCCAGCAATTTTTAATTCATTTAATAATTTAAATATGTGACTTTCGTGAACAATATACTCATTTGGATTCGTTGTATTGGGATTATAATCACCATCGCGAAGTGTAATTTTGATTCCTGGTCCTACTCCTGCCGATAATCCTAATAATAATCGTAATTGTTCTGCATCCTGTCGATTTTGTTCATATTGAGCCTCATTAGAGGAAAATTGCTTTTCATATGCTCGAATTTTATCTTCCAATTGTGCGAGCTCTTCTGCCAACTCTTTGTTGCGTTCCTTTTTTGCAATTAAATCTTCTCTGTACTGATTTTCTTGCTCAAATTGTGGCGAGGCAGAGCTTAGCGTACGCTTGTCCTTTGATAAATTATAAGAAAAACCGATTATAAAACCGGTTATTATACATACAATTAGTAAAGCAATATATTTACGAGACAACAATAATGACTTTTGCTTAGGTTGCTTACTGTTGTTGTTATCGCTATTCATCATTTTGTTCTTCCAGTTGCCCCCCTTCTTCGGTCTCCGCACTACCTTCATCATTTAACTCCGGATTTTCTGAATCCTTGCCCAATAAAGAGTATTCATCTGAAAAAGGTCTGTAGTAAGAACCCACTTCAATATCTACAACCCCTTTTTCAAATGCTTCCTCATTTTCAATTTGAGCGACAATTGACGGATAGTAATTAAGCTTTTCAGCTAAAGTATTTGCATCTGCCCTTACTTCATAACCATCATTCATATAAAGTGTAATCGAATAAGGATCAGCCTCGGAAGGATTTGCATTAATTTGGGATATGAGTGACAATACTTCAGGCTTTAATTTTGCAAGCTCCTTTAATAGCTTTTTCCGTAATGACTCATCTTCAAATTTCAAAAAAATTGGGGCGTCGATTGGAACAATTTCATTAGGTTCATTAAAAACAACCCCATTATCCAACATTGGGTGAAATTCTCCATCCTTTGAGATATAGGCAACTTTTTGCCATTCCTCGACCGTAATTTCAATTTCATTTAAAAACTTCCGTCGTACCTCTACCGATTTGACCCATTCATGCTGAGCAATCAATTCCTGCACATCAGGTATTTTAAATCCCCATAAAGAATCATCAACATTTAGATTTGACTGCTCAATATAAAATGTATCTTCTTTAAGCTGTGCGCCCTTTATATTGATTTTTTTAATATCGCTATAAGGTAATTGAAAATAAAGAAGTATCATGATGATGAAAAGAAATACCGTAACTAATGCAAGAAATTTTAAATTTGTACGTCGTCTTCTACGTTTTTTCATAGTAGGTACGCGCTCTGTAATATCGATTATTTTTTCCATCATCTTCCTACTCCTTTCTTTTATCATTTGAAAGATTCAAAATGAGCGCTACGGTGACCCATATTACAAGCAACGAAGTCCCTCCATAGCTAACAAATGGTAATGTAACACCCGTTACGGGTAATAAATTAATAACAACCCCGATATTAAGACCTGCCTGAACAGCAATCATCGTTGTTAGTCCGCATATTGCATAAAAGTGAAATACATGATCACACTGTAAAGCCAATCGATAACCAAATACTAAAAAGCACGCAAAAATAAGCAGTAGTCCCATCCCGCCAACAAGTCCGACTTCTTCCAAAATAATGGCAAAAATAAAATCATTCTGCGGCTCTGGTAAATATAAATACTTTTGTCTGCTTTTTAGTAAGCCATGTCCAAATAATCCTGCGGGTCCTATTGCAAATAAGGATTGTACTGCCTGGAATCCACTGCCCAAAGGATCGGCCCATGGATTGATAAAAGCTTCAATACGTTTTAGCCGGTATGGGGCAGCAATGATTAACCCGACCAATCCAGCCATTCCAAGACTTATTAGAATTACATAGAGTCGCAATGGATATTGCGCAATAAAAAACACAATTAAAACAACAACTACTAAAATAAAGACAGCACCAAAATCTGGCTGCAACATAATAAGTGCAGATGGAATCATTAAAATTACAAAATGTTTCAATTGAACAATACGTTCATACGATTTACGCTGAGATAATAATGCGCTAATATAAATAATTGTTGTTACTTTGGCAATTTCTGCAGGTTGAACGGTTAATGGCCCTATTCCAATCCAGCTCTGTGATCCATTTCTAACAATTCCGATACCAGGAATCAATACTGCAATAAGTAACACAATCGAGACAATATAAAGCATGCCCCATACCTGTTGACTTCTCAATAATTCCCATTTCATCATGGCTATACAAACAAATAGCGCAATAATAAAATATATAGCCTGCTTTTGGTAAAATGGGGTTTGTCCAGTATAGTGAACATTACCCCAATATGTACCCGCAGAAAATATAAAAACTATTCCTATTATTGACAAAACGATGGCACTTATAAAAAAATATTGCTGTAACTTTTGTGACAGTGTAACTATCCTTTCTTATGAAAGTTTCATAACACGATCAATAAATAAGTCGCCACGAATTTCAAAGCTCTCATGTTGATCCCAGCTTGCACATGCAGGTGACAATAGAATAATGTCACCTTCATCAGATATTTTTGCTCCATAACCGACTGCGTCCTCTACATCAATTGCACGTACAATATTTGTAATTCCACATGACTTTGCAAATTCAATTAAGCGAAGTGCAGTTTCCCCAAATGCGACAACTGCTTTTACGCGTGTCATTTCCTTACGAAGCTCTTCAAATGAATGCCCACGATCCAATCCACCGGCCAACAAAACAATTGGGCTGTTAAAGGCTGCTAATGCACTTTTTGTTGCCAGTACATTTGTTGCCTTTGAATCATTATAAATTTTTCGTCCTTGCCATTCTCGCACAAATTGTGTACGATGGCGAACTCCTGCAAAAGTTGCAAGCACTTCCTGAATCGCTTCAATCGGACAGTTTTGCAGCTTAGCGGCTGCTACGGCACATAATATATTTTCCAAATTATGTTCACCTGGTAAAACGATTTGTTCACGACTTAATATCGCTTCTCCGTACCAGTAAATATTATTAGTATCTGCACTAATGCCATTATCCGACCGGCCTTTAGTTGTGAAAGGTACTAATTGCGCTTTTGACTTTCGAGCATAATTAGCAACAATTTGCTGATCAGCATTATAAATAAAATAGTCGTCGCTCGTTTGATTACGTGTTACACCGAATTTTGCTTCTGCATATTCCTCAAATGTCCCATGGTAATCTAAATGGGCTTCATAAAGATTTGTTAAAATGGCAATACGTGGTCGGAAACTTTTAGTGCCCATTAGTTGGAAAGAGGATAATTCTGTCACAATGACCTCTTCTGCGCTTGCTTCTGCCGCAACACCACAAGCCACAGTACCAATATTCCCAGCAATTAGCGGCTTCAATTGGCCAGCTTTCAACATTTCATAAAGCAAAGTCGTTGTTGTCGTTTTACCATTCGAACCCGTTATACCGAAGAAAGGTGCTTCACTTACTAAATAAGCAAGTTCCATTTCTGTTATGACTGGCAAGCCCTTTTCAACGGCATCCGCAATAATTGGGTTCGTATAAGGAATACCTGGATTTTTAACGACAAGTTCAAATCCTTCATCCAACAAATCTTCTGGATGACGTCCACAAATTACTGTAATCCCTTTTGATAGTAGCTCTTGCGCTTCCGGGTTTGCATCAAATGGTTTTGCATCATTGACTGTTACAAATGCTCCTAATTGATGAAGTAGTTCTGCAGCCGCAACCCCACTTTTTGCTAAACCTAACACTAGTACTTTTTTTGATTGCAATCCTTCAAACTTCATCATATTAACGCCTCCGCTAAAACTGCTATAAGTGCTACGACACAACCAGTCGACCAAAATACAAGGACGACTTTCCATTCAGACCAACCTGATAATTCAAAGTGATGATGAATAGGGCTCATTTTAAAAATGCGCTTTTTACGAAGTTTGTAACTTCCTACCTGTAAAATAACCGACAATGTTTCGATGACGAATACAAGACCGATTAATAATAACAGCAACTCCTGCTTTACTAATACCGAAATCATTGCCAATGCACCACCAAGTGCAAGAGATCCTGTATCTCCCATAAATACTTTTGCCGGGTTTGCATTGAAAATTAAAAACCCAAGCAGAGCACCTGTTACAGCGAATGCAAATAGTGCAATATCGGGCTGCTCATTAAACAGCGCAATAACACCGAATGCTGCAAACGCGATTGAAGCTGTACCTGATACAAGTCCGTCTAACCCATCTGTTAGATTAACTGCATTCGAAAAGCCTACTAACCAAAAAATTAAAAACCCTACATACAAGATTCCTAAATCAATGGACATATCTGTATATGGAATTCCTACTGATGTGTCAAAAGATCCTAAACGTAATAGCAAAAATGCTGCAATAGCAATAGCAATTTGACCAATTAACTTTTGTAGTGAAGTTAATCCTAAATTACGTTTAAAAATAACTTTTAAACCATCATCCAAAAAGCCAATAACCCCAAACCCAACTAAAACAAGTAATAATACAACCGTTTGTGTTGTAAATAAGTCGAAAATAATTGCGACAATTATTGTCGAAATTATAATGGCTAATAAGAAAATTAATCCACCCATTGTAGGTGTCCCAGCTTTTTTCATGTGGGATTGAGGTCCTTCTTCTCGAATACTTTGCCCAAACTTCAATCTACGTAAAAGCGGTATCCCTATTGGTGCTAAAATGACCGTCAATAAAAATGATGAAAAAAGTATGGTCAATGTTGTTGATAATGTCATAATATATCTCCTTTAAAACTTCTGTCTGGATATGATGGAACGTTTGATTTTTCAACGGTTTGTATCTGTATATGTTATTGTGAAAAAACAACCCTCACTATAATAGTTGTTTTAGAGGAATTTTAAAAGGCTGAAATCCAATTAATTTCCTAAATATAAATGAACAATGTCGGTTTGAAGAATTTGGCTATCTGGTTTCGGCACTTGCTCGATCACTTCATTTCCTTCTCCGTGCCATTGAATTCTATAAGGATACAAATTCGGTATAACCTTTTCCTTTGTCAACCCAACAAAATTTGGTATGCGCTCTGTCAATTCATCGCCCCAAACATAGTTTCGTTCTATTTGATTCTCTTGCTTTTCTATATTGTATAGTGGTGCCGCGTCCTCAATAATGCGACCGACAATCGGTGCAGCAATTACACTACCAAACTGCAATCCACTTTTTGGGTTATCTACCGCTACATAAACGATAATTTCCGGATCATTCGCTGGTGCAAAACCGATGAAAGAAACGATATAATCTCCATCCTTATAACGTCCATTCTCAACTTTTTGGGCAGTCCCAGTTTTGCCTGCAATACGCAATCCATCTCGGAAAGCTTGGCGGCCGGATCCTTTTGCTACAACTAACTCTAAAGCATGACGGACTTTCTCCGATGTTTCTTCACTAACTACCTGGGCTTTCACCTCAGGTTTCTGCTCCATAATTACTTCATTTGTATTTCCATCCAAAATTTTTGCTACCGTATACGGCTTATACAGTGTGCCACCATTGATAGCAGCTGCGACCGCTTGCATTTGCTGAATTGGCGTTACGGAAACACCTTGACCAAAGGACGTAGTAGCGTGTTCTACAGGACCAAATGCCTCTTTTGAAAACAATATACCTGAAGATTCACCCGCTATATTGGAACCTGTTTTTTTACCGAAACCAAATCGATGGATATACTCGAGTAATTTATCCGAGCCAATTCGTTGTCCAAGCTCGACAAATCCCGGGTTACAGGAGTTTTGTACGACTTCGTAAAATGATTGGTCTTTATGCCCTTCACGTTTCCAGCAGCGTAAACGTGCTCCTTCAACCATTGTATAGCCCGCATCATGAAAATGGTCATGTTCCATATCTACAACATCTTCTTCAATAGCAGCGCTCAGTGTAATAATTTTGAATGTTGAACCTGGCTCATACGACATAAATACAGGCAGATTACGATTATATATACTTGGATCCACTTCTGAAAATTTGGTTGGATCATACGTTGGAAAAGAAGCAAGTGCCAGTATTTCCCCACTGTTCGGATTCATGGCAATCGCCAGCGCCTGATCAGCATCATATTCCACCATTGCCTGCGACAATTCTCGTTCGACAATCTTTTGGAGCTTTAAATCAATCGTCAGCTGGATTGTTGCCCCATCCTTACCGTTTTTCCATTCGTCATCTACATGCTCTAACGTATTCCCTTTTGCATCAGTGAATAATCGAATTGCTGCATCCGAGCTTTTTAATAATTCATCATATTCGTATTCAATTCCTGCTAAACCTTGATTGTCAACACCTGTAAAACCTAAAAAACGCGCTAACAAATTCCCGTGTGGATAGGACCTCACATAATCGACTCCACTGTACAAGCCTGGAATTTGCATTTGCTGGATTGTTACCGCTTGATCATATGAAATATTTTTTGCTTCCGGTGCTATTTTTACTAAAGAGATGCGTTGCTCCAGTTTTTTCAAAATTTTGGCTCGATCTTTGTTCAGTACTTTGGATATGGCATCTGCTACATACTCTTTATCTTCATTTTGTGATGGCATGAAGTACAACGTTGGTGCTAATTCATTAGAGACGATTACCTCTTCGTTTCGATCGGTAATTTTTCCTCGCTCCGCATGGAATGGAATTTCCCGGTCCCAATTCTCTTTCGCCATTGTCGAAAGCTTATCATACTGAATAACCTGAACGGACACTAACTTAACAAAAATCGCCACGCCGTATACTACTAGTGCGATGGCGATCCATGTTAAGCGTTTTTTTGATTTTGTTGTTACCCACTTCATTTTATGACACCTCACCTAAAATAGCGTATGTTATAAATGAAGTTTGTATTCAACTCTCTCTAATCTTGTGGAAGTTCTTCTTCAATTTCTTCGTCTTCCAATTCCATATCTTCTGCTGGTGGTATCGAATGTTTCTCTTCAGGTGTTTTCAGCTTTACAACAATTGGAGCATCGTCAACAATTATCGTCCCTTGGGATATACTCTGACTTTCTACATACCCCTCACCAACAATTTCAATCGGAAGTTTTGACAATGATTTATAGACAAGTAAATTACGCAATGACCAGTTTTCAAATGAAGGTACCGTAATGTCACCATCTGTTTTTAAAAATACGATACTTCCTTTTGTCAATGAAGTATCGGCAACCGGGAACTGTTCTGAAATCTCTCCGCCTTGACCGATTAATACTGGCTGTAGCCCATCTGCCTGTAGTTTAGTCATTACTGTATCGGTTTGTTGTCCTATATAATTCGTAATTTTGCTCGTTTGCACTTCTGCTACGTCCGCTGGATTAATATTCATGTATTTCAAACTATTTAATATAACTGAATTAAATACTTGAGATACCGGGTCAGAACCGATTTCTGTCTTACCAAGTTTCGGTTTTGCCACTGAAATAAACATAACCAGCTGCGGGTCTTCCATAGGTGCCATCCCTAAAAATGAATAAAGGAATTCATTTTTCCCCCAGTCATAGCCCACACCACTTACTTTAGGCATTTGCGCTGTTCCCGTTTTCCCAGCAACATTATACCCTTCAATTTGGAAACGTTTCGCATTACCTGCTTCACCATAAACTGTGGAAGCTAGGAGCTCTCGCGCTTTTTTTGCTGTATCTGCAGAAATGGGTTGTCCTTTTTTTGTAGGCTCAGAATCTACTATAATCTCACCTGTGTTTGGATTTACGATTTTATCAATAACATATGGCTGCATCATTTCACCGTCATTCGCAATTGCAGTTATACCTTGAATTAACTGAATTGGTGTAACAGTTGAGCCTTGTCCGAATGTTGTTGTATACTTTTCCAAAGGATAACGCGAGTTAATAATTCCACTTGCTTCATTTGGAAGATCAATACCCGTTTTTTGACCGAAGCCAAATTCCTTTATATAGCCTTCGTAAGTTTCCCATCCCATAATATCAAGCAAATTTGTCATTGCTGTATTGGATGAGCGCTGGAAACCTTCTAAATAGGAAATCCTTCCCCAACCGTACGTATTATGGTCTTTCACCGTATCTTTATAAACTTTATACTGTCCCGACTGGTATTTTTCATTCGGGTACCAATTTCCAGAATCGATTGCTGCTGCAACCGTAAATGCCTTAAAAGTAGAACCTGGCTCAATCGTGTTTTCGATCACATCGTTCAGCCAGTTACCCTCCAAACCTTCACGTGTATCCGGGTTAAATGTTGGCCGCTGTGACATTGCCAATATCTCTCCTGTTTTAGGATTCGCAACGACAGCAACCATTGATTGAGGTTTGTACTGATCATTTACGCGGGACATCGCCTCATCCAAAAAATTTTGAATGGTTTTATCGATTGTCAAATAAATGTCATTACCATCTTGCGCATCCTGTATAATTTTATCGCTATTTGGCAATAAATAATTACGAGCATCTCGTTGGTATGACAATTTACCATCTTTACCTGTTAACTGCTCGTTATAAATAGATTCAAGCCCCATTTTGCCTACGACAGAGGAATTGCCTTTATCATCCGTTTCGCGCAATGCAAAACCGATTAGATGGGAAGCGAAAGCACCATTCGGATAATAGCGCTTTTTGTCGCTATATAAAATGATTCCAGGTAATTCGAGTTCTTCAATTTTCTTTTTCACTTCATGACTAATCCCGCGCCCCGCAAGTCCAAATTCAACTTGATATGTGTTTGCTCCAGACTTTGGAGTTAGTCGGGCCAATATTTTTTCTTCATCCATTGGGATAAATTGAGCTAACAATTTGGCTGTTTCTGCCTTATCCACAACATGACGAGGTTTATTTTTATTTTCTGTTGCAGATTCATTAATCACGGCCACGAGCCGATAGCTTAGCGTATCTTCAGCAATTACATTTTCATTACGATCTAAGATTTTCCCACGGTCTGCCGATAGTACATAGCCCGTCTCGTACCTTGCTAAAGCTTCAGCCTCTAGCTCATGCCCTTTTACTACCCCAGTTGCCTGTATCGATACGAAGCGCCAATATAATAGTAAAAAGAGCCCTCCAAAGATTAAAAACATTAGAAAGGCTCCATACTGGTAACGAAATCTTCTCTTTTTCATTCCCCCGGCACTACCTTCACATTTTTCTCATTTAGTGTTAATCCGAGTTCTTTCGCTTTTTCCCAAATACGTTGATGAGTGGAGCGTTCACTTACTTGAACTTTTAAATCAGTATTATTATTATTTACCTCAGCTATGTCTCGTTCAATTGATTGGATTTCCATACTAAGTGTTTGGATTTCTCCTTGAGTATGTAATATGGAAACAGCGAAAAATGCTACTATGACTGTAAAGATTACGAACAAAAACTTTTCCCGTGCAGAAAAAAGCTTTAATTTCGGCTTTTTTCTAATGACAGGTTGTCTTTGTTCTTCTTGCTGATGTTGAGGTAGTTCTGGCTGCTGTTGAATATATACTTGCCTAGCTCTTAATGCCATTTATTACCCACGTCCTTTGTCATTAATTTTTTCAGCGATGCGCAATTTTGCTGAACGTGAACGATTATTCGCAGCTAACTCCTCGTCTGTTGGTAAAATAGGCTTTCTCGTCACTAATTTAAGGATAGGTTTCATATGTTCCGGAATAACCGGTAATCCATGAGGTAAATCCGGTAATGATGAAGCCTCTTTAAATAGTGTTTTTGTCAAACGATCTTCTAATGAGTGGAATGTGATAACACTAATACGACCGCCAATTTTCAATAAATCGATAGCATCTACTAATGAATCTTCTGCTGCACCTAACTCATCATTTACAGCAATTCGAATTGCCTGGAAGATTCGTTTTGCGGGATGCCCACCTTTTCGACGTGCTGGAGCTGGAATACCATCTTTAATAAGCTCTACCAATTGCCCTGTCGTTTCAATAGGAGCAATTTCACGAGCTTGTTCAATTTTACGCGCAACTTGTTTTGAAAACTTTTCTTCCCCATACCGGAAGAATATACGTACTAAATTTTCGTATGACCATTCGTTCACTACATGATATGCACTAATTTCTGCCGTTTGGTCCATACGCATGTCAAGTGGCGCATCATGGTGGTAGCTAAACCCTCGTTCTGGTGTATCAAGTTGTGGTGAAGAGACACCTAAATCATATAAAATTCCATCTACTTGATGTATATTCAGTTTGTGTAATTCCTCTTTTAAATAGCGGAAATTTGCATGGACGAATATGACACGATCTAAATAATCGGCTAATCGCACTTTTGCGTTTTCAATGGCTGTTGTATCTTGATCGAAACAGATCAAACGGCCGTTTTCTGACAATTGCTGTACAAGGTATTCGCTATGTCCCGCACCACCTAATGTACAGTCTACATATATACCATCTGGATTGATGTTCAACCCATCAACAGTTTCTTTCAATAATACAGTTGTATGATCGAACATAATTTAAAGCACCTCTTACTTAGTAGTTAAAAATCAAAACCAATTAAATTCTCTGCTATGTCACCAAAAGATTCAGCAGACTGTTCAAAGTATTGCTGCCAAGCTTCCTTAGCCCAAATCTCAATTTTACTCGATACTCCTAAAACAACGCACTCTTTTTCAAGATTAGCGTATCCGATTAGTGTAGATGGAATGTTAATTCGGCCTTGCTTGTCCACTTCTACCTCTGTTGCTCCTGAAAAGAAAAACCGTGCAAATGCACGAGCATCCTTTTTCGTCATTGGTAAATCTTTTAATTTTTCTTCGAGTTTTCGCCATTCATCCATAGGATATCCAAAAATACACTGATCTAGCCCACGTGTCAGTACAAAGTGTTCGCCAAGCGAATCTCTAAACTTTGCCGGGACTATCATTCGACCTTTTGTATCAATAGAATGTTGGTATTCTCCCATGAACATGCTACTCACCCCACTTTAATAAATAATGTACCACATTCCCCCACTTTCCACCACTTATTTCATTACTTCTAATACCAATAAAAATAAATTAAGTAAATGAGCATATTCTCACACATACGTTCGGTGAAAAAAGACCTAAAAAAGAGTTATCTTCATATGAGATAACTCTTGTTTCTTATAATGAAATTAGGTTGTGTTGATCTGAAATACCCATCGGAAGTTCTAATAAATCATCAATCAAAGACTCTCCGTAGGTGTTAAGAAATAAATACGGGTTATAAAATCGTTCTTGATACTGGTTATTTGGATATAATGAAGCTTGAATCGTTTTGTAGTGCCGAATTTCAGTTTCATGCTTATCAATATTTTGCTTCTCGAGCTTCGTTTTCAAATAGTTAAATTGTCTTTCATGGTAGTTTTTATTCTTTTCTAATAAATCCTCTCCATGATAGTTTTCACTTCGTAAATAGTCAGTAAGTTCTTCATATTGACGGTGCAATTGCATCTTCATCTGTTCAATAGCATTGTTTACGCGATCGTCTTTTAAGCTTTCTACGAATTGTGCCATCTTTTGCTCATTTTTATTTGTAAATACATCTGTTACCGTAAGCTCTTTTTGCTTCAACAATGTTTCTACCTGACGTGTAATCAATGTCATGCTTAATCGCGGTGCAAAAATCGGCATCTGCAGTTGCAATGTCTCAAAGGCAGGCTTTAATGTTGCCCAATAGGCTAATTCACCAGGACCACCAACAAAAGCTAGTACTGGAAGTGCCATTTCCTGCATTAAAGGACGAGTAACAACATTGTTGCTTAAATTTTGAGGAGATTCGCTCGCAAAGGCTAACAGCTCCTCTTCCGAAAATTTTACAGAAGCAGCACTGTTTTTGAAGATGTTTTTTTGCCGTTCCAATAAAAAACGCTCTCCTTCTCTAATGTAAAACAAATTCGCATTTTGCTCTGTCGCTTCAATAGGCATAGAATATCCTGCTTGAGCAAGCTTTTGCTCTTGAGCAACGACACCTTTCGCAATTTGTTCATTACGCTCAATCAATTGTGCAAAATACATTTTTTCATATTGTCTAAACGGCTCAAATGTTGCATCCAACATTAATAAACCATGTTTTTCGAACAAATCATTCATCAATAATGTGAAAAAATCAGTAAATGTTTTACTATTGCTCGCATGCTGCAATACATTTTTCAGTAATTCCTCTGTATATTGTGTTTCTCCAAAATCTTTAAAAACATTAACGATAAATTGCTGTAGGGCCTCGCCATTCAATTCAGTCGTAGATGCCATTTTTTTCAGCTTAGAACGTTCACTATAGCCGCGCTTTTTTATTTCTCCATTCACCATTGTGTACGTGTGATTTATCTCTTCTATGTCATGATCTTCACCGGCAATCCAAAACACAGGTACGACTGGTGTATTTAAAGCTTTTCGTTGCTGTTCGGCAAGTAAAATGACCGAAATTGCTTTATGGATAGAGTAAAGCGGTCCCGTTAATAGACCTGCTTGCTGACCACCTACTACAACTACAGCTCCTTGCTCCAATTCATTTAAGTAATGATTCGCCTTTTCCGATAAGCCGTATCGTTCCATATAACTTCGTATCACTTGAGATAATTCTTTTGAACGGTATGAACGGTTCTTTAAATACGCCATCCTTTTCCCAAAAGATTCCACATTGTATTTGTATTCAAAAAAAGAATGTATATTAGCGTGTTCCGACCAATAATCTTCCAATAGCTTATTCGTCACGGGGGAATGGATTTGTTCTAGCTGCATGAAAATTCTCCTCTACTTCTCTCTTACTCAATTTTAAAACCATTTAATAAATGCTTTTATCCCCTATTTGCCATTTAATTACAGCAAAAGAAGCAAGCAATACTATTTAATCTATCATCATAAATACCATAACTGAATGGGTAATTCCAACAATCCAAATCAGGAAATAACTGAAGCTGAACAACAGGAAGTAAATACGCCAAATTTTCCTTAAAAGCGGCTTTATTTCAATCTCTTTCTTCGTTCGCCAATCAATATATGTAAATACAATCGCAATAACAAGCACCATAATGAGCATTGGCATCAACACTCCAATATCCCATAGTCCCCTCATCGCAATCGGAATTGAAAAAAATAAAAGAAATGTCGTTATATCCGCCGCCAAACCAATCGTTCTACGTTTGTTCAGTCTCAGTTTACGGCAAACGGCTACTACGGCGATAAAAGCAATGATAGGACATATAATAATTGTCGCCAACGCGAATTGAAGGAATACGATCACGTTTTTTCACCACTCTCTTCAAATGCTTTCACGAGCAAATAAAGCGTCTGTAAAATAGGCATTTTTTTATTATTTTGCTCTGCTTTTTTTAAGACCGCACCTGCAATTGTATCAATTTCCGTTCTCCTATTCGCCAGTCTATCCGCCAGCATGGATGATTTGTTTTCCGCTGTTTGTTCACACAATGCGACAACTTGATCAAATTGGAATGTTTTTTCAAATTGCGGAAATGTAAATATTATTTCACTGTATAGACTTTTCAACAACAAAAAAGTACTGTTGTCGGAAATTAATTGGCCATTCTTTACTTTTAGTATCGCAGTCAATGGATTGATAAAACAATTTAATAACGCTTTTTCCATCAACATCATTTCTGCATCCCGCTCAAATATTATTGGAAGCTGTATAGATGAAAGTTTTTCTAAAAAAGCAAATTTATCACTGTCACCTTTAGCTACTGCAACTTTCATCACACCATTACCTTTATGTGCAACATGGTTTGCTGAAAGTTTCTGCGCACCAAATTGAATTGAGCAAAATGCAATATGTTGCATGTTCAGTGCAAGTGCTTCCTCATAATGAGCCAATCCATTTTGCAAAAACAAAACAGGAATAGAGGTTTTTACACCTTCCATACTTGCATACACTTCATGAAGTTGTCCATATTTTACAGCCACGATTATTAAATCCGCTTTATTTGAAACTGCAGAAATATACTTACCTTGAATAGTAGTAATAGATTGATCCAAATTTGTACGTATATATTTAAAGTCTAAATTCATCTCTTGTTTAGATGTTTTCCTGACAATAAATACATCCATTTTCTTTTCCGTAAAATAACTTGCTAGTAATAAACCAACTGCACCTGCACCTATGATTTCAATTCGCATTTATTATACCCCAAATTTATTTCGAATTAAAAAGGTCTGCCTTCAAGACAGACCTTCAGCTTACATTATTATACTGGATACACCGGATGTTTTCGATACGGTAAAACAATTTGTTTTGAATTATAGTAATTAAAGCGCTGAATTAATGTATTGCGCAGTTGATTTGGTGCAACTATATCGTCAATTACCATTTCTGAAGCCAATTTATATAAATCAATTTCTTCTTTGTATTCTTCTATTTTTTGTTTTACAAATTGAACGCGCTCTTTTGGATCCTCAATCGCCTCAATTTTATTTGAATAAACAGCGTTTACAGCAGCTTCCGGACCCATTACCGCAATTTGCGCAGTTGGTAATGCAATGACTGCATCAGGTTCGAATGCAGGACCGCACATCGCATAAAGACCAGCACCGTAAGCTTTACGAACAATAACTGAAATTTTCGGTACAGTCGCTGAACTCATGGCAGAAATGAATTTCGCACCATGTCGAATAATTCCTGCTTTTTCAACTTTCGTACCAATCATAAAGCCTGGTACGTCTGCCAAAAATAATAGTGGAATTGAAAATGCATCACATAGCGTAATAAACTTCGCAGCTTTGTCTGCTGAATCTATGAACAATACGCCACCTTTAACTTTCGGCTGATTTGCAATAATCCCTACTACCTGACCATCTATACGAGCGAGCCCAGTAATCAACTCTGGTGCAAATAGTTTTTTTATTTCAAAGAAGCTGTTTTCATCTATTAATTGATCGATACAGTCATACATATCAAATGGAGCATTTTGATTTTCAGGAATAATTTCTTCCAATGTTTTACCGCTTTTCGGAGACTTTGTTTCGTCAACCGGCGGAAACTCTGCAAAGTTCGCAGGGAAGTAGCTCACATAGCGTCTTGCTTCAAGTATTGCTTGTTCTTCATTTTCCGCCAATACATCTCCACAGCCACTTACGGTACAATGCATGCGGGCCCCGCCCATTTCTTCCAGCGAAACCTTTTCACCTATTACCTTTTCAGCCATACGCGGAGATCCTAAGTACATTGAAGCGTTACCATCCACCATTATAACTATGTCGCAAAAGGCTGGGATATATGCCCCCCCTGCAGCAGATGGACCAAATAAAATACATATTTGAGGAATCATTCCACTCATACGCACTTGGTTATGGAAAATACGTCCCGCACCACGGCGGCCCGGGAACATTTCAAGCTGATCTGTAATTCGGGCACCTGCAGAATCAACTAAATACAGCATTGGAACCTGCATTTTTTCTGCAGTCTCTTGAATACGTATTATTTTTTCAACCGTGCGCGAACCCCATGATCCTGCTTTAATTGTCGAATCATTTGCCATAACGCAAACGGTCTGTCCATCAATTTGGCCAATTGCCGTTACGACGCCATCTGCCGGTAAATCTCCAGCCTCACAATTGGCAAAACGAGCATCTTCCTCATACTTTCCATCGTCAAATAGTTGTTTTAAGCGTTCACGGACAAAAAGTTTGTTTGTTTCTTTTAACTTTTCGTGATACTTCTTTTGTCCGCCTTCATATATTTCTTCTACTTTTTGCTGTAAATGCTCATTATAAGTAGGCTGTGTCATTATCATTCCTCCATCGCTTATGCTAGTTCTACTAATACATCATTCTCTTCAACAAAATCTCCTTCAGCTACTACAACTTTCGCCACTGTTCCATCGGATTCTGCATCATGAGCGATTTCCATTTTCATAGATTCCAAAATAATAAGCGTTTGCCCTTTTGTCACACTGTCCCCTTCTTTAACACTTACTTCAAATACCGTACCTGCCATTTGTGCTTTTACTTCTGCCATACTAAAAGGCCCCCTTGTTAGAAGATATTTGCGCATTATTACGCTATGTTTCTACTTCTATTGTAAGTAGCCTTAAAATTAATTACAAATATTTTCTCGAAAAATAATTTTATTTCTATCTATTGCCTCATTTCCTTCAACTTGTTTTACCTTTTGTCAGAGTAACTCCTTGTTGAAGCCACTTCGAAATTTTGTCATAGTCCGATTGCAGTTCTGAATATTTCATTTCCAGATCGTTATACGCCTCTGTCAATTCTTCGAAGCTGGATAGGGCTAATTTCAGATGACTGCGCATTAATTGCTTAGGACGCTTTCTGACGCTATTTAGCACCTGTCCATACTGTGCACGTAATGTTTTATTCCAGCGGAAACCACACGCTTGTTTTGTCCTGTTCAATTGCTGTGCTGCCTCTTCAAACGCTTCTAATTGTGTACGTCCATTTTGCACCGTTTGAATAACAATTTCAGCTAACTTTTCATCATCTGTAATTGTCCATTGATCTTTCCTTCTTTTTTGTTCCACAGTTGCACCACCTCATATTTTTTACTACTATATGCCATGATGAACAAAATAGACTTAAAAACAAAAAAAGTTACGAGAAAAATAGTTTTCATCGTAACTAGGGGAATTGATTGCCATTTGGGTTCGGACACTTCCACAAAAGTCACCCCCTCCACTCCAATCAACTTGCTTTATATAACATTGTTCATTAATAAATCTTATACAAATTTATTTTTTCTTATTCAGGAAATTTTGTACCGCTTTATGGTGCGCTTCGGACTCCCATAGCTTTGCACATAATCTGATTTCTTCCATGACGCGCTCATACATGTTACGTTCACGCCATTTCCTTAATTCAATTTCTTTGTAGGCCTGGTGGACAGAAGGGTGGATTTTTGCCATATGTTCGATAAAATCCGCAAGCGCCTGTTCTTTTGTCCCTTCAATATATACACGCATAGCCCAACCTATATCAAATAAGGTTTGCGCATCATACGGCTTTGCATCGACCAACATCTTCAAAGCTCGGTCATGACGTAAACCTCGCTCAAATAAATACGTTCCACCACCCCATCCAGATGTAATCGCCAAAGAACCCTGAATGAAGCCGGCTTTTGCATGAGAGGCGATTAAGCGAAAATCACAAGCTGTCGCAATTTCACATCCACCACCCACAGCCGTACCATTTATTAACGCAATTGTCGGAACCGGCAATGTCGCTAAATCATATAAAATCTGTCCCATTTTATTAAGCATACCAAAAGCTTCTTCTTCTGTTTCCAAACTATGAAATTCAGATAAATCCCCACCTGAACAAAATGATTTTTCACCGGCACCCGTGACAACTAGAAAACGTACATCATCATGACTTTTTATGTATGTAATAACTTCCTTTAACCCATCCATAACAGCATAGTTAATTGCATTTCGTTTTTCTTCTCGATTAATCGTAAATGTCATAATTCCGCCTTCATTATGAATTAAGTAATCCATTCACCCATCCCCTTTTACTTTTAATATAACAGAAAATATATTTTGCTATTTCTTCAATCTAACATAATAGTAATGGAGCATGATTCGTTTGACAATCTATCCACGCCAATCCATGAATATATAGAAAAAAGACTAGTTAAGAGCCATGGCCTCTTAACTAGTCTTTATATAGCGTAAATACTGAATTATTTCGCTACTACTTCTTTACCTTTGTATTGTCCGCAAGCTTTGCAAACGCGGTGAGATAATTTAGCTTCTCCACAGTTTGGGCAAGCTACCATACCAGGTACAGATAATTTGAAATGCGTACGACGCTTTCTTTTTGCAGTTTTAGAAGTTCTTCTAAATGGTACAGCCATTGATGGCACCTCCTTACAGATATTTATTCATCTGTTTGATCAAAATACTTAGCTAAAGCAGCCAGTCTTGGATCCAATTTTGGTTCGTCAACTTCCTTAGCTTTTTCTACATCTTCATCCGTTGAATAGTCCCAGCCTTTACCGCCTTGCACTTGTCCTTCGGTATCCTCTTTGAATACTTGCATCGGTACTTCCAGAAGAATTAATTCTTCCAGGACTGGTTTCATATCAACGACGTCTCCAGTAACATAATGGATATCGCCTTCAATATCCCCGCGATTTTCTTCATCTACCCAACTGAAAATTTCAACTGTATCGATGTTCACAGGGTATTCAACATCTTCCCACGTGCGAGCACATGGAAGCGTTAACGTAGTGCTTACCGTTAATTGACAAGTCATTTGCGATGCACCTAAAGTACAAAGCCCTTTTACATGAACGGGTGAAACGTTACGTATATCTGTGTTACGAGTTTTTACATCATCCAATTGTACAAAAGTATCAATCGGCATTCCGTCTTTTCGAAACTTTGATAATTGATGAATTGACCATTTCATTCGTTAATCACCTCGAGACAACACTGTTGATTATATAGCTTACAAAAAAAGATGTCAAGATAATTTCTTGTCACTCTTTTAAAACATGCTTATAATCAAGTTAATTCTAACATAATGCATTATTACATTCTTTTATAATTGTAATAATGCGAACAAAAATTTATTTTATCGTAAGGAGGAAGTTTATGCAAGCAGTTGGCATTATCGTTGAATATAATCCTTTTCATAACGGGCACTTACATCATGTAAAAGAAGCGAAGTGTACAACCAATAGCGATGTTGCCGTTGCCGTAATGAGTGGTCATTTTCTACAGCGAGGCGAACCAGCACTCGTCGACAAATGGCACCGCACAAAAATGGCACTCGCAAGTGGAGTTGATGTTGTCATTGAGCTCCCTTATATTTTCAGTACCGCACAGGCCACTGGATTTGCTTCAGGAGCTGTTCAACTGTTAGAGGCAATGCAATGTACAACATTAGCATTCGGAAGCGAACAGGGTACCATTGAGCCCTTTCTCAGCACATATCATTTAATAGAGAACAATCGTGCACGCTATAACGAAATTATAAAAGAAAATATTCAACTCGGAAAAAGCTACCCACAAGCACTCTTTATTGCCTACGAACAGCTTAAACAACTTTCCCCAAATGCATACATTGATTTAGGTAAACCAAACAATATTTTAGGGTTTCATTATGTCGAAGCAATAGAGCAGCTTCATTGCTCGATGCGACCTGCTACAGTTCAGCGCATCGTAGCGGGTTATCATGACGCGATTGATACAAATCATGAAATTGCAAGCGCTACAGGTATTCGACAGGCATTATTCAGTGGACAATCGCTCCAGGAAGTTACTAAATATTTACCTTCTGCCAGCACGGATCAACTGCAAAATTGGCTGGCAGAGCATAAGAATTTCGCCAGCTGGGAAAGCTTTTGGCCTTTGTTAAAATATGCTATTTTAAGACATACTCCGCAACAATTAAAACAGTATGCAGATGTATCAGAAGGGCTTGAAAATTCGTTAATTAAATATGCCGCTTCAAGCTCAAATTATATGGATTTCATGAATGCACTTAAATCAAAACGCTATACGTGGACACGTCTCCAAAGGATGCTTACACATATTTATACCGGTGTAACGAAAGAACAGCTCCATGCCTATTCGGAACCCCGATACATTCGTATATTAGGAATGACAACAACAGGACAACAATATATTTCAGGTATTAAGAGGTCACTATCGCTGCCTCTAATAAGTAGAGTCGGAGCGGTTACAGACCCGATATTAGCAATTGACCTACGTGCCACACAAATGTATCAATTAGGCATACAACAATTTTCAAATAAAAAAATAGACGAAGATTATAAAACTCCGCCTATACGTTACTAATTTTTATTTTTTTGGTTGTAGATTTTTCAAATAGTTTAGCGCATCATCTATCGTTTTTACAGGAATAATTTTCATGTCTGAATCGATGGCTTTTGCTGTTTGAAAGGCGACTTCATAATTTGAGGTAATGCTCGGGTTATACTCAAGCATTGCTTCTGTTATGGTATCGTCAGGTGCAAAGAAAATGTCGATGTCTTCTTTATCAGCAGAAACAATTTTTTTCTCAATACCTCCAATTCGTCCTACCGTTCCATCCTCCAACATCTCACCAGTGCCTGCAATTTTATAGCCCTTTGTAATATCTTCGTCGATTAATTGATTCAACAGCTCTAACGTAAACATTAATCCGGCAGATGGACCACCAATATCTTCTGTTTTTACCGTCACTTTCGGATCAGTTTTAATGGATTTACTTTCAGAATAGGTTATTCCGATTCCAAATCGCCCATCTGAGCCGGGGATTTCTTTTATTTCCAGATTTTGATCAATAAGCTTTCCATCACGCTTTACAACAAGATGAACCTTATCTCCCTTAACTTTCGGTGTAATGATAGTACGAAACGTTTCCAAGCTATCAATACGCTCATTGTCTACTTCGACAATTTCATCCCCAGGCTTTAAATGCCCGGCTGCTGCTCCTTCTGCAAGCACATTCAATACGTATAGTCCTTTATATGTTACTTGATAATCAAGCCCCGCTCGGTCAAATGCTACATATGTTGCATTAAACTGCGAATCGGTCATATATTTTAATTGGCGCACCGTATATTCTTCATCGTCTTCTTCTTCCTGGCGCACATCGGTCATTTTAACGACATCATAGTAATCTGTTACTGCCGCCATCGCATAGGATAATGGTGTTGCCTGCCCCATTGCTACAGTCGTCATATAAAATGACCCCTGATCATCCTGATCACCATTCTGAATTGCCAGAAACTCACTTACATTATATGTACCACCCGGTTTTGTAATATAAAAATCCAACCTATAAAAAGATAAGCCCATTAATATAATGAAAAAAATACCGAACGCGTATTTAGCTTTATTTCCCATTTATTATAACGCCCCCAAATTTGTTGAAAGACTAATTCAATCGTCGTCTGCATACAATTAGTGTAGCATTTGAACGAGCGAATGACAAAATATTGAAAAGGATGAAAATTATTTGGACAATCCTTTTATGTATTACACTAATTAGTTTATTATTATTTTTTCCAGAAATAACGCATGAAGGCGCAGATATTGGCATTAACCTATTTATGGAGGCATTATTCCCCTATTTATTACCATATTTAGTATTAACAAATTGGCTTTTGAAATTAACACATTCTCATAAAAACGTATCTTTCCTTGTATTTATACAGACATATGGCATTAGTGCAATTGGGGGGTATCCTACAGGTGCTGCGACAATTACGCAACTCGTGAAGCGTAATTCGATTACCAAAAAACAAGCTGCCTATTTACTAGGAATATGCCATTGTCCAAGCCCACTTTTCTTATTTGGATTTGTCGGTAGTGACCTATTAAATTCCTCTACACTTAGTTGGCAATATTTAATTCTTTTACATAGCTTTTCATTCATTTTGCTGATCATCGTATATTTAAATGTTCCTACTCTTTCCAATGAAGTTCATAGAGTGCCGAAAGATCCTACTCCGTTCACTACGAGCATTCGAGAAAGCGCTCCGACAATATTAATTGTAGCAACAACAATTATTTTTTTCACGACGATTTATCACGTGTTTTTACATAGTGTTGAAGTCGTATTTGATTCAATTCCTACCTATTTGGAACTTGCGATTGCAAGCTTTCTTGAAATGACAAATGGTTTATTTTTGCTTCACCAAAATTTGTATGGGGATATGCTGCTATTTTTTACTGTAGTATTATTAACTACCCAAAGTCTAAGTATTCACTTACAAGTAATCGTCATTGCACGCACTGCCAATATCGCTATTCGCCCCTATATTATGATTAGAGTTCTATACAGCATTATCATTCCTCTTCTGTTTGCTTTATTTTTTCTATAGAAGAGATTTGGTAGTAAAAGCTTGTGGTAGAGAATTCACAAAAAGAGCTTTTGCGGAGGTTTTTCTCGTCCGCAAAAGCTCTTATTTTTGATTAAATTTTTCTTTTAATGCTTTTTCGACGACAGATGGTACAAGCTCGCCCACTTTACCGCCATACTTGGCTACTTCCTTGACAATACTTGAACTTAAAAACGAATATTGGTTTTTCGACATAATGAAGAATGTTTCAATATTTTCATCAAGCACTCGGTTCATCGATGTAATTTGCATCTCATATTCAAAATCCGAAACAGCGCGTAAACCACGGACGATTGCTTTTGCTTTTTTTTCGCGAGCATAATCAATAAGCAGTCCCGATGATGTTTCAATTCGAATATTCGGCAAATCTTTTGTAACTTCTGTTATTAATGCGGTACGCTCTTCAATTGAAAACAATGGGTTCTTTGAAGAATTATTCAATACAGCAACATATACAATATCAAAAACATCTGCTGCACGACGGATAATGTCAATATGGCCATTTGTTATTGGGTCAAAACTTCCAGGTACTACTGCAATTTTCTCTGTCAAACGATTTCTCCCTCTTCCTCTACATGACGATAAATTGAAATGATTGTACTACCATAAACTTCCTGTCTCACTAGGTTGAATACACCATATCTTTCAGGCAATGTCACTTCTCTAGAATGTTCACACATAATGATAGCATCTTTGGACAATTTTCCGCCTTCTACAAGTGTTTCCACTAAATCATAATATTCATTTTTATGATAGGGAGGATCTACGAACAAATAGTCAATTACGATATCTCTTTTTAGTAATGCTTTTACCGCACGCATTGCATCTGTTCTAAAAAGTTCCGATATCTCTTCATAGCGGCACTTTTTTATATTTTCCTGGAGCACTTGAAAAGCTCGTGCATCCTTCTCGATAAATAAAGCATGCGCAGCCCCGCGACTTAACGTTTCAATTCCAAGCCCACCACTACCTGCGAATAAATCCACTGCTGTACCACCATCAAAAAACGGTCCAATCATATTAAATATGGATTCTTTTACTTTATCTGTAGTAGGACGTGTCGTATTTCCCGTAATCGCCTTTAAAGGCATACCTTTTCTGTTCCCTGCAACAACGCGCATGATTTCCACCAAACTTTCTGATAACTAATTTCCAGGTGCCGTAATTGTAATACGTTCCTCCGACTTTTTTAATTCAACTAAAAATAGACGCTGCAACCATGACTCTTCAATAAAGTACTGTCCCGCAACTTGTTTAACCGGTAATGAAACCGTATTGTAACGTCTTTGGTTGAATACATAGAATCCCGAGTCATTCGGGAATCGGAACGCACGAGTCTCACTCGTAACATAATACCCATTTTCACCAATACTCACATCATAACCTAAATGTTTTAATAATGAATCTGCAGAATAAAGAACTTCGGCATCTTTTAAAACGACTTGAATATCGGATTGTTTTTCCTCGTTCACATAAATTTTTCTTGGGTCATTAAATAAAAATGGGTATGGCTGATTCGTTTGGGCATTCATCGTTAAATATTTTGTTGAAGCACCTAAAACTTCAGACAATAGTGCATCCAATGATTCCGTATTCAAGGTTTTGCCTTCCATTTCAAGTAAACGCTCTTTCCACTCTGCCAACTGATCATCCGTCATTTGGGAGGTAATTGTCGCAGAGACATATTTCGTTTTTTCACTTCCGAATACTGTACCAGTTAAAAATGATGCGACCATCTCTTTTAGCCAATGTGGACTTTCTCCAAAATCATAATTTGTTTCAACCTGAGTAATAATAACTTTTTGCTGTACTTTTTCTACGGTTATATTTGGCAAAAAGAGCATACGAGATCCTTCTATACCGTCTATATTTGTACCGTTAATAACAGCCAAATGCTCTTCACTTATAAATTTCACATTTTGCAGTTTTTCGTAAAATCCTGGTTTTAATGGGGTTTTTGAATAGATGGATAAAGCACCTATCTCATTTTGCAATCGAAATCCGCCATCTTGCCAGAATAAATCTTTAACAGGACCTTCCCCACTGAACATGGAATAGTTGACTAAGGATAGTTTTTGCTCACCAATTAACGGTAAGCCTGTTACCCATTGACCTTCAATTTCCTGTTCTGTTGTAATATGTACAGTTGAAAATTGAACATTGCCATTTTTTAATGTGGCTAATACATTTTTCATTAATTTCCGCGACTGCAGTCCATTCTCCAATGGAATAACGTAGGAAATAGATTGTGCCCTAGTTTCCCCTTCTTTAAACTTCTTGGAATCCTCACTTAAGCGCGCACAGCTATGTTCATTTTCTATAAAGCAATTCGGGTTAATAGAGTTTCTCGGCCATTCTATTGTTAGCTCTTCTTTCGGCAAATTTTTGAAATGTTGTCGAATATCCAAGCTTCCCCCACGATATACTATTTCAATTTCCTGTGAATACTTGTAGCCTTTATCTACACTCCCCACTTCATCTGAATAAACTTGGAACTGCATAAAAAGTACAGTTCCAATTAAAATGGCTAAAAACGAAAAAATACTTACGGCAATTTTCAAGTGCCTATCCTCCTGCGTCATGATACTATTGTAAAGAAAGGATGTGCTATAATTGATTCAACAATTTATCGAACTAGGTCAAGGCTACGGAGATATTTACGAGCTTTGTGAACTGATTAAAACAAATGAGACCCGTTTCCATAACGCGTTCGTTTTTACTGCGAACCATGAGGGTGTTTCTGTTGCTTCACTTGCCGTTGCATTTAAACCATCAGGCGAAAGCAAATTCATGCCAATTTATATTTGCCGCGAAGGGATCCCTTATAATGAGGAAAAACTATCAAAGCGAATCCAAATATTTAAACAAACAATCCAGGCAGCTGGACAACAGGAAAATATCCTCGAAATTAAACACTCATCTATTTTTTCGGAAAAAAATCAATTTTATCAATACCTAATTGGCATTTTACGATTAAATCATTATATACCACCTATGCAATAAGCAATTTATAATCCAATTTTATAATCATACTCTTTTGCTTTATCAGGCTTTGCATTTTCAAATTCATTTTTTACAAATGGACGGTATGATTCTACAACGTCTTTCACAAACGGAAGACGTTGTAGTTTATTTTTCAGCATTTCGATTTCATCTCGGTTGCAATAAATTACAACATACTTTAATTTTCTTGAGATGAAATTTACATGCCCATACTTTCTTAACGACTTCGCGTGCTTTAATTGATGAACGTATATAATTAACCCTTGTCTTTCATTCATGGAAAACTCCCCATTTCTACTATAAAAAAATTTATATTTAGCCAATTCATACAACAAATTTCTACAAATTCCCTCTGTTTTTCTACCTTCTTATCCAATAAAAGCATACCAAATGTACAATTTGTTAGCAACAGAGTTTAGACAGTTGCACGTATTTTCCGTTATAATGGAAAATAGTAGCGTGTCATAAACACACTATACTATTCTAAGATTTCAACACCTTATTTTTTGCACATAACTTACAATTAACAATGTACGGTTAGAGGAGGACGAATTTAATGGGAAAGAAAACAAAAGTTGCTTTAGCAATTGCTGCGGCAAGTGCAGCGGCATGGGCAGGAACAAAAGCGATTTCGAAACCACAAAAGCGTGAATCAAAAGAAGCATTGCAATTTGAACGTCCAATTATTATCGCACAACACGGTGGAGCAGGTTTAGCACCTGAACATTCTTTGCTTGCCTTTGATCAAGCAAAGAAAATTGGTGTCGATGGTTTTACAGTCAGTGTCCGTCTTTCAAAAGATGAGGAAATTATTGCTTTTCATGACGAAACTATAGATCGTACAACAAATGGCTCCGGTTTTGTGAAAGACTTTACATTCGAACAACTAAAAGAATTTAATATTGGCTATAATTTCGAAGATTTACAAGGTACATTCCCTTATAGAGAACAGCATGTTGCTGCAGTTACGTTACGTGAATTATTTGAAGCCTATCCGGACAAGTTGTTTATCGTTAACATTCAGGATAGTCCAGATACGTATGAAGGAAGTTTAATGCCTTCTAAACTATGGCGCTTAATAGAAGAATTAGATATTCAGTATCAAATTATCGTTTCCAGCCCTTATAGCGAACAAATTGACCGTTTCAATCTGTATGCACAAAATCGCATCGCTCTAGGTGCAGGCGAGGGGGATATCAAAAAGGCAATGACTTCTTTTACAAGTCAATTCGGCCATTTGTATCATCCGAAAGTCGATTTATTTGTAGTCCCTCTTAAACAGGGAATGTTCAATTTTGATTCGACTCGTTTTGTAAAGTTTTTATCGGAATTAAATGTACCAACAATCTATAGCGATATAGATGATCTAGTGACGATGAACCGCCTTCTTCGTCAAGGTGCTATGGGAATTGTAACAAACCGCCCGGATGTAGCAGAAGTTTTAATTCAAAAAATTTCACAGTAAGACTGCTTAATAAATTCGTTAAAGTTTACCATGTATATTGCTTTAATGGGCTTCAATGATTAACTTTATTTTAAAACACAAAAGCTCCCGTTTTTTTACGGGAGCTTTTGTGTTTCTATTGTTAGGCCGAACAAGAACACCCTCCACCTGTGCCACAACCTGTGCCACAAGAGGAACTACTAGCAAAAAAGGGATTGCTTACCGGAACTTTAACGGCTTCCGAAACGGAGCGTCCGATAATCAGGCTGATTTCATCCAATAAATCCTGAAAATCATTTTCTGCAACCTTGAGTGTCGCAATCTGTTCGATCATATCAATCCGACGCTTTTCTGTTCGGATTTTTTTCATAATTGTATTGTAATCAGGATGATATTTGCCAAAGCGCTGTACATCCTCATATTGATCTTTTAAACGTTGAAAGGCCATAATTTGTGCGCTTAATTCTATATCCTCATATACCGCCTGCTTTGCGAGGCGTAAGTTTTCGGCTTGTTTAGAGGAAAGGATCATCGCACTTAATTCATCGACCTCATCTAAAATAAAAACCCAATCAGAAGTCATGAGCATTTGTTTATTCCTCCCATCTCACTTTAATCATAACAGAAATGAAAGGAAAATCAATGTTGTTAAACCCGCTTTTCTAGTTGTTTTACCATTTCCTGGACGAACACCTTATCTGAAAAATACTTTTGTTTATCACCAATTTGTTGAGTTTTTTCATGACCTTTTCCTAATAAAACAATTGTATCTCCTACTTCTGCATAGTTTAATGCATGCTCAATCGCTTCTTTTCGATTCAATCGTTCAATATAGGATTGCGTTGAAGAAAAGCCTTGCCGAATTTGCTTATTAATAAGCTGCGGACTTTCATCACGCGCATTGTCTGTTGTTAAAATAATATAATCGGCATATATAGACGCGATCATACCCATCTTCGGGCGTTTAGCTCGATCCCGGTTTCCTCCGCAGCTAAATACAACAATTAATCTACCTGTCGTATGCTTTTTTAAGGTCTGTAAAATCATCTTCATCGCATCAGGTGTATGGGCATAATCTACGATAATTGATATACCTAATTGGTTTTCTACCCGTTCGAATCTACCTTCTGGCAATAGTAGTTTTTGAGCCGCGTTGCAAATATCCACCAATGGGAAATCCAGTTGGTTCACACAAGTAATGGCAGCAAGTACATTACTGCATTGATAGTCTCCTACTAAAGGAATATTCACAATATGCTTTTCTTTTTTATGCTGAATACAACATGTAGTGGATGACGGACCGTCGACCAGTGTTTGCAAAAAATAATCGACATGGCTCCCTTTCCCAAAGAAAATACGCTTTCCTTTAGTTGCTAAACCGATTGAACGACAAACACTATCATCACTATTAATAATATTTCTTTTCGCCAAAGTTGCTAAAATTTGCTTCGACATTTTGTATCGTTCAAAGCTTCCATGGTCTTCAATATGATCTTCCGTTACATTTAGGAAAATGCCAAGATCAATATCACAATAATCCAATCGATGTTTTTCCAACCCTATAGAAGATGCTTCTAAAATGACGTACGGAATATCGAGACGGATTGCTTCACTGAACAAAAAATGAATATTTTTTGCTTGCAGCGTAGTTAATGATTCCATATCCGGGTAGTATTTTTCCCCATCTATAAAAACCCCATTTGTTCCAATTACCATTGCTCTGTTATTAAGATTATTCAAAATTTGTCCTATAAAATGTGTGACAGTCGTTTTACCATTTGTTCCTGTTACTGCAATCACTTTTAAGGCTTCCGCAGGGAAGTTATGCATTTTTGCACTTGCATAGGCTATAAAACTTAAACAATTTGGCACCCATATTATCGGAACAGATAATTCAGACGTATTAAAATACGCTTCATCATCTACGACTACAGCAACCGCCCCTTTTTCCAACGCGCTATCAATAAAAGAAATACCACTCGATTTATTTCCCTTTCTTGCTATAAAAATATCTCCAGGTAAAATATGGTTGGCGTTATCTTCCACTCGATTTATTTCCACTCTAATGGAGCCCTTCATAGTGCAAGGCCAATCTTTAATTAATTCTCCAATTTGCACGGTTTCACTCCTTACCATACTTTATGAAGACAATAAAAAAAACGCTACAAATGCAGCGTTTAATTTTCATTATTTTATTTTTGTTCAACATAAAGTTGTGTAAAGTAATTTAAATAAGCACCCGAACCAATATGCGTAAATTGCTCATCTGTTAGCAATGCCCGATGCTCTTTGGAGTTTAGCCACCCGTGCAACACCTCGATTGCATCTTTATAATTTGTTGCAACATTTATCCCGTGCTGGTTATATTGCTGTTGCAATTCATTTAGTTGCTGCTCTATTGAGTTTTCACCATTCGTAGTATGCGACTCCATCGTCTGCAAAAACATTTCCTCGCTGTTTTCACTAGCTAATGATGATAGACTATCCAGCGGCAATAATACTGGTAAATCATATTTTATGCGAAATGAATTAGCCAAGTCAGTCAATTGCCTTCTGTTGGCCAAATTTATATCAATCTGCTTATAGCTTGATGGTGTGCTTGCCTCGTAAAGTTCCCCAAAAAATTGCATTTCATAAGGTTTATGCAATACAAGTGTTTCTCCATCCAGAAAACGGACACTATGCAATTGTTTTGTAATGTCATCTATGTATAATTGGGCATATAGATCATCGTATTTTACTAAAATTCTATTATGTAAATCCTGTTCATTCATTGCAAAAATATACATATTTTCATCAATCTCCACAGTTACCTCTTGCCCAAAAACAGTTGTCCGATAAATTTCTTCCAATGTTTGTCCTATTACAAACGGACTTGAGTGAAAGCTCATGTTGTTCGTATAGATTTGATTAACTCTATTATCTTTTATACTGACCATTAACAACCCATTCTTTAAATTATAAATCCACCATTCATAGCCAAATTCTGATTGATCAATGCGATTTGGTCGATTGTAGGTTTCCAGGATATCATTCGGTGTTTTGCCGATAAAATTAGAAATCCCTGATGCGGGACGCGGTTGATATTCAAGATCTCTCTGCTGGCTTTCTACATCCGCAATCGGTTTTGTTATGACAGGCGGTCCTTCCAATAATTCCGTTTGTGGTGAGTTACCCTCTGTATAATAGACAAGAATAACAAGACACGTCGCTACTATTAATATTTGAAACATCACCTTCATAGAAGTCCCCCATAACACTATTTTACTTAGTATAATTATACCAATTTTGGTCACGATGACACAATGTTGTCATTGCATCGATTACCATTTTGTTCTATTATTAAATTTGACCATATACTTATGTATGTTAGGCAAAAGGAGGATTATGAAATGTATTTTGAAGACACACAACTCGAAAATGTAAAGGTTGATCAAGAAGTTTTAACGACAGTAATGGGCAAATTCGGTTTAGAGTGCCATGGTGCATGGGATTATGACCGTATGGCATTTGATCGTTGTTATGATGTACGTGAAGGCCGTTTTTATTTACGTGTTTTTTGTAACGCAGTATCAGGTGACGTAGGTGCTCATAATGCCACTTTAAACATTAACAAGCCTGCAATTGGAAAATACTATTATCCACATGGCGTTGAATACACTGATGAAGTATTCCCTGGCCATCTTGTAAAAGAATGCGAAAAAGTATTGGCAGATGTTCGAAGAGAGCTTGCTGCATACGGTATATAATCCTTTTAAAAAGCTGGCAAATATCCAGCTTTTTTATTTTGGATTAAATACAAAAAAGTTCCTATACAAAATACTGTATAGGAACTTTTTGAATTAGAAGCCTAAAATGGCTTTGAATACAGAAGTTGTTTCTCCACCTTCATATATAATATACAACAGTGAATATACGGCCACACCTGTAATAGCTACGAAAAACCAAATAATACTTGTAATCGGTCCGATACGGCGATGCAACTTCAGGTTATTCTTAAAACCAGAAAGTAAGCTCGTAATTCCAAACACTGCCCCCACTGTTGCTAAAGTGATATGGAAAATTAAAAAGAATGTATAATATCCTTTTAATTCATCTGGACCACCGAAAGCTGTGTTACCAATGAATACTGTACGTGATGCGTAGATTATAAAGAAAATCAAAGCTGATGCACCAGCTGCCATCATCACTTTTTTATGTGCTTCTATATTTCTTTTTGCAATTAATACCCAACCAATTGCAACGAGCACCGCACTGATGACGATAAACGCTGTGCTTATTGTCGGTAAAATAGGTACATTCATTTTCAAATCCCCAATCTAAATAATATGTCCAATATAAATCCAATTATTTGATGCTTCCAACATGTATAAACAGTTTACCATGCTATTGATATCGAGTTCTATTTTGGAACTCTTTTAAAGCATTTTCTGTAATTTCCTCTGGATTTTTACGTTCTGTATTCCACCATCTACGGAAAATCTTAAATAAAATAACTCCGAAAATAATTTCCTGAATTATTTTCATCAATACACCGCCTACTTGCTGGTCACTTATTAAATCCATATTCGAGAATAACTCTGGCCCTGATAACGTAAGCCCTGACAATGTTGTAGAAGGTACACATAATTCCATTGCCTTCAGCCACATATCACTATCGCTATATGTACCATACATCGGACTTGTAGCAAAAATAATAAGTGCACATGCAGGTGTAATTAAAACCGCATTCGATGCAATGTAAGCTAATTTATTCATATTTTTCATTTCATGCTGACCCTCTACATTATTTAATAGTGGCCAATACATAAAAATAGCGGAAATAAATAAGATCGATGTATACGCTAAATGATAAAGCTCATTTAGTTTTATCGTGTCAAAAACAGATGGTAAATGGTAAACCGAAAATAGACCAATAAATACTACAATCGAAACTAATGGTTTAGTGAAAACCTGAAAAATTGTCCGGATAATTGGTGCCTCCACCACTACCTTCCAAACCCACCAAGGAATTCCTTTTATAAATAGGATCGGAACTAATAATAATAAAAATGCCATTTGCACCATATGCATTGTAAACATAATATGGCCAAGCAAATCAATAGGAGATCCTTTAATAATATAAAAAGAAATGATTCCAAGAATGAAGTATACTGCCTCGTTTTTCTTTAAAGGTTCACTTTCTTTAAATTTACCTTGCCACTTGACCGTTATTAAAAAATAGAAAATTGTTATGAATAGTAAGCCCACCAATAAATAGGGACTCCATAATGCTTGAAAACCAAATATACTTATCGGCATATGAACCGCTCCTTTAACCTCAGTAACTTCATTATAGATGGCAACTTCTCCAACATCAATGAAAGAACTATGACAATTGCTTGAAATTAAACATGTTTTTTTAATATTATTTATAATAAAAAATTAGTTCATCACCATACGTTGGGGATGACAAGATTGAAAAACAAGATTTTTCAATTAAAATCATTCTGCTGCGCTGTGGGGAAATGACGTTGAGGCATGTGTTTTTGAAGTTCGAGTCTGTTGTACTACGTTCCGTGGTAGAGTCTTTCCTTGCAATGAAAGCGTCAGCGACAGGAGCAACCCATTTTCCTTGCACGCTTAATCACCAAGGAGTACTCCCTACACTTCACATAACCCTTTTCGTTGAAGGAAGTATTTTGGTGGCTCACCCTTCACTCCGCGTCAATCTGCTTTGGCATAAAGTGAATTTCTGCAAAAATAAAGATATAAAACATAGTATTTCCGCTTTCCGCCGCGTCGCGATAGCGCAAGCGGCTTGATCCAAAAAATAAAAAAACGTCCTTAGCTTTCGCTAAGGACGCCTGGTTTAGTAATTGCCCCACCAAATAATTGTTGTAAACGCTACGAAGAACGTAAACGCAATAAAGGCTGCACTCCAAATAAAGAATTCAATTACGCCAACCATATGAGTTGAACGATCTTCCAAGTGCATAAAAGCATATAGTTGCAGCACCACTTGTATTCCAGCTAACAATAAAATAATTGGAATGATAAAAGTTGGTGAAAAATCTGCTAATACAGCAGCAAACGCGATAAATGTTAAGAAAATCATGATCGCAAAGTTTACTACTTGTTTACGCATATGAGCTCTTGAATGAGCTTTATCATATTCATATTGTGCCTGAGTACGTACTTCTACATGAGTTTCGTGTCCCATATTATCCCAACACTCCCATCAGATATACTACTGTAAAGATGAATACCCATACAACGTCGATGAAATGCCAGTATAGAGAAGCGGCAAAAAACTTCGGTGCATTGTATAAGTTTAATCCACGACTACTGTTACGGATGATTAAACCTGTAATCCAAACTAAACCAATGACTACGTGAAGCCCATGCATCCCTACAAGTGTAAAGAATGCAGAGGAGAATGCAGATTGTGTATAACCAAATCCAATATGCACATAGTGGTAAAACTCGTAAATTTCCAAGCATAAGAAACCTAAGCCTAAAAGAACTGTAATCCCCATCCAAGTACGAACACCTGAATAGTTGTAATTTTTCATATGGTACATTGCATATACCGATGTCAACGATGATGTTAAAAGCAGCATTGTCATAATAAATGCTAACGGTAATTCATATAGATCTCTTGCCGCGAACTCCATACCTGCTGGACCGCTATCTTTAAGTGCGATATATGTAGCAAATACACTCGCGAATAACACTGTATCCGATGCAAGGAAAATCCAAAGTCCAACTAACTTGTTTTTCCCTTCCAATGTAGCTTGTTCAGGGTGTTTTGGCCAAGTTTGTGGAGTAAATTTTTGATTAATATCCATTACTTGTTACCCCCTTTTTTACCTGTTGCACGGTAGTTAGCTAAATCTGCTTCAATGCTTTCAATTTCGGCAACTGTTACATGGAATCCTAAATCATCTTTGAATGAACGAATAATCATACATGCAATAGTTAAACCTAATCCACCAATAATCAATGCTAATGAAACCACTGCTGGAGCACCTGTAGCTGTACCTGCTTGCACTTGATCACCCCATGGGCTATATAACGCACCAAATGCAGCAATCATCGTACCAATTGACATAATGAACGGTAAAATTGAATTGTTTGGCATATGAATTTCACCTAGTGGCTCTGCATAGACCATACCTTCTTTGTTACCCTCTTCTTTTTCAATCCAATAAGGATCAAATCCACGAACAAGTGGAGTTTGTTTAAAGTTATAGAATGGCAGTGGAGTTTCGATTGCCCACTCAAGAGAACGACCATCGCCCCAGTAATCACGACGGTTAACCGGCTCTGATTTAATTGATAATAATACATCGATTACTAATATTATTACCCCGATACCCATCATAATAGCACCGATTGATGAAATAAAGTTGAATAAATCCCAACCTTGACCACCCATGTACGTGAATACACGACGTGGCATACCCATTAATCCTAAGAAATGCTGTACGAAGAACGTTAAATGGAAACCAATAAAGAATATCCAGAAAGTAAGTACTCCCAGTTTCGGATTCAACGCACGGTTAAACATAATCGGCCAGTAGAAGTGTGCTGAACCGAATAATGCTGTTACGATACCACCTACAATTACATAATGGAAGTGGGCTACGATAAAGTAAGAATCATGTAATTGGTAGTCAAGTGGTGCAGTTGCCTGCATTACACCTGTTACCCCACCCGCAACGAATGACGGGATGAAACCAAGTGCATAAAGCATTGGTACTGTAACTTTAATTGAACCGCCCCAGATAGTAAGAATCCAGTTGAATACTTTCATCCCTGTCGGAACAGCGATCGCCATTGTTGCAACAGCGAAGATTGCGTTCGCAGTAGCACCTAAACCTACTGTGAACATGTGGTGAGCCCATACCATGAACCCTAGGAAACCGATTAAGATTGTTGCGAATACCATTGAAGAGTATCCGAATAGACGTTTACGAGCAAACACTGGAATAATCTCAGAGAATAGGCCAAATGCTGGTAATACTAAAATATAAACTTCAGGATGACCGAAAATCCAGAATAAATGCTCCCAAATAATTGTGTTACCACCCATTGTATGATCGAAGAAATTTGCTCCGAACATACGGTCAACTAACATTAAGAATAATCCACCTGTAAGTGGAGGGAAAGCGAATAAGATTAATGAACTTGAAACTAAAGTAGTCCAAGTAAATAGTGGCATACGCATAAACGTCATACCAGGTGCACGCATCGTAATGATTGTTACGATAAAGTTAATACCTGAGATTAACGTACCCGCACCAGAAATTTGTAGACCTAAAATATAGAAATCAATACCATGGCCCGGTGAGTATAAAGATAATGATGCATACGAAGTCCAACCTGCATCAGGTGCTCCACCTAAAAAGAATGATAGGTGAAGGAATACCGCACCAATAAAGAATAACCAAAATCCTAATGAGTTTAAAAACGGGAATGCAACGTCACGCGCACCAATTTGAAGTGGAACGATCGCGTTCATAAATGCAAATATAATAGGTGTTGCTGCTAAAAACAGCATCGTTGTGCCGTGCATTGTTAATAATTCGTTAAATAGGCCTGCAGAAATGAATGTACTTTCTGGGAACATTAATTGAATACGCATAAGTAACGCTTCAAATCCTGCAATTGCGAAGAACAGTGTACCGGCGGCTAAATACATAATGGCGATCTTTTTATGATCGACCGTTGTTAAATAGTCCCATACATGTGCCCCGAAGCCCTTTTTCTGTGTAACAGAGCTCACAACTTTAACCTCCTTCAAAGTTTCTCTCTCGTTTTAAATTACTTTTCAACTGTTAATGTCATTAAGTACTCTGAAATTGCTTTTGCTTCTTCCGGAGTAACATTATATTTACCAGTCATTAAGTTACCTGGTTTTAGTTTTGATTCAGGCTCCATACCATCCATAATCCATTCAGTAGTATCTTCTACCGTATGATCCATGAAACCAGCTACGCGGTTACGGTCACCAAATGTTGTTAAGTTAGGGCCAAGACCATTACCGGCAACTGCCGATACTGCGTGACATCCTAAACAAGAGTTAGCAAATGTTGCTTCACCAATATCAGATGATTCTCTATCTGCTGTTTGGCCTTCTGTTGCTTGCATTGCTGTTACCCAAGCATTAAATGCTTCTGGCTCAAGCGCTTTTACTTTAAAGTCCATTAATGCATGGGAAGGACCACATAATTCAGCACATTTACCGTAGAATACGCCTTCTCCATCATTTAAGCCTGCAGACTCTTTATCAAACTGTAAATAGAATTTGTTAATGCCATCAACGTTTGTATCCATCTTACCGCCTACTGCAGGAATCCAGAATGAGTGCTTAACGTCAGATGCGATTAGGTTGAAGTATACTTTTTCTCCAGTTGGAACTACTAATTCTTGAGCTGTAATAATTCCTTGGTTTGGATACTCAAACTCCCACCAATATAACTTTGCCGTTACATTTACTGTAAGTGCAGTTTTATTACCTTCTTCGTCTACCTCATCCATTGCAGCTACATCTGCAAATTTATAAGTATAGGTTAATGTCGGTACAGCTAAGATTATTAATAGAATAATCGGAATAACTGTCCAGATAACTTCCAATGTGTGGCTACCTTCCACTTGCTTTGGCATATGGTTTTCGCCAACTTTTGTACGGCGGAATTTGAAGAATGCTACTAAATAGATAGCCGAAACTACAACTACTACTAATGTCATAATCCAAATAGATAATATTAAAATATCTAATTGCTCTTTACCGACCGCACCTGCTGGGCGAAGAGTTGAAATATATTCTTCACCACATGCTGAAAGGAATACTGTCATTACTGTTAATAGCGAAAATAGTCGCCATTTTTTAAGCCCTTTCATCATAGCTTATTAAACCCCTCTTTCTTCATTATATTTTCATGTGCAACCGGGACTGAATGTTTATAAGTCCCCACATGCCGGCAGCGAATCATGCCATCTTTTACAAAATTTCGCCTACGTATGAGGAAGGATATTGTAATTTTGGTTACACCTTTACCTGCTGTCTTCTTCACTTAGCGAATCTTTCTCACGTACTATTGGCATGGCGAGAAGCGTTTTAGACTATTTAACTTTTAATCTTCATTTAAGTCTTCACTGGTTTTGATTACCAATTTCAATCTATAAGTGCAAGAAAACTTATTAGAAGTATTATCGTTAAAGCTATAGTGTTACATGCACTATGGTAAATGTGTCCAATATATTACTACTCCTTTCAAATTTGTAAGCATATTCCGCTACCATAACTATATCTAAATTTGTATCGGATTTCTACACGTTTCGAGAAATTTCAAATTTCACCATGCCAAACAGGTCGAAGCGTACAGAAATCTAAAACAACATCTTTATAGTAATGCATTTTCTGCCAATATTTGTGAAGGATAGGAGACGAATTTATGAACAATTTGTGAAAAAATGGATACGTTTACATTACAAACCTTGATAGAAGTTGTATTTTTAACATTTTTTCGCTATCATCTAAAACTAGAGACGCTCTTTGTAGCGACCTGAAAATTAAAGTAGGTGGGCTCACTATATGCATCAAAAATATCATAAGTTTTTAAAATGGTTTGCTGTATTGTCTACACTCGGTATGCTACTCATCCTTCAAGGAGGAGCACTTGTTACAAAGACTGACAGCGGTCTTGGGTGTGGAAGAAACTGGCCTGACTGTAATGGTTCGTTGATTCCCAAAGAAATAACAACGGAAGTATTAATCGAATTTTCACATCGTCTTGTTACTGGATCTGTATCAATTTTCATTTTAATTTTAGTTGTTTGGACGTGGCGTACTCTAGGTCATATTCGTGAAGTAAAATTATTAGGCTTTTTAGCAATGTTCTTCTTAGTTCTCCAAGCGTTAATTGGTGCTGCCCAAGTTCTTTGGGGTCAAGGCGACTTTATATTAGCGTTGCATTTCGGTATTTCATTAATCTCTTTTGCTGCGGTTCTACTTCTTACATTAATAGTATTTGAGGTTGATAAAAAATTTGATGCTGACCGCTTATACATGAGCAAGAAATTAAAAATACATACAATATGCGTTACTTTATATTCATATATAGTTGTATACACGGGTGCTCTAGTGCGCCATACTGATGCAAGCCTTGTATGTCCAGATTGGCCATTCTGCCGAAACAATCAGCCATTTGCGTTGCCATACAATATGTACGAATGGGTTCAAATGGGTCACCGTTTTGCAGTATTACTATTCGTTATATGGATTGCGTATATTGCCATCCATGTCATTAGAAACTATAAACAGCAACGCGTTATTTATTGGGGCTGGATTATTGCCCTTTCAATTGTTATTTTACAAGTTATCGCTGGAATGCTTGTAGTACTTTTAAAGCTACAGTTGTTTGTATCTTTAATGCATTCTTTATTGATTACCCTATTATTCGGATTATTATGTTATTTAATTATGATAGTTTCAAGATCGAAGTAGAAAAGAAACAGAGATTAGTAGGACTAGTCAATTTTAAAATAAAAAGCGCCGCAAATTTTTGTTCTGAAATTTGCGGCGCTTTATTATTTTTTTATGTACTCATTGAGGGCGGACCCTCCCGAACTTGAACCTAATCCCCCATACGTAAAAAGAGAAATTGCACTGTACAATTTCTCTTTTTATCTGAACTAATTATAAAGTAGCGCTATCACTATTAATTACTCTAATTCTATTAATAAATCACCTGTTGAAATAGCGTCGCCTGCTTTAGCGTACACTTCTTTTACAATACCATCTTTTGGCGCCTGTACTGTCGTTTCCATTTTCATTGCTTCCGTGATTAATAAATGTTCGCCGCGTTTAACTGAGCTTCCTTTATTCACCACAACTTTTAATACCGTTCCGGGCATTGTTGCGCCTATTTGATTAGGGTTGGAAGGATCGGCTTTTAACGCAATGCTGCCATCTACTTCAACTGTTAAATCCTGAATAACTAGCTCACGGGATTGACCGTTCATTTCAAAATAAAGTACGCGTGTACCATCATGTTGAGGCTCGCCTATTGAAACAAGTTTGATAATAAGTGTTTTTCCTTTTTCGATTTCTACTTCAATTTCTTCACCCAGCCTTAAACCATATAGGAATGTTGCTGTGTCGAGTACAGAAATATCACCGAATGATTCTACCGCTTGCATATATTGCTCGAACACCTTCGGATACAATGCATATGCCAGTACATCTTGTTTGGATGGTGTACGTTCGAACTTTTCTGTTAACTCCTCTGACAATTTATCAAAATCAACCGGTGGCAATAGCTCTCCTGGTCGCACCGTTATTGGTGTACGGTCTTTTAATACAACTTGCTGAATTTCCTTTGGGAATCCTCCATGTGGCTGACCTAAATAACCTTGGAAAAATTCAATTACAGACTCAGGGAAGTCGATTGTTTGCCCACGCTCAACAATATTGTCTTCTGTTAATTCATTTTGGACCATAAATAATGCCATATCGCCAACAACTTTTGAAGAAGGCGTTACTTTTACGATATCACCAAACATTAAATTTACGCGAGAATACATCGATTTCACTTCATCCCAACGGTCGCCTAGCCCTACAGCTTTTGCTTGCTGCTGCAAATTACTATATTGGCCACCAGGCATTTCATGTACATAAATTTCAGAATGTGGTGCATTCATACCGCTTTCAAAATCAACGTAGTATTTACGTACATCTTCCCAATAATATGATAGCTTTTCCAAGCTTTCAATATCGGCTCTTACATTTCGTTCTGAACCTTTCATCGCATAGTATAAGGAATTGGCACTTGGCTGTGATGTTAAACCAGCCATAGAACCTAAGGCTGTATCAATAATATCTACGCCCGCTTCGATTGCTTTTGCATATAAATAAATTCCATTCCCGCTCGTATCATGTGTGTGCAAATGTATTGGTAGACTTGTAGATTCTTTAAGCTCTGAAATCAGGCGATATGCAGCTTGTGGTTTAAGTAAACCTGCCATATCTTTAATCGCTAAAATATGCGCACCTGTTGCTTCAAGCTCTTTTGCCATATCTTTATAATATTGAACTGTATATTTTGCACGGGAATCATCTAAAATATCTCCTGTATAGCAAATCGCCGCTTCTGCAACTTTTCCGCTATTACGCACTTCATCAATTGCTACTTCCATGCCCTTAATCCAGTTTAGTGAATCGAATATACGGAAAACGTCCACTCCAGAAGCTGCTGACTCCTGAATAAATTCACGGATTAGATTATCCGGGTAATTCGTATACCCGACTGCATTTGCTCCACGCAATAGCATTTGGAATAAAACGTTTGGAACCTTTTTGCGTAATTTTTCTAACCGGTCCCATGGGTTTTCGCTTAAGAAGCGATATGCTACATCAAATGTTGCACCGCCCCACATTTCAAGCGAGAAATAGTTATGCATTAAACGTGACGTTTCATCCGCAATTTCAAGCATATCCTGTGAACGCACACGTGTAGCAAGCAGCGACTGATGTGCATCGCGGAATGTTGTGTCTGTTAAAAGTACATCTTCCTGCTCTTTAATCCATTTCACTAGTCCATCCGCGCCATGGGAATCCAAAATTTGCTTTGTTCCAGAAGCTGAAGGTATTAAAATATCCACTTTCGGCTTTTCAGGCTGTACAAATATTGGCTTCGTACGTTTCTCAACACCTGGGAAACCATTCAATGTTACATTGCCGATATAGTTTAATAGTTTTGTTCCACGGTCTTTGCGTTCCGGGAATTCAAATAATTCAGGCGTTGTATCGATAAAGCTCGTATCAAATTCGCCTGATAAAAATTTATTGTGCAATACTACATTGCCTAAAAACGGAATATTCGTCTTAACTCCACGAATACGGAACTCGCGCAAGTTACGGTCCATTTTTGCTGCTGCTTCTTCAAACGTCATACCCCACGTTGAAATCTTAACCAACAATGAATCATAATATGGTGTTACAACAGCACCTTGGAAACCATTCCCAGCATCTAAACGTACACCAAAACCACCGCTTGAGCGATATACCATCAACTTACCTGTATCTGGCATAAAATTGTTTGCCGGATCTTCTGTCGTTACACGAGATTGGATTGCGTATCCGAATAGTGGAATTTTATTTTGTGCAGGTACGCCAACTTCCTTCGAGTGCAGGTTACGCCCTTCTGCTACTTTAATTTGAGCATGTACAATATCAATTCCGGTAATCATTTCTGTAATTGTATGTTCTACTTGAATTCTCGGATTTACTTCGATGAAATAAAATTTATCATCCGCTACTAAAAATTCCACAGTACCTGCATTAATATAATTTACATTTTTCATTAATTTAACAGCTGCTTCACAAATCTCGTTGCGCAATTGCTCCGAAATTGAATTGGATGGTGCGATTTCAACAACCTTTTGATGTCGTCGTTGAATCGAGCAGTCCCGCTCATATAAATGCACAATATTACCGTGTGTATCACCGATAATTTGCACTTCAATATGCTTCGGCTTAATAATTGCCTTTTCTACGTATACTTCATCTGAGCCAAATGCTGCTTTTGCTTCTGATTTTGCTCGTTCATAGGACGATTGAAGCTCTTCTTTCGAGGTTACTAAACGCATTCCACGCCCACCGCCGCCAAGAGCTGCTTTAATCATAATTGGGAAACCATAATTTTCACTGAATTTCTCAACTTCTTGTAAACTATCTACAGGCCCATCTGTACCTGGGATAACAGGAATATCAGCAAAAATTGCTTGTTCACGAGCTTTTACTTTATCGCCAAACATATCAAGGTGTGCCGAAGTAGGACCGATAAATTGAATGCCTTCTTCTTCACAACGTCTTGCAAAAACAACATTTTCAGATAAAAATCCGTACCCTGGGTGAATTGCATCCACATTCGCATCTTTAGCAATTTTCAGGATGCTTTCAATATCCAAATATGCATCAATCGGCTTTTTCCCCATACCGACAAGATAAGCTTCATCCGCTTTATAACGGTGATATGAACCACTATCTTCACGTGAATAAATCGCTACCGTCTTAATATGTAATTCATTACATGCTCGTAAAATACGAATGGCTATTTCGCCCCGGTTTGCAACTAGAATCTTTTTAATCGACTTCATTTCTCCTCATCCCCCAATTACTTTCTTTTTTCCAATTTGTGATGTGTGGAGACATTTATAAGTATCCCCATTGCTACTGAAAGCAATAATATAGAAGTACCGCCATAACTAATAAAAGGAAGCGTTACTCCGGTTAACGGGATAAGTCCCGATAATCCACCTAAATTAATAAAAGTTTGTAATCCAATCCATGTAGAAATGCCCGCCGCTAACATTCGTGCAAGCGGATCCATCGTTGACATCGCGATATAGTAACCGCGCATAACAATATAGCCTAATCCAATTATAACAATTGATACCCCCAAGATCCCCAATTCCTCGGCTATAATTGCCATTATAAAGTCAGTTTGAGGTTCTGGTACATATCCCAGCTTTTGAATCGATTGTCCGAGCCCACGTCCTTCCAAGCCCCCTGCACCTATTGCGTAATAGCCGTTCACAACATGATACCCCGAATTGAGCGGATCGCTGAAAGGGTCCAAAAAGGAAGTAATACGGCCTCTACGACTCGCATTAAAAACCGTATCCCATTTAAATATTAAAATCCCAATCATTCCGACAACACCCAATGCCGATAATAATCCAAAAATTCTGCCGAGCGTTTTACCCTTAAGTCCGCTCGTAATAACAACGACCAGTGCAATGGCAACAATGATAACCAGTGCGCCTAGATCTGTTTCAAATCCAACAACAAGAACGATAAATAGCCACATGCCCAAAGGATACGACACATCATCAAATGTTAGTAGCTGCATTGAACCACGATTCACGCTTTTACGATAAAATGTACCCGCAAAGAATACTATAATAAAGAGCTTTGCAAATTCGGATGGCTGGAAATTCATAAGGCCAAATAGGCTAATCCAACTTTTTGATCCGTTAATATTTTTACCGGCAACTATAAGCCATAACTCTAGTATAAACATAACAGCAAGGAGTACGCCTAAAATTGTTTTGCTTGATAATCTTTTATAAGGCGTAATGACAGCGACCGTAAACAAAATTAACGCTAAAATTATATTGACGAGCTGGCGATTATAATAAAAATTCGGATTTGCATCATATTGAATAATAGAAATCCAAATACTCGAACTATAAATCATAACAAGTCCAAATAACATTAATAGAATATAAACAAACAACAGACTGTAATCGAAATTGCGAAAATAATTTTTAAAGTAATGTTTCATGTTATAAACCTCTTCTTTGAAAAAAAAACTCAAACCGCAATGTAGCGTTTGAGTTTTCTTTTATTTGTCTGTATACGCATCATGTAATAAAGAAAGCTCTTTCTCTAAAGAATCGAGAATTTTCTTTCCCTGTTCACGCTCAATTAGCCCAAGCCTTGCAGCAAATTCTATTTCACGTGATAAACCAAACATTTGTGTATCTAATACTTCTTCATATAACGGACAAGACGGCATAGTTAAATTATCCATTTGTACGCGAATTAATCGAGCAATTTTATCTGCATCCGCAGTTAGTAGCTCTAATGCTTTTTCCTGAAAGGAAGCTTGTGCTTTCGTATCCATGAGGACGCCCCCATCTATGATATTTCTTCGATTCTATCTTAATAAAGTGTATCTTTTTACATTCAAAAATGCAAGCGTCTTTGTATGATTTACATTCAATTCAATTATATTTCTTTCTACCGGGAATAGCGTTATAATGATGAAGGAAAATAGTTTAGGGGGGACTTACAAATGGTCGAAACAATCATTCCTATAAAAGGCGCGGTCAAATTCCAATTGACGTTAGACCCTACCGTATGGATTTTTGATGATCGTAAACTTAATCTGAAAACGTATTTTGTTTCGGAAAAAGTTGAAGAAGATAATGAAAAGTACTTACGTGATATGGGTGCACACTGGTCACGCGAGATAATGGAAGGTGCTGTATTTCCGCCGACTTTAAAAACAGAGCGTAAATTTGATCGAAAAGGTATGCTTACAGGAACATTCGGAATGGAAATTAAGCCGTTTTTAAATAATGCACAAATTATAGATGGTGCAAACGAAGTCGTTTTCGAATGTACGACAGATGAAGAGTTTGTATTCCCACTGCAACAGGCTGAAAACTTTATTTTTAAATTTAGCCAAGATGGTAAACCGCTTGTAGAGGACGGTCCAGTACATGTACTTTTTGCAGACGGTTCAAATGTGGAAAATCCAATAAAAAATGTGCGTGCGATTCGTATTCAATAGGAGGAATTCGTCATGCGTGTAAAATGTGTCATTTGTGATACACTACATGATTTGCCAAACGATCTACCTTTAGCAAAAAAATTGCGAAATCGCCCAATTCATACGTTTATGTGTCCATCGTGCTCAGAACGCATCACAGATAATACGCAGAAACGTATTGAAACAGGAAATTTCCGCTTCTTCAGAACATCGTCTAAATTTGATGAAGAATTTTAAAGAGTCGGGAACAAAAACAAAAAATATCAATTTTCTCTCCCATGAGAAAATTGATATTTTTTCTTATTCTTATTAATTTCAGTTAGACATACATAACATCTGCATTAATTAAAATTGAAATGACTGATTGTGGAACTTGAAGTCAACAAAGCTTTGTGCATTGATTTTGCTTAGTTGGAAAAAATTGATTACTTCTGTTTTTACCCCTTCAAATACACGTTCTTCATCTACAACATAAGCTTCTACCGTAACTGCGATTTCCCCAAATTGAGCTTTTAATGTATCGGCAATTTTCTTGGCTGTATCTTCTGAAATATCTTCATCCACCACTAAATGAACCGTAGCTTTTTCGACATTTACTTCTTCCAAAGTCGCTTCTTCTTTCAAGCCATCCTGGAATACATTGGACATAACTAAAATATCTTCTCCAACAATTGGTTGAATCATTTCGTTAACTTGTATGTTAACATTTTCAGCAAAGTATTCACCAAAATATTCACCGTCTTTTACTTCAAAATCATACACTGCATTTGTCTTTTCCGACTGGACAGTAATTTCAAAATCATCACCAATTGCAGGTGCTGTCGATTTTGTTACGACAAATTGATCATTGTAAATATTGCTTAATTCTGCCGCTGCATTATCTTCGTTTTTTGCTGTTAGAACAGCGGGAACGAAGATAATGCAAGATATGATAACTAGCGCTAAAGCGACTGTTATAATGACTTGTTTTTTAGTAAAATTCATTTTATTCTCTACTCCATTTAATTTATTATCCCCATTAATGAATTATAACGTTTCCATTGAAGCGGTTTCAAATAAACACACTTAAAAATAAAGAGGTGTGTTAAATTAACACACCTCTTTAAAAGTATTAGTTTGCCTGCTTCGCTTCTTCTCGTTTTTCTCGCCATAAACGTGATTTATAAACAATTAGAATCAACGCAGCGACAATTAAACCTTCAATCATCGGTAGGAATAACGCTAGAAAAGTTAATATCATACATCCGATAAATAGGAACGCATAGATAACAATATTTCTTCCTAATGTTAGTTTTTTCGCAAACCCTAGTTTGTAAACTATTGCCGACATAAGGAACACGAGAATAAATGTTACATAACCAGCCATGTCGTAGTTTGGTAAATTTTGGTATAAATAACTTGTAATCCCTGACATACGATTAAAGACATATTCATTTTCACTACTAGATATAGATGCTAGTAATACTAAATCAAAATAGCTACTTAACACAGCCAACATCATTCACCTTTCCTTATTGACGCCAATTAAGCTTCTAACTCAGCGTTCTTTTTCTTTTTAGCAACGCGTTCACGTTCGCCTTTATCAAGAATCTGTTTACGTAAACGAATTGATTCTGGTGTTACTTCTAAATACTCGTCATCACCTAAGTATTCTAATGCTTCTTCAAGTGATAAAATACGAGGCTTTTTAATAACATTCGTTTGGTCTTTGTTTGCCGAACGGATATTTGTTTTTTGTTTTTGTTTTGTAATGTTAACAGTAATATCAGAATCACGTGTATTTTCACCAACGATCATACCTTCGTATACTTCAGTACCTGGCTCGATGAATAATGTACCACGATCTTCTACACCCATCATACCGTAAGTTGTTGCTTTACCGTTTTCCATAGATACTAATACACCTTGGTGACGGCCGCCAACTTTACCTGCTACTACTGGAGCGTAGTGATCGAATGTATGGTTCATCATACCGAAACCTTTTGTGATTGACATGAACTCAGTTGTGTAACCGATTAAACCTCGTGCTGGTACGTTAAAGATTAAACGTACTTGTCCTGATCCGTTGTTTACCATATCTAACATTTCACCTTTACGAGTACCGATTGATTCGATGATCGAACCTACAGAATCCTCAGGTACATCGATTTGAACGCGCTCGATTGGCTCAGACTTCACGCCATCGATGTTACGGATGATTACTTGTGGTTTAGACACTTGTAATTCGAAACCTTCACGACGCATATTTTCGATTAAGATTGATAAGTGAAGCTCACCACGACCAGAAACTGTCCAAGCATCCGGAGATTCTGTATCTTCTACACGTAGAGATACGTCAGTTTGTAATTGTGCAAGTAAACGTTCCTCAATTTTACGAGAAGTTACCCATTTCCCTTCGCGACCTGCGAATGGTGAGTTGTTTACTAAGAATGTCATTTGTAATGTTGGCTCATCAATACGTAATGGTACTAACGCTTCTTGATGATCAATTGGACAAACTGTTTCACCAACGTTGATGTCTTCCATTCCTGAAACCGCGATTAAGTCACCAGCAATAGCTGTTTGGATTTCTTCACGTTTAAGACCGAAGAAACCAAAGATTTTTGTTACACGGAAGTTTTTCACTGTACCGTCTAATTTCATAAGAGAAACTTGTTGACCTACAGAAATTCTACCGCGGAATACGCGACCGATACCGATACGACCAACGAAGTCATTATAGTCAAGTAATGCTACTTGGAATTGTAATGGATCTTCTGAGTTATCAATTGGTGCTGGGATTGCTTCAATAATTTTCTCGAATAAGCAAGTCATGTTTTCTTCTTGGTTTGCTGGGTCTGGATCTAAAGATGCTGTACCATTTACACCAGAAGCATAAACAACTGGGAAATCTAATTGATCTTCATCTGCACCTAGCTCGATTAATAATTCTAATACTTCGTCTACTACTTCAAGTGGGCGAGCTGAATCTTTATCTACTTTGTTTACTACAACGATTGGTGTTAAACGTTGTTCTAATGCTTTCTTTAATACAAAACGTGTTTGAGGCATACAACCCTCATACGCATCGACAACTAAACAAACGCCATCTACCATTTTTAAGATACGTTCAACTTCTCCACCGAAGTCTGCGTGTCCAGGCGTATCAAGGATGTTGATACGAGTACCGTTATAATCTACTGCTGTATTTTTAGCTAAAATCGTAATCCCACGTTCACGCTCTATATCACCAGAGTCCATTGCACGTTCTTCTACACGTTCATTTGAACGGAAAGTACCTGATTGCTTTAATAATTGGTCTACTAACGTTGTTTTACCATGGTCAACGTGAGCTATAATTGCGATATTACGAATATCTTGACGTAAATTTGTCATTATTCCACTCCATATTCTTTTTTCAATTGTTTAACTGTGATATTATAGCACATGAAAGATTAAATGTCTTTTCACAATAATTAATATCATTTTTTAGTCACATATAAAAGATGTCCGGAGGCAGGAAATATGAATAAAGCAAAATTTGTAATGTTTATTTATGCATTGGCAGCGATTCTATCAATGATCAGTATTGGATTTGCCTTTTCACTTGTATTTATGATTGGCGATAAATATGAAACGATAGGTTGGATTGGTGTTGTTGTAGGGGTTGTCGTTATGTGTGCAATCTTTGGAATGGCATTTAAAACGAAACGTAAATTTAGAGACCAAGGCTTACTCTAAAATGCATAAAACTTCGGTGCGTATACGCACCGAAGTTTTTATTTTTTTTCTTCAATATATTTGTCTAAAATTAACTGATGGATAGAAGGATTCGCAATTAAAAATGTATCCATTGATAAGAAATCGAAATTTTTCCCATTAAAGTTTGTTGCAATAGCTCCTACTTCTTTAGCAATAATGACCCCGCCACCAATATCCCATGGTGCTAAACGCATTGAAATATAAGCATCCAGCTTTCCACTTACGACAAAAGCTATTTCCATCGCAGCAGATCCATAAGAGCGAGTACCACGAACTGTTCGGACTAACTCAGTTATTTTTTCGTGATTAATACGATTATTCGGTGTTACCCAACTTGCATTGATTCCGATAACAGCCTGTTCAATTTTTACAGGCTGAAGTTTGCGAAGTGGAGAATCGTTATACCATGCTCCTACCCCAGAAATGGCATTAAATAGATCCTCCCGCATTACATCAAATATGTAGCCTAAAACTCCAACACCATCCACATAAATGCCAATTGTAATCATGAAATGGCGATGTTGCTTAACAAAATTCATGGTTCCGTCAATTGGATCAATAATCCATACGACCCCTTCTAGATTTTCGACTTTTTCACCCATTCCCTCTTCACCTAAAATACGATGATCCGGATTAAATGCTTTGATTTTTTCGATAAAAAATAACTCTGTTTCCCGATCAATATTCGTCACTAAATCATTGGGACTAGATTTTGTTTCGATTTCAATATCGTATGAAAATGCTGCACGGATATTTTGCCCCGCTTCAATAATAATTTTTTTCGCAAATTCATCTAGCTGTTTTACATCCATCGTTCATCCACCTTCCGACAACCATTGCTAATTTTAATATGTAATATATGGAACTTTTTTTAATAACTTCATTATAACAAAAAATCACTTGCTATCTAACTTTGGCAAGTGATTTTTTATTTTGGTAACATTTTTTTATTATGCATATACATGTAGACCTTTTAGTTCCTCTTGAATTTCTGTTAAACGTTTTTTGGATTTTTCAATTTCAGATTGATTTTTATCATTCATAGCTGAATAAAGTGTTGCTAGCTCGTAATCCATTTCCAACATTAAAATCTCTTCATATTGCTTTTCAATATCGACTTTGCGTATAATTTTAATCATCTGTTTCATAAAAATCACTTCCTCATCATATTATTTGAACTTTTCCCTACTTTTATAAAAAGGTTTGGATACCATGACTAATTACTTATAATAATATCCACACCATTTGTAAAATATAACGGTATAAAGTTTCTATTAACAGATTTTTTCCCAAAAACTTAATAAAATAAACATTAATTCGAAAGGATTTGAAAAATTTGAGTAATGTAAAATGGACCGCAGAAGACTTCCAAGTATTTGAAATTGATGGTTTAGATGAACGCATGGAAGCTTTAACAAATCTAATTCGCCCAAAGTTTCATGAGCTTTCGGAAACTTTCACAGGTTATTTCAGTGCACAGACAGGGGAAGAATTCTTTGGTCATGTCGCAAAACATGCACGTCGTACTGTTAACCCACCAAAAGATTCTTGGGTTGCATTTGCCCCGTACAAGCGTGGCTATAAAGCTTTACCGCATTTTCAGATCGGACTCTGGGGTACACATCTTTTCATCGTTATTGCAGTTATTTATGAAGCACCACAAAAGAATGAAATGGCACAGCGTCTATTAACTAATATTAATACCATTAAAGATTTATCAGATGATTACGTGATTTCCGGGGACCATATGCAGCCGGATGCCATTCCTTTAAAGGAAGCACGCGATGAGAAACTGGAACAGCTCCTTGTACGTCTCCGCGATGTAAAAAAAGGAGAATTCCTGATTGGTCGACATATTCCCGCCAACGATGCTATTCAAATGTCTGCAGAGCACTTTTTACAACTAGTGGAAACGACATTTGATGAACTTCTCCCAATTTATGAAATCATCAAAGGTAACAATTAACCATTTATTATTAATATGTACAAAAGACTGCTAAACATTCCAATAATCTAAAAGAATTTTCAAAAAAATTAATAAACTAAAAAGAGAAATTGCACAGTTGAAGTGCAATTTCTCTTTTTTGATGCTGAAACAAATTATGTTCCACATTCATTTTCTTATTTCATTTTTACAATTTGTCCATCAGCCAATTCCTTCGCTAGCTTTACAACACGATATGGTACGTAGGAGCTAGCTTGTTCAAAATCACGGCAAATCGTTTTTTCTTCAGCTTGTGACGGAACAACTTTTTTAAAGCTTTTGTAGCGTTCCATAACGATTTCACGCTTTACACCTTTTTCGTATGCCATTTCCACTACCTCAAAGAAATGTACGACATCGACCATTTCTTCTGTAGTCCAATCTGTTGATAATGGGTATGAATATTCCATAGATTATTACCTGCCTTTAATTATTGCTGCCCCCATTTTAAACGGATTTCTTCTGCTTGTACAACCATACGCTGAATTAATTCCTCAACAGTTGGAATATCATTTATCAAACCTGTCACTTGGCCTGCCCATCCATATCCATTTGCTGAATCACCATCATATATAAATTTTTTGTTTGCTTCTCCACTAATATAAGTTTTTAAAGCTTCATAAGTAGGAGAATGTTGCTCAATTCCCAAGATTTTATCTGTAAATTCATTGCGAATTACTCTGGCAGGTGCACCAATCGAACGTTTTATAATTGCCGTATCAGTTTCTTCACTTTCAATTAATGCCTGCTTGTACGCCAATGAGGCATGAACACATTCCTTAGTAGCAATAAAACGCGTCCCCATCTCAATTCCGTCTGCACCCAGTGCATGAGCAGCCATCCATCCCCGACCGTCTCCTATGCCCCCAGAAGCTATAACAGGAATCGATACACTATTTACTACTTGAGGCACCAATACCATCGTTCCAACATCGTCTCTTCCTAAATGACCGCCTCCTTCTTGTCCAACAACCATGACAGCATCCGCTCCGAGCTGTTCTGCTTTTTGCGCTTGACGCTTTGCTGCTACCAATACTAGTTTTTTACAAGATGCATCTTTTAATATATCAAAAATAGGCGCTGGATTGCCCCCTGTAATCGTTACTACAGGAACGTCCATTTCCGCAGCGACTTCTACCATTTTTTCATACCCTTTTCCATGCATACCTATCGCAAAATTTACTCCAAATGGTTTATTTGTCATTTCTTTCACTTTTTTTATTTCTTCCTTTAAAGCATCGGGCGACGATAAACTCATTGCGGTAATTTGCCCTAATGCACCTGCATTAGAAACAGCTGCAGCAAGCTCTGAGTAAGCTAAATATGCCAGTCCACCTTGGATAATCGGATATTGAACCTGTAATAATTCTGTTACCTTTGTATGCCAATTCATAGCCATTCCTCCTAAAATTAGTGTCTTCATTTCAAGTATTCGAAATATTTATATAGTCAGCATCTTTAATAGGTGCTATAATTCACTTGTTTTAAAATTACAATATAGTGAGGTGGTACCTGCGTTGTCACAGTTAGAGACTCCTTTGTTTGATGCATTACTCAAGCATCGCAACAGACATCCTATTCAGTTCCATATTCCAGGTCACAAAAAAGGACAGGGAATGGATCCAGCTTACAGAGAATTTGTAGGCGACAACGTTTTATCAATTGATTTAATTAATATTGCTCCACTAGATGATTTACACGCTCCTAAAGGTGTGATTATGCAAGCACAAAACCTTGCTGCCCAAGCCTTTGGGGCTGACCATACATTCTTTTCCGTACAAGGTACTAGTGGCGCCATTATGACGATGATTTTAACCGTCGTCGGTCCGGGCGATAAAATAATAGTACCGCGGAATGTACATAAATCAATTATGTCAGCGATTGTTTTCGCGGGTGCTATCCCAATTTTTATCCATCCTGAAGTAGATAGTGAGCTTGGCATCTCCCATGGGATTTCACCTGAGTCAGTTGAGCGTGCACTATTGAAATATCCGGATGCGAAAGCAGTACTTGTTATTAACCCTACTTATTTTGGTTTTGTAGCAGATTTAAAACGTATTGTTGACATTGTTCACGCGAGAAACATTCCTGTAATTGTAGATGAAGCTCACGGCGTTCATATTAAGTTCCATGATGATTTACCCTTATCGGCAATGCAAGCAGGCGCAGATATGGCTGCAACGAGCACACATAAGTTAGGTGGCTCAATGACAGGTAGTTCAGTATTAAACGTTAGAGAGGGCCTTGTGTCCGCTAAACGTGTACAATCTGTATTTTCAATGTTAACAACAACATCCACTTCCTACCCTATGCTTGCTTCAATTGATACAGCCCGTCGTCAATTAGCTGTTCATGGGCAGACTTTGTTGGACGATGCGATTCATTTAGCAAAAGATGCGCGTAAACGTATTAATTCCATACCACATCTTCATTGTGTAGGACGTGAGAAGCTTGGTACATCTGCAACTTACGATATGGATCCATTGAAACTATTAATCAGTGTAAAAGATTTAGGTATTACAGGTCATGTTGCTGAAGAGTGGCTTCGAGTAAACGCCAATATAGAAATTGAACTATCGGATCTCTACAATATTCTATGTTTAGTAACGATTGGAGATTCGAAAAAAGAAGTAAATTTACTTATAAATGCTTTAAGACGTATGTCAAAAACGTTTGAATCAGATGCTTCAATTACAGAAACAAATGTTCAAATTCCAGAAATACCGGCACTTGCTATGTCACCACGGGATGCTTTTTATGCACAAACAGAAAGCATACCGCTTGCACTTTCTGAAGGTTACATTTGTGCTGAGTTTATAATGGTTTACCCACCTGGAATTCCGATTTTTATTCCCGGGGAAATCATTACGCAAAGTAATATTGATTTCATTAAGATGAATGTTGAAGCGGGTCTTCCTGTTCAAGGGCCTGAAGATAGTACGTTACAAAATATACGAGTTATAAAAGAGAGAAAAGCAATATATTAATATGTTTGACAGACGACTCATTTATGTCGTCTGTCTTTTTTAAATGAAATAAAAAGAAATAAGCGGTATTATAAATGCCCCTACAACTGCACTAAGCCCCATAGATAATGATCCTATAGACAAATCCTCTTCACTGTATTCTTTTAGCTTCGTTAAACCAACACCATGTGAAGCACTTCCCATAGCAACACCTCGGCTAATAGCTGTATCAATTTTAAAGACTTTAAATAATACAGGCCCCAAAATAGCACCTGTAAAACCTGCAACCATCACCAACACGACAGTTAGAGGTGGGATTCCTCCTATAAGATCGCTTACTTGCATCGCAACAGGTGTCGTCAATGATTTAGGTAAAGAAGTATAGATAAAGGCTTTACTCGATCCAAACAGTAAAAGAAACGCTACAACACTTATAAGACCTGCTAACATTGCCACAATAATGCTAATTATAATTGAGTATTTATATTTAAAAATAATATCCCGTTGATTATAAAGCGGAAAGGCTAATGCTACAACTGCAGGACCGAGCATTTTTGATAGCCATTGACCGCCTTCCATATAAGTTTCGTACGGTATGTTAAAGATCAACAAAACCGCTACCGTAATGCAAGTAACAGTTAGAATAGGCAACAAAAAAGGATTGCCAATTTTCAAGTACAGTTTATTCAGTAAAACGAAAAGTAACACCGTACTACTTATGATAAATAGACTTAGCAGAACTTGCGGTAACATGTTCCCCCTCCTTTTTTTGCTTTTCTTTTTCCTCAATAATTCTACTAACTTTCCCTGTAATGACTAACGCTAATATTGTACTTATAATTACCGCCAATATGAGGAGCCCACCAGACACCGTAAGTAATTCCGGATAGTTAATTACCGCTACAGTGGAAGGAATAAAAAATAAGGTTAAAAATGCCAACATAAAACTAGCACCCTTTTGAATGAATTTCACATTCAATATTTTGAAATAAAGTGATAACCATAATAATACAAGTCCAACGATACTTCCCGGTATGATAATTCCAGTTATTGAAACTATGTATTCTCCTACTAAATAAAATAAAATGATGATACCTATTTGAGCGATTGTACGTATAATATCCACTTAAAAAACCCCCTTGCGCACACTTTCATTGTACGACTATTAGAAATTTCTGTCTATTTCATTCTCTTACTATAATATAAAATATTCCAATATTACTTTTGAATATATCCATCTATATAGACAACAAAAAGGCTATGCAGTATTTTCAACTGCATAGCCTTTAATCATTATTATTTAGATACGATATGGATTGGGTTGCCTAATAATACTTCAGCAGCTTCCATCGTAATTTCACCTAAAGTTGGGTGAGCATGAATTGTTAATGCTACGTCTTCAGCTGTCATACCAGCTTCGATAGCAAGACCCATTTCAGCGATCATATCAGATGCACCAGCACCGATGATTTGAGCACCTACAAGTAAGCCATCTTCTTTACGAGCAACTAATTTCACAAAGCCTTCAGTTTGGTTAAGTGCTAATGCACGACCGTTTGCAGCGAATGGGAATTTAGCAGCTTTCACTTCAAGACCTTCTGCTTTAGCTGTTTCTTCAGAGTATCCTACAGTTGCCATTTCTGGATCTGTGAAGCATACTGCTGGAATCGCTAAGTAGTCAACTACTGATGGTTCACCAGCAATTGCTTCTGCAGCAACTTTACCTTCATAAGAAGCTTTATGGGCAAGTTGTGGACCTGCAACGATATCACCGATTGCAAAGATGTTAGAAACTGAAGTACGACCTTGTTTGTCAACTTCCAATAAACCGCGTTCTGCGAATTTAACTCCTACTTCTTCTAAGCCCATTTCATCTGTATTCGGACGACGACCTACAGTTACTAAAACGTAATCCGCTTCAACTGTTTTCTCTTCGCCGCCTGCTTCATAAGTAACTACAACGCCATTTTCGTTTTCTTCAACGCCTTTAGCAGATGCGTTTACTACTACTTCAACGCCCTTTTTCTTAAGACCTTTTTTAACGATTTGCGTCATTTGTTTTTCGAAACCAGCTAAAATATCTTTACCGCCTTCGATAATTGTTACTTGAGAACCTAAGTTAGCATAAGCTGAACCAAGCTCAGTTCCGATGTAACCGCCACCGATTACTACTAATTTACCTGGTACTTCAGGGAAAGATAATGCACCAGTTGAGCTTACTACGCGCTTTGTAAATTTGAATGTTGGGATTTCGATTGGACGAGATCCTGTTGCTAAGATTGCATTTTTGAATGTATATGTTTGGGCGTTATCGCCATCGATAACACGTACAGTGTTTGCATCTACGAAATATGCTTCACCTTTTACGATGTCTACTTTATTCCCTTTTAATAAACCTTCAACGCCGCCTACTAATTTTTTAACAACGCTGTCTTTAAATGCTTGTGCTTTAGACCAGTCAAGTTTTACTTCTGATGCAGTAACACCCATATCATCTGAATGTTGTGCATCCTCAAAGCGGTGACCTACTGAAATTAACGCTTTAGACGGGATACAGCCTACGTTTAAACAAACTCCACCTAGTGCTCCACGTTCAACGATTGTAACTTTTTGACCTGTTTGTGCTGCACGAATTGCTGCAACATATCCACCAGGGCCCGAACCTACTACAAGAGTATCTAGTTCAATTGGAAAATCTCCTACTACCATTTTTTTACGCCTCCATTAATAATAGTTGCGGCTCACTTAATAAACGTTTTAAATGATTTAAAGCGTTTTGTGCAGTCGCACCATCGATCATACGATGATCAAAGCTCAATGATAATGCTAACACATGTGCCGCTACAATTTCACCATTTTTTATTACTGGTTTCTCTGAAATTCGACCAATTCCTAAAATCGCAACTTCAGGGTGATTAATTACTGGTGTAAACCATTGACCACCTGCAGAACCGATATTTGTAATGGATATTGAAGCACCTTTCATTTCATGAGATGCTAACTTACCATCACGTGCCTTTACAGCCAGTTCATTAATTTCCTGTGAAAGGCCAAATACCGACTTACGATCAGCATGCTTAATAACTGGAACTAATAAACCTTTTTCTGTATCGGCAGCAATACCTATATTATAGTAATGTTTCTGAATAATTTCCTGTGTTGCGTCATCTAGCGAACGGTTGAATTCAGGATATTTTCGCAAAGTCGAGATTAAAGCCTTCACAACGTACGGTAAATACGTTAATTTAACACCTTGCTCTGCTGCAATATCCTTGAATTGTTTACGATGCGCAACAAGCTCTGTTACATCCACTTCATCCATTAACGTTACGTGCGGAGCTGTATGTTTTGAATGAACCATCGCTTTAGCAATGGCTTTACGAATGCCGCTCATTTTTTCGCGTGTTTCAGGGAATTCCCCTTCAGGTGCAACTTGTTTTGTTTCTTTTTGCGTCTCTACAGCTTCTGTCTGTTTTGTTTCATTAACTTCTTCAGATGCAGCATCAGGTTGTCCCCCGCCATTTAAGAAGCTTTCAATATCTTCTTTTAAAACGCGGCCATTTTTACCTGTACCTGAAACTTGCTGAATTTCGACACCTTTTTCACGAGCATACTTTCGTACTGACGGCATTGCAATAATACGTTTGTTTGAAGTATCCTCTTCACTCTGCGGTGTAGCTTTTTCTGTTTGGGATGGAGCTTCTGGCTTCGCTGCTTCCTCTTTTGCCTTTGGTGCTTCCTGTTTTTTCATATCTTGGCCTGATTCAGCAGTGGATTGTACTTGGGCTTCTGTTTTACTTGATTCATTTGATTCGTGGTGGTCATCACCTTTTAATTTTAAATCTTCATAGCCTGGTGCATCAAAGCGGATTAAGGCATCTCCAACAATCGCTACTGTACCTTCTTCCACCAAAATCTCTTCAACTGTACCTTCTACTGGTGACGGAATTTCCACAACTGCTTTATCATTTTGAACTTCAGCTAAAATATCATCTTCTTTGACTTGATCGCCAGCTTTAACGAACCATTTGACGATTTCACCTTCATGTATACCTTCTCCGATATCTGGTAATCGAAAAGTAAATGCCATATTTCTCACCCTCAATTCTTAGAATGTTAAAACTTTCTTCGCAGTTTCCATTACATCTTTATATGTTGGTAGCCATACACCCTCTGCTTGAGGGAATGAATAAATTGTATCTGGTGCAGCAACACGTAATACTGGAGCTTCTAATGAAAGAATGGCACGCTCTGTAATCTCTGCGACAACATTTGCTGCAATACCAGCTTGCTTTTGAGCCTCTTGAACAACGATTGCACGACCTGTTTTTTCAACAGAAGCTATAATTGTTTCAATATCTAAAGGCTGAATCGTACGTAAATCGATCACTTCTACCGAATAGCCTTCTTTTTCAAGTTCTTCTGCCGCCTTTAAACTTTCGTGAACCATTAAGCCATAAGCAATAATTGAAAGGTCTTTTCCTTCGCGCTTTACATCTGCTTTTCCAAGTTCAATTGTATATGATTCTTCCGGAACTTCTTCACGGAACGAACGGTAAAGTTTTAAATGCTCTAAGAAAATAACTGGGTTATTATCACGAATTGATGCAATTAGTAAACCTTTTGCATCATATGGTGTTGATGGAATTACCACTTTTAAACCTGGTGATTGTGCCATTAAACCTTCTAAAGAATCCGAATGCATTTCCGGTGTATGTACACCACCGCCAAATGGAGAACGAATTGTTACAGGTGCATTGTACGTACCACCAGAACGGTATTTCATACGAGCTAATTGACCACTAATTGAGTCCATTACCTCAAAAACGAAGCCGAAAAATTGAATTTCAGGCACTGGACGGTATCCAGTTAACGCCAAACCAATTGCTAAACCGCCGATTCCTGATTCTGCAAGTGGCGTATCAAATACACGATCAACGCCAAATTCTTTTTGAAGACCTTCTGTAGCACGGAAAACCCCGCCGTTTACACCAACGTCTTCACCGAATACTAAAACGTTTTCGTCATTTTTTAATTCGCAACGTAATGCATCTGTAATTGCTTGAATCATTGTCATTTGTGCCATGGCTTATTTCGACTCCTTCTCTTTATAAATCGCGTACTGTTCTTTTAAGTTTGATGGCATTTCACCATCATACATATTATCCATTAACTCTGTTACTTTTTGTTTCGGAGCTTTATCGGCTTGTTTGATTGCTTCTTTAATTTCCTCTTTAGCACGCTCAATTACTTCTTCTTCTTTCTTCTCATCCCATAACCCTTTACCTTCAAGGTATTTACGGAAGCGTACTAATGGATCTTTTGCTGACCACTCATTATCAGTATCAGTAGTACGATAACGTGTTGGGTCATCACCTGCCATTGTATGAGGACCATATCGGTAACACATTGTTTCAATAAGTGTTGGACCTTCTCCGCGAATTGCTCGGTCACGGGCGTCCTTAGTCGCTGCATAAACAGCTAACGGATCCATACCATCCACTAATACGGACGGTATGCCGGCTGCTATACCTTTTTGCGCGATAGTTTTTGCGGCAGTCTGTAATTCACGCGGTGTTGAAATCGCGAATTGGTTGTTTTGCACGATGAAGATAGCTGGCGATTTGAAAGCACCTGCAAAGTTAATCCCTTCATAGAAATCACCTTGCGAAGAACCACCATCCCCTGTATATGTGATTGCAACCGTTTTTGAACCACGCTTTTGTAAACCAAGTGCCACACCTGCCGTTTGAATATATTGTGCACCAATTATAATTTGCGGTGCCAATATATTTACACCTTCCGGAACTTGGTTTCCGATAAAGTGACCGCGACTGAATAAGAATGCTTTCCATAATGGCAAACCATGCATAACAATTTGTGGAACATCACGATAGCCCGGTAAAATCCAGTCTTCTTTTTCCAATGCATAATGGGAAGCAAGTTGTGATGCTTCTTGACCAGCAGTTGGTGCGTAGAAACCTAAGCGTCCTTGTCGGTTTAATGAAATTGAACGTTGATCTAAAATACGGACATAAACCATACGACTCATTAATTCAACTAATTGCTCATCACTTAAATCCGGCATAGCTGCTTCGTTTACAACTTCCCCTTGCTCATTTAACACTTGGAACATCTCGAACTTGCCTTCAATTTCCTGTAACGTTCCAGCTGGGTCCAATTGATTCATCATTTTATCTGCCATTGTTTACATCCCCTTTAAACTGTATTAAAAAAATCATTATTTTCACTAGTACAATATAACTCTACCCCGAGTATAATGAATAAAAATCTATCGGTCAATCATTGTTTACCATCTTTATTAAAGAATTTTCATAATTAACATCAAATTAATACAGTTACATCATCTGTACCACAAGTTCGCCGCTACTGTACTATAATAGAAACTTTTAAAACATCCAAATATTATTCGTTTAATAGCACTTCAACAATATTTATTCCCTTAATTCGAATTCTTAAATCGGAAATCCCGAAGTTTTTTCTACTTCCATTCTGTAGAGTCGTGTATACTTATTCCTATAAGTTCTAACTGAAAGGAAGTTTCACATGATATTAATGGAACATATTATTCGCGAAGGACATCCGACATTGCGCACTCGGGCGGAGGAAATTGATTTTCCATTATCTGCGGAAGACCGTAAACTTGCTGAGGATCTACTACAGTATTTAATTAATAGCCAAAATCCTGAAATTGCTGAAAAATATAATCTACGCGGAGGTATTGGCTTGGCTGCTAACCAAGTTAACAGCTTAAAGCGGATGTTTGCCTTACACTTGGAAAACGAGGACGGTGAGTTATTAAGCTTCGTTGCAATCAATCCTAGAGTTGTAAGCCATTCTGTGGAGCAGACGTATATTACAAGTGGTGAGGGTTGCCTATCTGTAGATCGCGCTGTTCCAGGCTACGTCCCTCGTTATGCCCGTATTACAGTTAAATTTATGACTGTGGACGGAGAAGAAAAGAAAATGCGTTTATCAGGACTCCCTGCAATCGCCTTTCAACATGAGCTGGACCATTTAAACGGTATCATGTTTTATGACCGAATTAACGAAAAGGACCCATTCGCGGTAATTGAAAATAGCATCCCATTTGGTAGAGATTAATTGTAAAAAACGCGTGTGAATTAAATATTCACACGCGTTTCAGACTGTCAGGCGAACTCGAAGAAATTCGAGTTTGCCTACAGTCTTTTTTGATTAAAATAAAGTTTACCAGTGAAAATCAAACGAATGAACGAAATCAATTTCTTTACCTTATACTAGTTTAAGCTTTTCCATCGCCAGAGCCAACCCATCTTCATCTACATGTGCCGTTATCATTGATGCGGCTTCCTTCGCCTTTTTATGACCATTCCCCATTGCGACACTTTGAGGGAATTCCGAAAGCATTTCGATGTCATTAAGCCCATCCCCAAAAGTTACAATCTGTTCTTCTGAAAAACCGGTATACTCCAGCAATTTTTTAATACCATTTGCCTTGGATCCCCCTTTTGGCAACATATCGCATGAAAGTGGATGCCATCGAACGAATTGTACTTCAGGAAACTGTTGTTCATAAATAGGCTGTTCCTGTTCATTTATAAAAATTAAAGTTTGATAGACTGGCGTATGCAAATAATAATTTGCATCAATTTGTGGATATGGAAAATAAAGTGTAGCCAGGCTTTGCTCGATACTCTCATAATCACCTTCCGTGGCAATCATTTCTTTCTCATTAAGAAAAACGAATGGATGATTTCTTTGTGAACCGAATTTTAAAATAGTCGCTAACATTTCATTTACAATTTGGTTGGTATAAATAACTTCACCTTTATAAACGACATATTGACCATTGAACGTCACATATGTATCAATCTGTAGTTCTTCCAATATATCTTTTATCATAAATGGAGCACGACCTGTTGCAATAGCGATTTCATGACCTTTTTCGCGCGCTTTGAGAATCGCTTCTTTTGCAGAATTCGGCAATTTTTTTTCGGAATTGTACAGCGTGCCATCTACATCAAAAAATAATAATCTTTTCAACTTAAATTCTCCTTTATTTTCAAAGACCCTTTACAGAAATCTGAATATTTAGTATAATGAGGTAGAGGAGTGATGACCTATGTTAAAACGTCTCAAAAGGAAATGGCGGGAACGATTAAAAGGCATCCTCGGTAAAAAATTAATTGCCTAAACACTTCATTGATTGGCGCGCCCTATTTAAGGACGTGCCATTTTTTTATTTTTATTCAATCAGTATGTTCATGTATTTGATGGGCTTTTCTTTATTTTAAAGGACTCCCATGATAATATAAAGGAAATGCATTTTTCTACTTATTAGAAATGCAGTAATAATGTTCGTAATTAAAGGAGAGTAACTATGATTTACAAAGTTTATTATCAAGAAAACATTACTGAGATTCCAGTTCGCGAAAACACAAAAACTCTTTATTTAGAGGCGTCATCTGAGCGTGAAGTACGTCACTATTTAAAAGACCGAAATTACAATATTGAACTTGTTCAACTTCTAGAAGGCAACTATTTAGAATATGAACAAAATAGCCCTAATTTCCGTCTGGAGAACGCTTAATTGTTATGAAATTCGTTAAGAATGATCAAGCGGCTGTATTCGCACTCGGCGGACTGGGCGAAATCGGCAAAAACACATATGCAGTACAATTCCAAGATGAAATCATTTTAATTGACGCAGGTATTAAATTCCCTGAGGACGACTTACTTGGAATTGACTACGTAATTCCAGACTATACGTACTTAGTTAGAAACGTAGACAAAATTAAAGGCTTATTTATAACACATGGTCACGAAGATCATATTGGCGGTATTCCTTATTTATTGCGTCAAGTTAATATCCCTGTTTATGGTGGAAAGCTTGCATTGGGACTGCTTCGCAACAAATTGGATGAACATGGCTTATTACGCTCTACAAAATTAATCGAATTCAAAGAAGACGATGTTATTAAATTCCGTAAAACAGCCGTAAGTTTCTTCCGTACGACACATAGTATTCCCGATGCATATGGTGTAGTTGTTAAAACACCACCAGGTAATATTGTGCATACAGGCGACTTTAAGTTTGACTTTACTCCAGTTGGCGAGCCTGCCAACTTAACAAGAATGGCCGAAATTGGTCGCGATGGTGTACTTTGTTTACTTTCAGATAGTACAAATGCCGAAAAAACGGATTTTACAATGTCAGAGCGTACTGTCGGGAAAAGCATTGACGAAATTTTCCGTAAAGTTGATGGTCGCATTATTTTTGCGACATTTGCTTCGAATATTCACCGTCTGCAGCAAGCGACAGATGCAGCTGTAAAATATGGTCGTAAAATTGCCGTTTTCGGACGTTCAATGGATAACGCCATTACTATCGGCCGTGAATTAGGATATATTACTGCACCGAAAGAAACTTTTATCGATGTGCAAAGCTTAAATCGTTTACCTGCAAATGAAGTAATGATTTTATGTACAGGTTCTCAAGGTGAGCCAATGGCAGCTTTATCACGTATTGCCAACGGAACACACCGTCAAATTCAAATTCAGCCTGGTGATACAGTTGTATTCTCTTCTTCTCCAGTACCAGGAAATACGATGAGCGTAAACAAAATTATTAACTTATTATTCCGTGCTGGTGCTGAAGTTATCCACGGTGCATTAAATAATATTCATACTTCAGGTCACGGCTCGCAGCAAGAACAAAAACTAATGCTACGTTTAATGAAGCCAAAATTCTTTATGCCAATTCACGGTGAATACCGTATGTTAAAAATTCATACAGAATTGGCGGAAGCTTGTGAAGTACCATTAGAAAACTCATTCCTTATGGAAAATGGTGATGTATTGGCATTGAGTGCAAATGAAGCACATGTTGCCGGTCGCATCCCTTCAGGTGATGTGTATATTGATGGAAATGGGATTGGAGATATCGGAAATATCGTATTGCGAGATCGCCGTATTCTTTCTGAGGAAGGTTTAGTTATCGTTGTTGTAAGTGTTGATATGGCGAAAAACAAAATCGTTTCTGGTCCGGATATTATTTCTCGAGGATTTGTTTATATGCGTGAATCAGGCATGATGATTAACGAAGCACAAAAAATGTTGAATTATCATTTAAATAGCACGATTCAGGAAAAAGATACACAATGGAATGATTTGAAAAACGAAATTACGGACGTATTGGGCCCTTATTTATACGAAAAGACAAAACGTCGCCCTATGATTTTACCAATTATAATGGAAGTATAATTAAAATTGGTAAAGTCACCAAAATAGTTTTTCCATAAAAAATACCCGCTTACTTATTGTAGGCGGGCATTTTTTATTTGATTTTTTGATTTAAGTAACTGCTACTTTTGAATAACTTTCTTCACAAAGCGATTTATATCAACATCCGCACCAATCATCAGTAGAATATCCCCTACTTCAATACGCTCAGTCGCTGCTGGAGAAATCATAATTTCATCGCCACGTGTAATGCCTACAATATTCACACCGTATTTTGCGCGTACATCCAGCTCAATCAATGAATTACCAGCTATTTTTTCATTCGCTTTAATTTCCATAATCGAGTGCTCGCTGGAAATCTCCAAATAATCAAGTACACTATTCGACATCATATTGTTAGCAATACGAATGCCCATATCCCGTTCCGGATGCACAACAAAATCAGCACCTATTTTACGTAGCACTTTTTCGTGATAATCATTTTGTGCTTTAACAGTGATTTGAGCTACACCGAGCTCTTTTAAAATAAGGGTCGTTAGAATACTTGATTGAATATCTTCGCCAATTGCTACAATAACATGTTCGAAATTCCAGAGTCCTAGTGATTTAATTGTTTCTTCCTCTGTCGTATCTGCTACTACTGATTGAGTGGCAATACGGGCATATTCATCGACACGTTCACTATCTGTATCGATAGCCATTACATTCGCCCCTTGTTTAACCAGTTCGCGAACAATACTCCCACCAAATCGCCCTAATCCTATTACTACAAACTCTTTTTTCATTGTCTCTCCTCCGAACATCCAGTTCCCATCATTTTAACTTATAAAAATGTATATTGTCATTAAATAATACGCTCAATTTTTCCTTGCAGGGATTTAGTCGCTAGAGCTCCAGCGTGATAGAAGCGCAATTTCTGTTGTTGATCGAATAAATAATAGGCTGGTACAATTTTATTTCCAAACCTATCGCTAATGATAAGTTCATTATCTAGGTGAATAGGGTAATTTATACCTAATTGCTTTACTTTTCGCCTTACTAATTCAGAAGTAAAGTCGAGCTCTTCCCTTGGCATATGAATCGCTTGAATATTTAATTTGTCACTGAAAATATTACCAATAATATTCAATTTCTCTATGGATTGTTCACATTGCGAACAACTCATTGCCCAAAAATAAATTAATGTCGGCATATCCGATAGCTCATTCATATTTTTTTTATTAATAATTTTTGTTGCCCCGCTTAGCGAAGGCATTATTGTCCGAATTCTCAATCGCATCCTCCTCGCTGTAACATATGTAAAGGAGTTTTTTTCTGTACCGAACAAATGTCCAGTAACTAAACAAATAATATCTTTCATTTCACAAATACACTTGAAAATCCCCGTATATTATGTATAATTATTATTATTTTCGTAAACTAAAAGTTTTGTAATAGTAAACTTCCTTACTGGATGTTTATCATATGTAAACTCAATCGATTAATGGATAAGGAGCGTGACAATATGCAAATCGGAACCAAGATTAAAGCGTTACGCATAAAAAAGGGTCTAACCCAGGAAGAGCTTGGAGAACGTACTGATTTAACAAAAGGCTATATCTCACAATTAGAACGGGATTTAAACTCACCTTCAATTGAAACATTATTCAACTTATTGGAAGTTCTCGGGTGCTCGCCACGGGACTTTTTTGATGATGAGCAAAAAAACGAAAAAATTGTATTTACGAAAGATGATCAAACTAGTTTTACCGACCATGATAAAAACTATGAAATTGAATGGCTGATTCCTACATCAAATGAAAAGGAAATGGAACCTGTATTTATTACCTTACAAAAGGATGCGGAATTTAAATCATTCGAACCATCATTAGCGGAAACATTTATTTATGTAGTAAAAGGGCGAATCCGTGTTGTTCTCGGAAACGACGAATATATCGCAAGTGAAGGAAATGCTGTTTATTACGAAGCATCTTCCAACCATCAAATTTTTAATGCGCATAATGGGATAACAAAGTTACTCCTTGTCGCAACTCAATCTTACTTATAAATCAGGAGGCTACTTAAATGAATAACACGATTATTCGCTTTGAAAATGTTACAAAATCATATGATGACGGTACAGTTGTCTTAAAAAATATTAACTTCGAACTAGAGCGTGGTAAGTTCTACACATTACTCGGTCCATCCGGATGTGGTAAAACAACTATTTTACGTATTATTGCTGGTTTTACTGATGCTTCAACAGGTGATGTATTTTTTAATGGGAAACGTATGAATGATGTACCGGCAAATGAACGCCAAGTAAATACTGTATTCCAGGATTATGCGCTATTCCCTCACTTAAATGTGTTTGAAAATGTGGCATTTGGCTTACGTATTAAAAAAGTGAAAGAAACAGAAATAAATGACAGAGTGCAAGAGGCATTAAAATTCGTCAATTTAGCAGGCTATGGTAACCGTGAAATTTCAGAAATGTCCGGTGGTCAACGTCAACGTGTCGCTATCGCACGTGCTATCGTTAATGATCCGGAAGTTATTTTATTAGATGAGCCATTATCAGCACTCGATTTAAAATTACGTACAGAAATGCAGTATGAGTTACGTGAATTACAGCAGCGATTGGGCAAAACATTCATTTTTGTTACACATGACCAGGAAGAAGCTTTGGCAATGAGTGATGAAATTTTTGTTCTTTCTAATGGGGAAATTAAACAATCGGGAACTCCAGTAGATATTTATGATGAGCCAATTAACCGTTTTGTAGCAGACTTTATCGGAGAGTCCAACATTGTAGATGGATTAATGATTGAAGACTATAAAGTTCGATTCGCTGGAAAAGAATTTGAGTGTGTAGACGGTGGGATGAAGCCAAACGAAAAAATTGACGTTGTCATTCGTCCGGAAGATTTGGAAATCACAACACCGGAAAACGGCAAGTTAATTGTTACTGTTGATACTCAATTATTCCGAGGTGTTCATTACGAATTATCAACGTATGATCAGGACGGAAATGAATGGTTAGTCCACTCATTGAAAAAAGCGGATGTTGGAGCAGAAATTGGATTGGACTTTGATCCTGAAGCTATTCACGTTATGCGATTAAATGAGACAGAAGCGGACTTCGACAAACGTTTGGAAGCATATGGGGACGAAGATTATGAATAAGACAGCAAAAGGCCCGTTAATTCCCTATATTTTTTGGATTTTATTATTCGTTATTGCACCAATTGCGTTAATCGTTTATTATTCTGTTCTTGATTTGAATGGCAACTTCACTTTAACCAACTACGCAAAATTTTTTACACCTGTTTATTTAAAAATGACATTGAGCAGCTTCTGGTATGCATTTCTGATTACGCTATTTACGTTGTTATTTGCCTACCCTACTGCTTACTTATTAACAAAAACGAAACATAAGCAATTATGGCTTATGCTCATTATCATTCCATCTTGGATTAACCTGCTCTTAAAAACTTATGCATTCATCGGTATTTTTGGTTTATATGGCCCTATTAATGCAATGATTGAAGTGTTTGGTTTTAACCCAAAGCAAATTTTATTTACAGACTTTAGTTTTGTTTTCGTATCGGTATATATTTTCATTCCATTTATGATAATCCCGATTTTCAATTCATTGGACAAAATGAATCCGTCGTTAATCTATGCCGCCCGTGATTTAGGTGCATCCAGCTGGACAACCTTCCGCCGAGTTATTTTCCCATTAACAATTGATGGCGTAAAATCAGGTATTCAGGTTACCTTTATTCCGGCTTTATCTTTGTTCATGATTACACGTTTAATCGCCGGAAACCAAGTCATTACTTTAGGTACTGCCATCGAGCAGCAATTCCTTGTATCTCAAAACTGGGGAATGGGTTCAACAATTGCCGTATTCTTAATTCTATTTATGGTTCTTACAATGTTATTTACTAGACAAAAATCAAAAGGAGGACGCGTTTAATGAAAAAATTATCAGCTATGTCGAAAATGTATTTAATTTTCGTATTCGCGGTCCTTTATGCTCCGATATTTTATTTAATTTTTTACTCATTCAATAGCGGTGGCAGTATGAATAATTTCGAATCGTTCACACTGGAGCATTACGCAGCAGTATTCGAAGATTCAAGGTTAATCATTATTTTACTTAACACTGTACTCGTTGCCCTTTTATCAGGCTTAATTGCAACAATCATCGGAACACTGGGAGCTATTGGTATTGTTTCAATAAAAGATAAGAAAATGCGTAATACATTACTTTCATTAAATAATGTTCTTATCGTTTCACCGGATGTTGTGATCGGGGCAAGTTTCCTCATTTTATTTACAATGATTGGTGTAAAATTAGGGTTTGCTTCTGTTTTAGTATCGCATGTCGCATTTAGTGTACCGATTGTGGTGCTCATGGTTTTACCAAAATTACTTGAAATGAATACATCATTAATTGATGCTGCAAGAGATTTAGGTGCGACAAAACGTGATGTATTAATGCGTGTTATTTTGCCGTATATTTCTCCTGGTATTTTCGCAGGATTTTTTATGGCCTTAACATATTCACTCGATGATTTTGCAGTCACTTTCTTCGTTACAGGTAATGGGTTTAGTACATTGTCGGTAGAAATCTACTCAATGGCCCGTGCCGGAATTTCCTTGACGATCAATGCTATTTCAGGATTGGTATTTGCTGTGACGGTCTTAATCGTTATTGGGTATTATTTCATTAACAAACGTTCAAAATCAGTAGCAACGGGGGGACATCGATGAGAGATTTAATTCAAGCAACAGTTGCCATAGTCATTGTTTGTGCCCTTCTGTTTGTTGCAGTGGACCGTATGCAGTCTGCCGGGTCTGCTGGAAGCAAGGATACATTAACAGTGTATAACTGGGGCGAATATATCGATCCAGAGTTAATCGATAAATTCGAAGAAGAAACAGGTATTAAAGTAACGTACGAAACATTTGATTCAAATGAAGCCATGTTAACAAAAGTACAGCAAGGGGGCTCGGCATATGATATTGCTGTTCCTTCCGAGTATACAATTGAATCGATGAAGGATGATGACTTACTGATTCCAATCGATCATAGTTTAGTACCGAATTTGCAAAATATTAACGAAGACTTTTTAGATTTACCGTTTGATCCCGGCAATGAATACTCCATACCATATTTCTGGGGCACGGTTGGAATTGTATATAACCCTAATCTCATCGAGGACCATTTAACGTTCGAATCTTGGGATGATCTATGGGACCCTTCATTGGAAAGAAAAATATTTTTAGTGGATGGCTCGCGGGAAGTAATCGGTATGGGGCTTAACTCAATCGGCCATTCCCTAAACGTGAAAGATGACAAGTTGCTGCGTGAAGCTACAGATAATTTAATCAAGCTTTCTCCAAACATTAAGGCAATTATTGGCGATGAAATTACACCGCTTATGATTAATAACGAAGCCTCAGTAGCACTTACATTCTCGGGGCAAGCTGCAGATATGATGTGGGAAAATGAAGAATTGGAATTTGCTGTTCCACAGGAAGGTTCCAACTTATGGTTTGATAATATGGTTATTCCTAAAACTTCAAAGAATATTGAAGGTGCACATAAATTCATTAACTTTATGTTAGATGCAGAAAATGCTGCTCAAAATACTGACTATGTTGGATATTCATCACCAAATGAAGCAGCTTGGGAGCTATTGGATGAAGAAGTAGTAGATGATGAACGCTTCTACCCTTCACATGAGCAACGAGAAAAGTTGGAAGTATACGAAAATCTAGGGCTTGAATGGCTAGGGAAATATAACGAATACTTCTTGGAATTTAAAATGAGTTTTTAAAAAATTTAGGGCAGCCTAAAAGTCAATTTAATCCTGACTTTTTGCTGCCCCATTTTTATAACTTATGTATAATTCGTCGATCAAGACAATCATTTTCTTCATCCCAAATCATATGAATTTCAAATGTCCCTGGCTCGAAAAAGTAATCGAAACGGACCTGTATATCTTCCTGCATCGGATAGTTTTTTGCTTCACTAATTTTTACCCACTCCAATATCCCTTCTTCACATGTTTTGAGCAGCTCCCCTGTAAAATCATCAGTCCAGTAATTATAAATAATAAAATGATCTTTTTTTACTTCATTTGTATAATGGGAAATCCCTTTAAATGTTAAAGAATGTACATCCAACCCTGTCTCCTCTTTTACTTCACGAATGGCCCCTTGTGCAAAACCTTCCGGAAAATCCACTTTGCCACCTGGAGGTATGTAGCCTTTAAAATGATCATGCTGACGATTGAGCAACAGTACTTTATCCTCTTTTTGTACCATCACAACTGTCCAAAATTTATAATTCATAAGCTACCTCTTTTCAATTATTCTATATTTATTTTGGCAATATTCAGGTAAATTTTCAATATATAATATCCTTCAAAGGATTGATGTATTTTATCGTGAAAGTTTGTACAATATGGTATGCTATTGGAAATATATATTTCCGTAACCGAAATATTTAAATAGGAAGGCTGGCTTTATATGACACAACAATCGAATAAATTGGCACTTTATTTATTAATGTTTAATATGTTTATTACAATGGGTGGGATTGGTATTATTGTCCCTGTTATGCCGGCTTATTTGCAATTATTCGGTGTTGGGGGACAAGTCCTTGGATTTTTAATTGCAGGGTTTGCACTTGCCCAGTTTCTACTTTCACCGATTGCAGGGGATTTATCGGATCGGCATGGTCGAAAAATGTTCATAATAGCAGGTTTAATCGTCTATGGCTGCGCTCAAATTTTATTTGGACTTGCCACTGAAGTATGGGTATTGTTTTTATCACGTTTTTTAAGTGGTGCCGGCGCGGCGTTTATTATGCCTCCTATTATGGCCTTTGTAGCCGATATAACAACCCACGAAGAACGCGGTAAAGGAATGGGCATGATTGGAGCAGCTATGTCTTTAGGCTTTATGATTGGGCCAGGTATCGGCGGGTTTTTATCAAATGTAAATTTAACGTTTCCATTTTTCTTAGCCGGAGTTGTTGCATTTATTGCAGCCACTTTATCAGCTTTATATTTACCAAACATTAAAAATAGCCAGGCAGTTTTAGCTCCAAGAGAAAACTTATCAAAGCAATTAGTTAAATCAGTAAAAACCTCCTATTTCGTCTTTTTAATAGTCGTCTTTACATTTAGTTTTGGAATATCAAATTTCCAAGCGACTTTAACGCTATATTTAGATAATAAGTTTGGCTACACACCTGGTGAAATAGCGATAATATTAACTGTTGGCGGCTTTGCAGGTGTTGTATTGCAAATGTATGTTGTCAACAAATTATTTAAGCGTTTCGGGGAAGTAAAAGTTATTTTAGTAAACTTGCTCCTGGCTGCAGTGACTATGCTGTTGTTTATTTATATTAGTGGTTTCTTCATAATTTTAGTTGTTGCTACCTTATTCTCGATCGCTACAACCTTTATTCGTCCGGCAGTTAATACGCTCATTTCAAAACTTGCCGGTAATGAACAAGGGTTTGCAGCTGGTATGAATAACGCGTATATGAGTCTAGGCAATATGTTCGGACCTGCACTTGCAGGCGTTCTTTTCGATTGGAACCGTAATTCTCCTTATATTTTGGGAGCAGTCGTTTTAATTGGTTGCTTCATCCTTGCCTATATGTGGACAGCAAAAAAAGCTCCACATTTGCTGAAAGCCTCCACAGATTGAAAAAGGGATGACCAGGAAAATTCCTGGCATCCCTTTTACTTTATTAAACTCTTAACGTTGTCGCAAAAATTGTTCTACAAATCTACAATTGAGTGGGATTAACGATTCATCCGGCACCATTTTCGCATGATGAAGGCCATATGATGAATTTGCCCCAGTCCAAAACATCGCACCTGGTATATCCTTTATAAAATAACCAAAATCCTCACCTGTCATCGCTGCAGGACATTCATATGCTATAGCGCCGTCGAATTGTTCGGCAAACTGAAGCAGTGCATTCGCACAATCGGTATCATTATTTACTTCATAATACATCGAGCCATAATCAATTGAAACAGCGCATTCAAATGCTGCTTCAATACCTGCACAAATTGCCTCAATACGTCGTTTCACCTCTGCCATTGCGTCTGCATTCAATGTTCGAATAGTACCTTCCAACCGCGCATTTTCAGCAATTACATTTTGTACTGTGCCGGCTGTCATTTTTCCTACCGTAATAACTGCACTATCCATCGGGTCAACATTCCGGCTAATAACTGTTTGGAGCTGCAAAAGTAAATTCGCCGCTGCAATTGTCATATCTCGTGTCTTATGTGGGTAGGCTGCATGCCCGCCAATACCTTTTAAATCGATGAATAGCTCAGACGTATTCGCAAATAATAGTTCTGGCTTAGTCGCAATGGTCCCTACAGGATACTCAGGAGCAATATGCAGTGCATAGATTTCATCGGCAACAAGCAGTGGGTGTTCGGCTCTTAACCACTCAAGCATCGGTTCTGCTCCCCCTGGTCCTTCCTCTGCCGGCTGAAAATAGATTACGACATTCTGTATTGGAGGCTGTTTTGAAAAAGCTTCAACTAAACCAAGCGCAATCGCCATATGACAATCATGTCCACAGGCATGCATATACCCTCCAAACTCCGAAGAAAACGGTAATCCCGTTTCCTCCTGTACTGGAAGCCCATCAATATCTGTTCGCCAACCGATTAGTTTTGTTGGATTCGTTCCTTTTATATAAACGACGATACCCGTTTTCCACGTTGTGATTTGCAGATATTGTTGATTTAAGCTTGAAATGAACTGCAATAAATAGCTTTGTGTTTTGAATTCCTTAAATCCTATTTCCGGAATTTTATGTAGGTCCCGTCTTATATCAATGAGATGGCTCATAACACCCTACCTTCTTATAACTGTCTTAATGAATCTATAATTTCTGTTTTTGACTTCGTTTTTTCATCTAATTTTTTAATTTCACGAGCAGGAACGCCTGCCACGACTGTGTATGGTTCTACATCTTTAATAACGATCGCACCAGCTGCTACAACCGCTCCTTTACCGATACGCACACCTTCCAATACAACCGCATTAGCACCGATTACTACATCATCTTCTACTACAACTGGTAAAGCACTAGGTGGCTCCACGACACCTGCTAGTACCGATCCGGCACCAATATGGCAATTTTCTCCGACTGTTGCGCGACCACCTAATACAACGCCCATATCAATCATCGTTTTTGCTCCGATTTCAGCACCAATATTAATAATTGCACCCATCATAATGACTGCATTATCGCCAATCGTTACTTGATCACGGATAATTGCACCTGGTTCAATACGTGCGTTTACATGTTTTAAATCTAAAAGTGGAACACCTGAATGACGGCGATCATTTTCTACAACATAATCTTCAATGTGTTGAGCATGTTCTTTTAACGAAGCCTCAATATCTGACCATTCACCAAATACAACAGCATGGTTCCCTTCACCAAAAACTTTACTTTGTTCACCATATGATAAATCTGCAACACCGTTACCCTTTACATAAACCTTTACTGGTGTAACCTTTTTAGATTGAGAAATAAAATCAATAATTTGTTGTGCATTTAATTTTTCCATATAGACACCCCACTGCATGTTAGTTTTTTTAACACGACTAATTGTACTAAATTTTCAGCCAAATTAAAACTTTTTTAATTGGTTTCTTTTGAATAATCATAAAGACAGCGCGCATGATCTTGCACCACATCAACAAATGCCTGCACTTGACGCAGTTCAAATGTTGATTCATAGCCTATCAGCCAAGTATCACGTGTTAAACCTAAACCATCATCTTTTTCATTATTTGTTAAGGAAATTTTATGAACATTTTCCTCACCGTTTAACGTAATAGAAGGTAAAATTGCATAGCCAATTCCGTTCAATGCCATTTGCTTACATGTTTCAATTTGATCCACGATAATTTGATGCTTTGGATTATAGTTGAAATGACGCTGCCACCATTGCTGAATTTCCTGATAATAGTTTGAATCACTTTTAAACTGAATAAAAGGTCTATCCGATGTAATAATATCTTCCATATCTTTAATTTCTTTATCTACTAAATACATTGTATCTCGAAATAAGTGTATCTTTTTTCCCTTCCATTCCGATTGACCGCGGACAATACCGATATGCGCTTCTCCATCATAGAGTGCTTTTACGATTTCCGAGCTCCAGCCAGTCATGAGAGAGATTTTTGTATCAGGATATTTTGTTACATAATCCTTTAACACTTTTGGTAACCAATTTTGCCCTACAATCGAGGCACACGCAATTTTTAATGTACCATGAACCTTTGAATTCAATGCTTGGATTGTTTCAAAAATGTCTTCCCGCTTTATAATCATTTCGCTCGAATATTGAATAACGAGCTCTCCCGCAGGTGTCGGTGTCAGCCCCTTTTGGGAACGTATGAAAAGTTGGGCCCCCCATTCCTTTTCAATTGATTGTAATCTTTGCGATAAAGCAGGCTGTGTTAAAAATAGACGCTCTGCCGCTTTTCGCATGTTTTTTTCTTCTGCCAATACTTTAATAATTTCGGCTTCCGTTGCTGTCATTGCCATTCTCCCTTCTATCTAATCGATTAAAAAATCGACAAAATCCATTTGGACTTTGCCGATCTCCTATTTAAGCGTTATGTTGATAAATATATTTTTTTAATTGTTTTAAAATAATTCTACGAGTCATTATACCGACAAATGTACCTTCGTCATCGACAACACATAAAAAGGCATGGTTAATGACTAAATCAAGGGCACGCTGGAACGTATCAGAAACTTTTAAATACACGACTTCTTGATTCATTACTTCATCGACACGAATATCAGCCAATTTATCATATTCAATTCGCTCTAGCCCTAAAATCGACTCTGTAATCATTTTTGTACTTAATAACCCCTTTAAGCGATACTTTACGTCCAATACTGGAATGGAAGAATATCCGGTTTTCGTTAATACTAATAATGCATGCTCTGCGCTATTGCCACTTTGTACATGTGCTACCTTCTCAGATGAAATAATAAAGTCTTTAATAGGCATATCTAGTAAAGCTCTGTTGTTCGTTGAAATCATGACATTCTACTCCTTTTTCCCGCTAATAACAAGTAGCCCAATAGTCAATAACCTAAAACCACTACCGTCATTCGTATGTTCTGCCCTATGACAAAACAACTTCTCTCATACTTATAATACCATACCAATCAACTTTATTACTAAGAAAGGTGCCTATTCAAAAAAAGAAAAAGCATAATTAGACGAGTAAAAACGTCTCATTATGCATAAAAGTCAGTATCCTCTTGCCCAGTAATAGAAAATAATAACCCCGGTAAATGCTCCAAAAACAACATAGGATAAAATAATCGGATTAAGCAAAAAAGGGTGCTCCTGAATTTCTTCAGGCACTTCAGAATCTCGCTCTTGCCCACTATCCTCTATATTATGACCAACACGAACCGTCAAATAGTAGCCAATAAAACTAAGAAGAATCACAACGAAAATCGTTGGATATAGCCACATACCTATCGCGATCGCCTCCTTCTACGATTAGCAATAGTATGTAGCAATTAATGGCAGACTATACTTTTTAGAACGGGTGTTGATTCAGCCATTGACCACCGTCCAATGTAATGCACTCACCATTTAAATATCTTGCTTTATCAGATAGCATAAATGTTGCTAAATCCGCGATTTCTTCTGGGGTACCAAGTCGTTTTAAAGGTACAGAATTAATTGTACGCTTTGCCTGTTCCTCTGATTCCCATAATTTATCCGCGCCACCTGTACGTTCAATTGGACCTGGAGCAATAGCATTCACCCGAATACCATATTGCCCTCCCCATTCAACAGCTAGTGAGCGCGTCAGTGATAATACACCCGCTTTAGCAGCCGCAGAATGGACAACTCCTGCTCCTGCGCCCCATGCATATGTTGCTACCATATTAAGAATGGAACCTTTAATACCGTTTTCAATCCAATAACGCCCTACTGCTGAAGAACAATAAAATGTACCATTTAAAACAATATCAATAACCGCTTTCCAACCATTTGGCGATAATTTTTCAGCATGGACTATAAAATTCCCCGCTGCATTATTTACCAAGCCGTCTACTTGACCAAATTTTTCTACAGTAAAAGCGACCATTGCCTGAGCATGCTCTGGTTCACGAACATCCATTTGAAATACCTCAATAGTTGAACCAATCGCTAAAATTTCTTTCTTTGCATTTTCAAGGCGTTCTGTATCGCGGCCGGTAATAACAATGTTTGCTCCCTCTTTCACGAACTGCTTCGCCATCCCAAGCCCCATCCCGCTAGAGCCACCTGTAATAATAATCGTCTTATTTTGTAGCATTCCATACATCCCCTTTGAATATAAAATGAACAACCATTCATATTTATATTTTACTACAATAGACTGCAAATACATACTAAAATATAAATTTTTCTGTTTTAAGCAGGAATTTTCTATATTTTAAATTTAAAAACTACTATGGTCTTTTCACCCATAGTAGTTTTACTTTGTTTATTCCTCTACAATCGTACCAAGCGATTCAATTAAAAAGATTTCTTGACTATTAATGCGAAGCTCACTATTATGATCTTCCCTATAACGGTAATTACCATTCGAGTCTTGAATTCTTGCCTTTTGGTTGTCCTCGATTTGTGTCAGCATAATTCGTTGGATACGTTCTTTAATTTCCTCGGAATATATCGGGAATAGAATTTCTACACGTTTAATCATATTCCTTGTCATCATATCAGCAGATGATAAATATATATTATTTTCTCCATTGTGATGGAACCAGAAAATTCTTGAATGCTCAAGGAATCGCCCTACAATACTTAACACAGTTATATTTTCCGAAATTCCGGGAATTCCTGGGCGAATGCAGCAAATCCCTCGAATAATAAGCTCGATTTTTACCCCTGCAATAGAAGCTTCATAAAGTTTCATCATTAAATCCTTATCCGTTAATGAGTTCATTTTTGCTCGGATAAAGCCATTGCCATGCTGTTTATGTAACGCAATTTCCCTTTCGATTAAATTTAGGAACTCATCGCGGATATCAAAAGGAGCAACGACAATATGATTAAATTTAGGCTTACTCGTATAGCCACTCAAATAGTTAAAGAAGTTAGTCGCATCAATACCAAATTCTTTATTTGAAGTAATAATACCCATATCTGTATAGATTTTCGCTGTTGCATCATTATAATTGCCCGTACCTAAATGAACGAAACGCTCAATTTTTCCTTGTCTTCGACGCACGACTAGTGTAATTTTTGAATGTGTTTTCAAATTATTCATTCCATATATTACAAGACAGCCTGCCTGTTCTAGCTGCTTTGCCCAATGTACATTATTTTCTTCATCAAAACGTGCCTTAAGTTCCACCAGCACAGTCACCTGCTTGCCATTTTCTGCAGCTTGTTTTAATGCTTGTATAATGGGCGAATTTCCACTTACTCGATATAAGGTTTGCTTAATTGCTAATACACTCGGATCTTCAGCTGCTTCAGAAATAAAGTCGACAATAGGTACAAACGATTCAAAAGGATGATGGAAAAATAAATCCTGCGTTAATGCTTTTTCATAAATATTTTCATCTGATTGTAGATCTTGGGGTGGCTGAGGAATAAAGCTTTCATATTCTAAATGCTCTCTTCCCGCTGATATCACCTTTACAAAAGCAAACATAGCTGTTAAATCAAGCGGTCCATCAATTTTAAATACATCGGATTCCTCGATTTCAAATTCATCCAATAAATACTCTAAAACATCATCATTCATCTCACCGTCACGGACTTCCAAACGTGAACCAACGCCCCATTTACGCTTTTTCAGCTCTTTTTCGATTTCTACTAAAAGATCCTGTGCGCCCTCCTCGTGAATCGTTAAATCAGCATTTCTTGTTAAACGAAAGGCTTGGGTCGATTTTACTTTATAACCGAAAAACAAACGGTTTATATTGTTTGAAATTACATCCTCCAATAATACGAATACCGTTTCATTCCCTGTTGATGGTACTTTAATAAAACGGTCCAATACAGACGGAACCTGTACTATTGCCACTCTATCCATATTTTCTGGGTCCGGAATGTTGTTTTCCAACCGGACAAGTAAGTTAAGCGTACGTCCTAACAAAGTTGGAAATGGGCGATAAGCATCGACAGCAACTGGTGTTAATACAGGGAAAATCGTCTCTTCAAATAATTCATTTACGAAGTTTTTCTGCTCGGGATTCAATAATTTCAAATCGCGAATATGCACATTTTCTTTCGGCAATAATTCATATACTAAATAGCGATATACTTCAGTTTGACGACGAACTAATGCTTGTGTACGCTCAGCAATTTTTGCAAGTTGCTCTTTTGGTGTCAATCCCGATTTATTTTCAGGTTTGTGGAATCCTGCACGAATTTGATCTTGCAACCCCGCGACGCGAACCATAAAAAACTCATCCAGGTTCGAACTGAATATTGCCAAAAATTTCAATCGCTCTAATAGCGGATTGTTTTTATCCTCCGCTTCTTCCAGAACACGCTCATTAAATGCCAGCCAACTCAATTCACGATTATTATAATATTGGGGCTTGGCAATCTCCTCAAGAATATGAATTCTAGAATTCAGTTCCTCATTATTCTCTTCGAAAAAGGAATCTGCTTCAATATTCTTAGTCATAACTAATTCCACCCTTCTTCTTTGAATAAAAGTTTCACTTCACTTTTGAAAACACGTTCTATATGCTTTTTTTGTTTTTCTGCTTGTGCCAATTCGGCAATAGCGCGTTCTGTTGTAATTACTTCTATTTGAAGATAATCATTTACTTTTTTTATCGTAAGTTTCTTTACAACATTACGCTTCGTCATATTGAGAGCATAAGCGAATTTTAGGATGGCACCAAAATCACGGAGCTTCTTCAATTCTTCCTTTGAAATCCATGTCTCATATGGTTTGGCAAACCTTGCAAAGTAATCCCGGTTTTTATAAGATGCGAGCAAGGCAAGCTTTACTCTATCTAAATGGGATAAACCAGCTATAGATTGGTTTGAAATTAAATAAAATGTATGCTGACTTGAGGAATCCAGTTCGATATATTCTCCTATTGCATAAACTTTAGCGGATTTTTTTAAGAGCTGTAAGTCAACTTCATTGTATTCAAATAATTTACCATTACAGCATTCTACATAAAATTGCTCTGTCAGTTTTTCTAATGTGGCAGCTTCTTCTTCAGAACGCCCATACGCTAAAGCAAGCTGCCGACCGCTCTCTTCAAAAACATTATATTTATCATATGCTTTTGGATTTCCTTGCAATACGCGGCTAATAATTAGACCTTCTCGCAAACCTTTCTTACTAATCTGAAAAATTTCTGTATCTACAACTGACATGAGCGCAATAAATACTTCGAGAGCGGGTACAATCGTATCTGCACGATCTGAGGAAAGTCCATCGAGCTGCATTAATTCTTCGTACGTTAATGCTGTTAAAAAGCCGCCTAGCTTTTTTAGCTCATTATGCTTCATTTCATAATGATGGACACCTGATAATGGATAGCCTATTTGCTGTTGGTGAACTTGCGCGATATTACGGGCACTACCACCAATTGCGATAACTGGCAATTTAGCATCCACAATCCATTTTAAAGAAGAAAATTGTTCCAGCAAAAAAGTACGAAGCTTCTCTCGTTCCTTTTCACTTATAAGGGTATTGCCTACAAATTTCTGTTTTAATGTAACGGTTCCAAATGGAAAACTGAATGTTTTTTGAAGTTTTTTATTTGTAAACAATGTAATTTCGGTAGATCCCCCACCAATATCTATTGTCACGGCAGAGGGTGTATCCATCGATTGTGCTACTGCAACAAAACCGTAATATGCTTCCTCTTCTTCCGATAATATCTCCACATTAATGCCTGTCTCTACTTTCATACGGCTAATGATTGCTTCATTGTTTATCGCTTGGCGAACCGCAGCAGTTGCAGCGGCCTTTATATCGGTCACTTCATAATCTGCCAATATTAATCGGAATGACTTAAGCGTCTCTGCCAATAATTGAATCCCTTCTTCGGACATTTCTCCATTAGGCATAAGGTATGTGCGAAGGCGTGCTACTGTTTTAATATTCCCAAATTCCTTTAATCCTTCATTTTTACTATAAGAATAGAGTACAAGTCGAATTGTATTTGAACCTATATCAATAATTGCTGTTTTTATTTTTTTCATAGGTGCGTATCGCCTCTTTCTTCATGTTTCCAATTCATAAGTAGGTGTAAATTTCCAAATTTGTATAAGAGCTACTCTATCATTAAAGAAATTTTACATTTCATTATACAAAAATAGCCGGAATTACTTTTACAAGTACCCGGCTTTTTCATTATTCTATACATTTTATAAGGAAGTATCAATTCATTGAATGAACATTTACAGAATCAGCTTGTCCATACGTAAAATTAACTCTGTAATTTCAGGCTTGGAAATCTGATCTTCTGCTCCTACTTTTTCCCCTTTATGACGTAAATCGTCGGTAATTAGGCTAGAGAAAATAATTACAGGGAGCTTTTGTAAATCCGGATGGGATTTAATTTTCTTCGTTAAATGATGTCCATCCATTTGGGGCATTTCAATATCTGTAACAACCAATTGGACATACTTTTCAATTTCTTTATCCGCTTTGACTAATGCTTCCAAATAATCGTAAGCATCACGGCCATTTTCAAAAAACTCTGTATTGACATAGCCTGCTTCGATCATCGTATCGTACAATAATTTACGGAGCAATGGTGAATCTTCTGCAATTATGACTTTCTTTTCAGTTCGCTCACGCTTACCAAGCTTTTTCACTGCTTCTACACTGATACTCGATTCAGGATTAATATCAACCATTATTTTTTCAAAGTCTAAAAGTAATATCATTTCACTGTTATGCTTTATAACACCAATTACTTGTGATGTCCCTCCCTGATACATATCAGAAGGCTTTTCTATCTGATCCCAGGATATACGGTGTATTTGCGTAACATTATCTACATGAAATACTACACGCTGCTTATTAAATTCTGCCACGATATACTTTTGCTGTGAATTTCGGTTTTCTGTCGGAATCCCCAACACTTTAAGCATATCAACCACTGGCAACACTTCTCCACGTAATTGTATAATTCCCTCTACATGTGGATGTGCATGTGGAATAAATGTGACTGGAATTGGTTGAATAATTTCCTTCACTTTAATTACATTAATACCAAATTTATTATTTGCTACTTCAAATTCAACAATTTCAAGTTCATTTGTTCCACTTTCCAGTAAAATTCCTTTTTGATTTTCCAATACATGACTCTCCTTCCAAACTCCCAGGTTTACAATAACTCTATTGTACCACGCAGCATTTGTATCTACTATAAATATTATGTCAAATTACTTACTTATAGTATTTAACTAATGCCTGAGTACCGTTATCGCCATACCCTTGTTCAAGCAATTGGTCATACATCGATTTGGCTAATGCCAAACCAGGTAGTTGGAGATTCATACGTTCTGCTTCATCAAGAGCAATCTTCATATCTTTAATTATATGTTTAATATAAAAACCAGGATCCAAATCACCCTTAAGTATGCGCGGAGCAAGGTTCGATAAGGACCACGAGCCTGCTGCCCCAGCTGTAATCGAGCGAAGAACTTCATCCATTGAAAGACCCGCCTTTAGCCCGTAAGCCATCGATTCACATACGCCTATCATTCCTGAAGCAATTGCTATCTGATTACACATTTTTGTATGTTGACCATTGCCAGCTTCCCCCTGATAAATTATATTTTGACCAAACACTTCGAAAATAGGTTTCATTTTTTCGAATATATCTAAGTCGCCACCTACCATAAGGGATAGTGTTCCATTCTTTGCTCCAATATCGCCACCTGACACAGGCGCATCTAAACTATGTATACCTTTATTTTTTGCCTCATTATAAATTTTCTTCGCAAATGTTGGTTCGGAAGTAGTCATATCTACGAGAATCGAATCTTCTTTTACAACAGAGAAAATGCCATCGATACCAAAATATACTTCTTCTACATCTTTTGGATATCCAACCATCGTAAATATAATTTGTTTTTCTTTACTAGCCTCTGCGGGTGATGACGCCCACTTCGCTCCTAATTCAATTAGACCATCCGCTTTGGCTTTTGTTCTTGTGTATATCGTAACTTCGTGACCTGCATTGAGTAAATGCTTTACTATGCTTGCTCCCATTACCCCTGTGCCTATGAAGCCAATCTTTTTTGATTCCATAATTATTCCCCTTTAGTATTTTCTTTTATTTTAACAAACCTAGGATAAACTTCAATGTCAGTAATTTCTAAATATTGAGAATAGTTTTGTGTATTATACATAAAAAAAGAGAGCAGTAGCGTTTGTCCGCTTCTACTCTAAAGGGGGAAATGAGAATGTTGCTGTGTTCAAAGATATTATTCCCCCTTATTAGAAATTTAAACATAAAATTATAAATTATTTTCATTTGCCGAATGTATCATTGTTTTTGCATTTTGTGATTGATCAAAAGCATTTATTAAGCGATCAACTTGTTTGCTTAATTGAAGGGTAATATCACTTTGTAATCCATTTTCTAAGCCTGATTGAATCATTTGTTTGCGTTTCAATTCAATTTCGATTAGTAGCGCCCTATCCTGCATTGCTCTACCCAATCCTACACCCTCCTCATCATAGTGGATTACCATTATTATACTCTCTTTGTAAGGATCTTACAAAAAAATCATTATGCAAAATTCGACAATAATTATGTTCTTGGATTTTCTAAAAATGTGTATTCAACGTCTCCGCCTTGCTTGGCTACTCCGCGGAAATGTTTAAATTGCTGATCTTTCACCAAATGTTCACGAAATTGTAAAAATTCACTCTTCTTAATTAATACAGACTTGACTTCTCCGTTTCTTAATTGGTCTAGTATCGCTTGATAGTCAGCCATTTAAACACACTTCCTTCTTCTAATTTTTCCTTTTATTATCCCATATATTAAGCTCCTAATCTAAAAGAAAAAATAAATAAATAATATTAAAATGACAAAATTATTCAAACTAACAGAACTTTATAGTATAATTTCAAACAAACTGTTAATTAATAGTCGATGAAGGGGCTGACTGTGTATGAAAATTGCTGAAGTTGGAAATATAATCGAGTTTAAAGACGGCATTAAAGGTGTCGTTGAAAAGGTGAATGAGAATTCGGTCATTGTAGATATTACAATTACGGATAATTTTCATGATTTAGAAATGGAAGAAAAGACAGTTGTTAATCACAAACGGTATAAAATATTAGCTAATAACGAATAATTTAATGCAAAATACCCTTTTTAACATTGAGATGATGATAAAAGGGGTATTTTTTGTTAACATACGTTAAAGGAGGCTGAAATCATTGAAAAACAAGAAACAAATTATTATTCTCCTTGTATCATTAGTTTTTATTTTTAGTATGATGTATTTTACATTTCAAGAAAAATCTGTATTTTGGTATTTATATGCGTTTACATTGCTAGTAGGAATCGCTATAAGTTTAGTGGCAGGGAAATTTGAAGATCGTATCCCAACCTGGCAATATTTAATTTTTGGTATAGGTTATGGAACGATTACATATGGTCTCGTAAAACTCGGCTATATGCTCCTGCCTTATATCGATAAAAATGCTGTAAATGAAATCACAAAATTTTTGGATGTGTACGGTCCACAAAATATTTTTCATTACCTAATGTTAATATTTATAGTTGCTGTTGGGGAAGAAATATTTTGGCGTGGCTATGTACAACAACAATTAAAACAGTTCACATCACCTTTTTGGGCGGTTATTGTTACCTCTATTTTGTTTTCGCTTTCACTAGCGGTTAGCGGCTTTCTCCCAGGTGCATTAGCAGCTATTGTCGCAGGTATTTTATGGGGCACTCTATACGAATGGAAGAAAAGTTTACCACTAATTATCGTTTCCCATATCGTGTTTGTTTTGCTATTATTTTTAGTTTTACCTTTATTCTGATACAATTAAAGCAGAAACTTATCTTTCGAAATTCCGTCTATACATTTAAAGAGGGGGAGCAATATGAAAAAATCATTAACAGCAATCAGTGCAGCACTTATTCTATCTACTGTATTAGCAGCTTGTAATACAGACACAGACGAGCCTATTACGACATCCGCAAGCGAAGAGCAGTTAGAAAACGAAAATGCTCAAAATGAGGTACAGCAAGAGGAACAACAAGAAGAAAAAACCGAATCAACAGAACCAACTGAAGAAACACAGGATGAACAGGAAGTAAATAAAGAAGAGATTACAACATTAACTTATTCTTCCAATAGTCAACCTTTTACTGAGGAAGTAGTTGAAGCAAAAAGTGAGGAAATGAATTATTCAATTCAGCATTTTGAAAATTATACCCTAGTAGCAGAGGAACCTGGTGTAGATCAACTTATTTTTAGTAAGGATGATGGCCTTTCAATGCAAATTGAAGTTGTCAATAAAGAAGAGGCTACTTTCGAGCAAATGAAAGCAACAGCAAAAGAAGCGATTTCTGCAATTGCACCAGATAATGTAAAGGATCTTGATTTCTCAACAATTTTAACAGAACGTCCAGAGATTTTAAATATTACGGGATATGAAGGCGTAGTAGACGGAGAAAAAGTCGTAAAAGTAGTTCTTGAACGTACTAATTTAATTGCTACATTAACTATTTACGATACACCTCAAGCAGACTTAACAGATGCCTTTTTACAAATGGGTTTAACAATTCAATAATATTGCCGGTAAAGTAATATAAGCGGAATTCCTCCGTCCTAATTGCTTTTTAAGATTCAATGTTAGGATTAACCATACAAATGTTAAGGGGGCTGTGATAAAAGTTAATTCAACTTTTAACACAGCCCCCTTTCTGTAAGAACTAGAACTATTATTTTATTCCAGACCCTATATTTTAATAAGATAAATCTTTTATAGAAAGCCCGAGTTTTTTTAGTAATTCAATTGCTGTTTGCTTTTCTTCTCCTGATAAAGCGCCCAACAACTCATGTAAATGCTGCTCATGCTCAGGAAACAACTTGTCCATGAATTCAGCACCTAAATCGGTAATTTCCGCATATGTTACACGTCGATCGTTTGGACAGGATATCCGAGCCAAAAACTCGCGTTTCTCCAATTTATCAACAACATATGTAATAGAACCACTAGCCAATAAAATTTTTGTTCCTATTTGTTGCAATGGCTGGCGACCTTTATGGTATAAAAGCTCAAGTACTGCGAACTCTGTTGGATTTAATCCATTTTTTTGTATAAATTGATTCGTCGCTTCACTTATTGCTTTATGAGCTCTTGATAATACAATAAATAATTTCAACGATTGTTTTACTTCCTCTGAAGCCATAAATACCATCCTCTATTTTTGAGTAATATGCTTATTATAGCGATGGATTGAAAGTTTTGTCAAAATCACTTCATATATGCCGAAATTTTATTCTCACCTATTTTGTAGGCATGCAAAGGATTCAAATATTCTATATCACTCTGTAAATTAAATTCAACTATAAAATTGGAACCAACACCGACCTCACTCTCAATATGAAGGGTCGCATTATGCTCTTTTATAACTGACTGAACGAGTAAAAGCCCTAATCCAGAACCATATTCTTTCGTTGTATAGAACGGATTCAATGCATTTTCCAAATCAACAGAGTCCATGCCTTTCCCACTATCCTTAATGGAGAGCTTAATAAAGTCACCTTTAGAATAATGTAATTTCACAACAATATAATTATTGTATTCCACTGATTCTATAGCATTTTTAAGAATATTTATAACCATTTGTTTTAAACGGCTATAATCTCCCATCATGATATATTCAATTTCTTCCTCATATTCAAATACAATCATAGCATTGGTACTCATTGCCGTCGGCTGCATAAGTTGAATCGCTTCATCAACGAGCAATTTCATATCTAGGTTTTTAAAGACCTGCCTTTTAGGTTTAGCGATACTCAATAAATCCACGAGCAAGTCATCCATTCGTTTTAGTTCCGATTCTACAATTTGAAAATAAGGATTTTGCTCCTCATTCAAACTGCTTTTAATCATTTGAATAAATCCTTGGATAGAAGTCATTGGATTACGAATTTCATGAGCAATTGATGCAATGTTTTGCCCAATGAAAGATAGTGACTGCTGATGCTCAATCTTTTTAAGCAACATCATCTCTTCTGTCTGATCAATAATTGTTGTTACTAAAAGCCCCAGATTTTCATCTACTTTACTTATGAAGTTCAAATAAACTGTTTTGCCGTCAGCGGTTTCCCTTTTCACAAAGAGGCTGGCCATTTCACGGTTTGAAATCTTTTTATAATACTGGACAATAACCGAAGACTCATATTGGCAATCTTCAAACAGATAATCATAGCTTCTGTTTTCTATTTGCGCAGGCTTTCTATCCAATAAATGTAAGGCCATCTCATTCACCGATAATATCTTTCCATTTAGCATCGTCAATATAACGCCCTGTGCCATCCCGTTAATTAAATTCTGAAATTGTAGCATCTCATTTTTTTCTTCAAATGAAATAACTTTAGATGGGTTTAATTGAATTCGCGTAAAAATCAACTGTTTCTGCTGAAGATAATATCCCCAAATCTTTATTGGCATTTTTTGATGATATTTATTTACTAAAAACAAAGTAGTACTCGAAGTTGAATTTTCTATTACGGTACGTATAAATCGTTCCCATTCGCTATTATTTTTATCAGTGTTACTCCAAAAGTTTGAAAGAAGATGCACAGATCTTAAAGTTTCCTCCGCCTTATTATTAATAAATTCTAAGTTTCCAAGGCGGTTAAAGATAATAATTTGCTCATTCGATTCATTAAAAAGCGCTTCTACCATCATAGGCAATTGTCCTTCCAATACATTATTTCCCCCATTTTTTAGAAGTTATAGAATTTTCTGAAATATACTTGTTATTATTATATTATTTCATATTTACATTTGTAATAAAATGGGTATATTATCCCATATTGTTTGAAGCTGTTTACACTGCTACAATAGAGTCTATGAAGAGGAGAATAAAATAATGAAAATCATATTAAGTACACTTAATGCAAAATATATTCATACAAATTTAGCGATTCGCTATTTAAAAGCAGCAGCCCAGCCTGAATTCGATTGTGAGCTTGCTGAATATACGATTAAAGATCCTGCATTTAATATTGTATCTGATATATTCCAGAAGAAACCGGATGTTGTTGGATTTAGCTGTTATATTTGGAACATCAATGAGACGATTGCTGTAATTCGTATGTTAAAAACGGTATTACCCAATGTCAAAATCGTATTGGGCGGTCCGGAAGTTTCTTACGATGTCCATGAATGGATTCGTAAACACGAAGAAATTGACTACATTATAATGGGTGAAGGAGAAGTTTCATTTAAGGAAATGCTCCGTTATTTTAATGGAGAGCTTCCATTAGAAAAAGTACCTGGAATCTGCTATTTGGAAGAAGGCAAATTAAAAATCCACGCACAACCGCCTAAAATCGATTTACGTGAAATTGCTTCACCTTTCCGTTTCGAAGAAGATTTACCTCATTTAGGTAAACGAATTCAATATATTGAAACGAGCCGTGGGTGTCCTTTTAGCTGTCAATTCTGTTTGTCTTCAATTGAAGTAGGAGTCCGCTACTTTAACCGTGAAAAGATTAAAGAAGATATCCGCTACTTAATGGACAATGGCGCAAGAACGATTAAATTCGTAGATCGTACCTTTAATATTAGCCGAAGCTATGCGATGGAAATGTTCCAATTTTTAATTGATGAGCATCAGCCAGGTGTCGTGTTCCAGTTTGAAATTACAGCCGACATTATGCGTCCTGAAGTTATTCAGTTTTTAAATGATAATGCTCCAAAAGGGCTGTTCCGTTTTGAAATCGGTGTCCAATCAACAAATGATTTAACGAATGACCTGGTAAAACGTCGCCAAAACTTTGAAAAGCTTACACGTACTGTCACAATGGTAAAAGAGGGCGGCAAAATCGATCAGCATCTGGATTTAATTGCCGGTCTGCCTGAAGAAGATTATGCATCATTCCGCAAAACTTTTAATGATGTATTTGCAATGCGTCCTGAAGAATTACAGCTTGGCTTCTTAAAACTATTGCGTGGGACAGGCTTACGACTGGAAGCCGAAAAGTATGGCTACACATATGTTGATATTTCGCCTTATGAGATTTTCTCCAATAATGTGTTAACGTTCGATGATATCGTACGGATTAAACATGCAGAAGACGTGCTGGAAAAGTATTGGAATGCACACCGTATGGACAATACGATTGAATATTTAGTAACAAAAGTATTTGATACGCCATTCGATTTCTTCCAAAGCTTTGGTACGTATTGGGAAACGAAAGGTTGGTCACGAATCGGACATCAGCTTGAGGATTTATTCCGTCGCTTACTTGAGTTTCTGCAAACGGTCCAGGATGTCGATTTAGAAGTGATTACAAGCTTGATGAAATACGACTTCCTTCAGGGCCAGCAGTTCCAGCCACGTAAACTTTGGTGGGACGATCGCCTTTCTGAGGATGAAATGAAGGATGTCTATGGAAGTATTAAAGAAAATCCCTCTCTCGTAGGCGAGAAATTTGAAGCAATGCAAATTCCTGAAAGGGAATTATTTAAGCATTCTTTAATTATTCCGTTCCACATCGATTTACAAAATTATGAAGTCGGTGCCCCACAAAAGAAAACGGGTTATTTATTCACCTACTTCCGCAACGGGCAACAGCCTTATTTCAGTACATTTAAATAATTTAAATCTAAAAACGCTGCAAACTCTTGATATTGAGTGGGCAGCGTTTTTAGATGAAGTGAATACTTATTACTTTTTCGCTTTAGAATCATTCATTTGTTTTTCATGGTGTCCATTCTTATCAGAGCTACAGTCAACCTATTCGTTTTATACCCCAAAAAAGAGGGCATAATTCAAATAAAAGAGAGGAGTGTAGTTTTGAAAATTATTTTAGTAGCTTCAACTATTGTTGTTCCGCTCATTATGATTTATTTAAGAAAAAAAATCAGTAAGTTAGCAATTGTTTTTAATATATTGGCAGTTATTTTTGTCATTATTTTTGGCAGTATTGCATCCACTTCGATATATCAAATCATTATTGATGATGCTGTATTTATGACGAAAATACATGCCCTATTTTTAAATGAACTTTTTTTAATTTCTGGTGCGTACATCGGGCTTTATGTTATTTATAGATTAATGGTTCTAACACTGGAGGAACGATAAGTTTATTACTGAAAATTAAAACATCCATTTCCCCTTCGAGAAATGGATGTTTTACTTAAGAATATAATCAGTTTAATATTTATCCTATGATGATCCGCTCTTTTGGATAATGGTATTTTTTCTTGCTTGATGAACCTCCGATTGTATAGAGAAATGAGATTAGTCCAACTCGGCCTACAAACATAAGAACCATAATTACCATTTTCCCAAAGGCAGTCAGCTCTTCCGTTATGCCTAACGACATCCCACATGTTCCGAAAGCCGAGGTTATTTCAAATATGACTTCAATCATCGTAGCATGTGTTTCTGTAATAAATAACACCATCGCCGCGCCCAGTACCATAATTATTGCAAAAATTAACACTGCGAAAGAGCGGTAAACATCGATAAGGTGAATTTCACGATTAAAAACCTGTATGTCGGATTGTCCACGGGAAAATGCAATTAAAAACAAAATAACAATCGCAAATGTTGTCGTTCGAATTCCCCCACCAACAGAACTAGGCGATGCTCCGATAAACATGAGCACACTCATAAATAGCTGAGTCGCTTCATTAAATGAGGTGACATCATATGTTGTTAAACCTGCAGATCTTGTAGAGACTGAGTGGAACATTGCTGAAAATACCGCCTCATGCCACCGCATTCCTTTAAATGACTGAAAAATTTCAATGATAAAAATAACGACAGCACCAAAAGCAAATAATGCTACATATGTTACAGTTGTCAGCTTTGTAAATAAGCTAAAACGAAATGCCGGGTCTTTTTTCATTAAATATGTCTTCACTTCAATTAAAACAGGAAAACCAATTGCTCCTAGGAATATTAAAATCATACAAACAAACTGAACGAAATAGTCGTGATGAAATGGCTGTAAACTCATCCCGGTAATATCAAAGCCACCGTTTGTCGTTGCAGATATCGCTGCAAATATTCCGTTTATCGCTGCCTCTTCCCAAGTCGCAAAATAACGCTTGAAATGTATAGCTAAAATAAGTGCACCTGTAAATTCAATCATTAAAAGCAGCTTTGCAATTTGGCGAATTAATGCAACAACTCCGGATAAATTGTATTGGTTATGGTCAATCATGATTAGCTGTCGTTCACGCATGCCAATCTTTTTTCCGAACAGCAGCCAAAGAAAAGTACCGATTGACATTATACCAATAGCTCCAAATTGAAGGATGAGCAATATCATCGTTAGCCCAAAGCCACTATACGTTTCAGCAACCGTAACCGTTGTTAAACCTGTCACACTGACCGCGCTCACAGCCGTAAAAAAGCTATCTAAATGTGAAACGCTCACACCCTCTATATGAACCCCTGGAATACGTAACAGTAAATATGAAATAAGAATAGCAATAGAATAATATGTGATTAGTATTTGGAAAGGCGTAATAGTTCGCCTTTCTATTTTTTTAAAAGGCATACAAATGGCCTCCAATAATTGTTACATTTTTTCTAGTATAATGAATTCTTTTGGAAATGAAAAGAAGATACTTCATTACAGAAGTATCTCCAAAAAAACATTTAACTTGCCTGTTCTTTTTTATTTTTATACACACTTACTAAGTAGCCGCCGATTACAAGACCAAGCAGTACTGCCCAGAAGATGACTTTCCACATTGTTGAATGCGGGAAATGTGGGTCAATAATAGCTAGATTTTCGTGACCTAATGCTAACACCGCTAACTTTACCCCAACCCAGCCTACAATTAGGAAAGCTGTCGTTTCCAGTGTTGGATAGTTATTTAATAGCTTAACAAACATTTGAGCTGCAAATCGCATAATAACAAGTCCGATAAAACCACCTAGGAACATAACCGCGAATGGACCTGCATTAATTCCACCGATATGATAGTCACCGATATGCGGCAACGTAATTGCAATCGCTACTGCTGCAAGCATTGAGTCAATTGCAAAAGCAATATCAGCAAGCTCGACTTTTAACACTGTCATCCAGAAGCCAGAGCCTTTTCCTTCTTTTATTTCTAGACTCTCATCTTGCTTCTTAAAGTGATTATCATATAAATGCTTTATGGAAATGAATAATAAATAAGCTGCACCAAGCGCTTGTATTTCCCAGTATTTTGCTAAAAACGTTATTAAAAACAGTGCGATAAAGCGGAACAAGAATGCCCCAAATAATCCGTAAAATAATGCTTTCTTCTGTTGCTCTTTCGGTAAATGTTTTACCATTACCGCCATTACGACTGCATTATCAGCAGCCAAAAGCCCCTCAAGGAAAATTAATACAAGTAGTACCCATGCATATTCTAATAAAATTGCTTCCATGAAAGTTTCCCTCCTAATAATTTACTTGTAGCCAAATATTCAGGCATTTATTATTGATAGTTGAAAAAAATCCACTTATTTTTGCCAAAAAGAAAAGACCTCTGCCTATAAAAATAGGCAAAGGTCTTGCTAAGCACATTTTATGCTATCACACCCGATGGCTCCTAACCATGTAATGACGAATGTGAAGTAAGTTCAACTAAAAGTAGTGGCCATCTTAACAAGCTACTATTTTAATTCCTTATAGCTACTCCCCTTTGACAAATGTCAATGGATATTCAATTCAATTATATTGCTATTTTAACGATAATGTATTGAAAAATCAAATCTTTCTTCCAAAAATCATCAAAACTTTACAAATGAAATAAATTTAATACTCTTTGCTGTATTACGTAAATTCACTTACGACGCTTTCTTGGGACCAGCATTATAGTATGATGTCCTTCTGTCGGATGCTACGCAGTTCCATGTTCTGAAGTAAATAAATGTGCTTTAGCAAACATTACTTTGTTTCTTTTTCAATTAAGCTGTAAATGATTGGTACGATAAACAATGTTAAAATTGTTGAGCTTATTAACCCCCCAATAACAACGATGGCCATTGGTTGATTCATTTCCGTACCTTCTCCTATTCCAAGTGCTAATGGGACTAAGCCTAGAATTGTCGTTAAAGCCGTCATTAATATTGGGCGTATCCGGTCTTGAGCCCCTACAATAATTGCATCCGTAACATTTAATCCTCGCTGACGTTTTTGGTTAATATAATCAATAAGGACAATTCCGTTATTTACAACAATCCCCACCAATATGAGTATCCCAATAATCGCCGTTACCCCTAGCAATGTATTTGTTAAATATAATGAAGCTGCAACCCCTATTAACATTAAAGGAACACTAAACATCATAACAAATGGAAGCTTAAATGACTCAAATTGAGCGCCCATTACGAGATAAATAAGTATTACAGCAAGTATAATCGCTAAGATCATATCTTGCTTTGCGCTATCAAATAGTTCTCGGTCACCGCCAAATACAATTTTCGTTGTCGATGGAATCCCTATTTGCTGAATTGCTTCATCCACCTTTTTGGAAATACCGCTCAATGATTCTGAAGTTTGATATTTCACAAAAATTGCAATAGCTGCGGCTTGATCCGACCGACGAATGGCCGTCTGCGATTCTTGGATTTCAATTGTTGCAATTTCCTGCAGTTCTACAAATACACCAGCATTCGTACGAAGCTTCATCTTTTTAAGAGCTTCTACATCTTCCCGAAAAGCTTTGCCAAAGCCTGTATACACGCCCAACACTTCACTGTCATCAGCGATAATCTGTGTTGTAAAGGCACCACGAGTCATCATATTGACTGTTTGAGCAATTTGTGAAGGCAACAAGCCATATTGATTTGCTTCATCCCGCTTTACTTCCACTTGGATTTCTTCTTTCACCTCATCCAAATCAGTTGTAACCTCGACAATCGAATCAATATTTGTAAGCTTTTGCTGAATTTGAGTGACTGTCTCTTTTAACCGCTGTTCATTACTATCGGTGACTCGGAATGATAATGAATTTGGAGTCGAACCTGATGAAGAAGAAAGTGAAAAGCTTACTTCCGCTCGCTCTCCAATTTGCTGCTGAACCCGCTTTTCAAATTGCTCTACAAAGTCAAAAATCGAACGATTACGTTCGGATAATTCAACAAGCTTAATCGAAATTTCCCCTTCATTTTGCTTGCTGGTCCCCCGTGATAAAGATTGCTGATTGCCGCCTATTAAACTTACTACGACATCAACTTCTTCATATTTCCTTGCCATCTCCTCTATTTCACTAACAATTTCCTCTGTCTTTCCAACCGATGCACTGTTTGGAAGCTTAACGGATAACGATACAAACCCCTCATCTGTCGGAGGCAAAAATTCTGTACCTGTTTTGTAAACCGCAAAGCTCGATAAAACAAGTAAACCTACCGTAATTGATAAAATGAGCGTCCGTCTCTTTAATACCCATTTCAATGCTTTAGTATAATTTCGATAGAGCCCCTTGCTTTGTCTCTTATCAACAGAATTTGCCGGTTTCGTACGTAAAAAGCGGCTTGCAAGCATTGGAACGACTGTTAATGCAACCGCTAGTGAAGCAATCAAACTAAATGAAATGGTTAATGCGAACTCCATAAAAATTTTACCGATTAGTCCACTTATAAAAATAACAGGTACAAAAACCGCAATAGTTGTCACGGTTGAAGCAGTAATCGCTAAAGCTACTTCCTTTGTGCCATTAATTGCTGCTTCTATTGGGCTTTCACCGAGCTCTAAATGCCGCTCAATATTTTCAATAACAACTATGGCATTATCGACGAGCATCCCAATTCCTAAAGCAAGCGCTCCAAGCGTCATAATATTTAAAGAAAAGTCTGCAAAGTACATGAGTACAAATGTTACGATTACCGAGTACGGAATTGCAATCCCAATAATAAGTGGACTTTTTATACCAGATAAAAAGAATAGAAGTACAAGCATTGCAAATAAGCCGCCAAAAATGAGAGATGAGCTGATATTACTAATCGCTAAACGTACATAATCTCCCTGGTCAAATAAAATGGTTGCTTCAATTCCCTTATATTGTGGTTCGTTTAATAAACGATCGAGCTCCTTTTGAAATGTTTCAGAAACACTCGCAGTATTTGCACCCGATTCCTGTAGAACCGAAATCAGAACTGCCGACTGATCGTTTGCACGCGTTATTGTATTTGTTTCCTGCTCTTTTCGTTCTACAGTCGCAATATCCTGAATTTTAAGGGTTTCCCCTGTTAATGGATTTACGGACAGTACAAGATTCGCTATTTCATCCGGGTGATTGAATAAACTCACTACACGTGTCGTTAATAATTGATTATCTTCTGTACTTAATTCTGCTCCAGGCATCGAGATATTACTTGCCTGTATGACTTGCATGACGTCCGTTTGCGTTAAATTTTTTTGTTCAAGTTTTTGCGCATCCAGCTCTATTTGAATCTCTTCAACAATTTTCCCTGAAACGGTTACACTTGCTACCCCATCAGTCCGTTGTAATTCCTGTTCCAGCGACTCCGCTATCTGTCGGATATCTATCTCTTCATTCTCAGCAGCCAGTGCAAGCTGAATAACCGGAAACTGCGCAGGATCGAATTTCAAAAAACTAGGTCTCCCAGCATCTTCAGGTAGAGGGACAAGATCAATGCGCTGCAATATATCAGTTTGCACTTTATCCATATTTGTTGACCAATTAAACTCTAAAATGATTAAATTCGAGCTTTCAAGGGATGTCGACTGCACCTTTTTTATCCCTGGCAATGTAGCAAGAGAAGCTTCTAATGGCTTTGTCACTTTCTCGTTAACTTCAATTGGACTTGCGCCAGGGTAACTTGTCACAACAACTCCAATAGGCGGATTCAAATCGGGTATTAAAGTAATTGGAATTTTAAATAAAGAAACAACTCCCAATATTAATACAAAGATCATCGAAACAATCGTAAACACGGGACGTTTAATAGAAAATCTGCTTATATTCATGGATGTTAAATCCTTTCATTTTGTCATTGTATTATTTAAAATTCGTGTAAAGGTTCCTTTTCCCTTTACCATTCAACAATAAAATACTTTCCTAAAATAAAATGTTACAAATTTTCAAACAATATACTTTCGGGGGTTTAACTATGTGTTTAATTGCATTTTCATATAAAGTTCATCCAAATTATCCACTTTTTATCATTGCAAATCGCGACGAATTTTATGATCGACCTACAGCTGCTGCCCATTTTTGGGAGGATAAGCCTTCTATATTAGGTGGCAGGGATTTACTGCAACATGGCAGCTGGATGGGGCTCTCAAAGAATGGGCGATTTGCTGCCATTACGAATTATCGCGAACCAAGCCAGCCAGAAACAGTGCTCCTATCACGTGGAGAGATCGTCTCCCAGTTTTTACTTTCTACTCAGCCAATTGAATCCTTCATTGATTCATTACGGGAAAAAAAGAATCTGTATGGAGGCTACAACGTTTTATTGTTCGATGGGCAGCAAATGCATCATTACAATAACGTATTTGACGAGCACAATAAGATCGAACCAGGTACTTACGGTCTTAGTAATGCTACATTAAATACGTCTTGGCCAAAAGTCGAAAAAGCGAAAAATTCATTAATAAACAGTACTCAAAATAAACAATTTGAAGTACAAGATCTGATTTTATTATTAGCAGATGATAAAATTGCACATGATGAAGTATTGCCAAATACTGGGGTAGGCATTCATTTAGAACGAGCACTCTCAGCACAATTTGTGAAATTACCCAATTATGGTACGCGTTGTTCAACAGCCATTACTTATAATAAAAATGGAACAATCGATTTTTTGGAACGGACATACAATGAAGGTAACATTCTATTTGATCGTCCTTTTTCTATTAAAACACAGAACGAGACTGAATCGAAAGCTAGTCAAGTTGTAGATGATGATAAATGAATATAAAAATACCCGGCAATTTTTCTAACTGAGAAATTGCCGGGTATAGTAAAATTGCCTGTTACAGCAAGCTATATAATTGAATTTGTTCGTTCTTTTCAGAGAACCAGCGCATTGCAAATTCATTTTCAAATAAAAATACTTTGTTGTCAAAACGGTCACGCACTAGCATTGAGCGCTGAGAATGCATTGATTCCTTTACATCTTCCTCATTTTCAATCCAACGTGCGATCTTGCTGCCGATTGGCTCCATCGTTACTTCAACATTGTATTCGTTAATCATACGGTGTTGGAAAACTTCGAACTGTAATTGACCTACTGCACCAAGAATGACATCTTCAGTGTGTAAAGTCTTGAAGTATTGAATTGCACCCTCTTGGACTAACTGTAGTACACCCTTTTGGAATTGCTTACCTTTCATTACGTTTTTCGCCGAAACGCGCATGAAAATCTCCGGTGTAAATTGAGGTAACTTCTCAAAGTTAAATCCTTTTTTACTGCCAACCACTGTATCGCCAATTTGATAAGTACCAGTGTCATATAGACCGATAATATCCCCTGCAACTGCTACGTCCACTATTTCACGGTCATCTGCTAAAAACTGAGTTGATTGGGTTACTTTGAATGATTTCCCTGTTCGAGCTAACGTCATATTCATCCCACGTTCAAACTTACCGGAAACGATACGTACGAACGCAATACGGTCACGGTGAGCAGGGTTCATATTTGCCTGAATCTTGAAAATAAATCCTGAAAAATCTTTGTGCTCTACAGGATCGATAAATTGCTCATCTTCTGTAATACGAGGCTGTGGTGTTGGTGCAAATTTTAAATACGTATCAAGGAATGTTTGTACCCCGAAGTTAGTCAATGCCGATCCAAAGAATACTGGTGTTAATTCCCCACGACGTATTTTATCTTCCGAGTATTGATTACCCGCTTCATTTAACAATTCGATATCATCCATTGCCTGTGTATAGTAAGATGTTACTTTCATTGGATGATCAACCGCTAATCCACCCTCTTCATTTAGTGGTAAATAACGATTCGCCTCATCTGTACGAAATTGCTCAATGCGTTTATTATAGCGATCGTATATCCCAAGGAACTCTTTCCCCATACCGATTGGCCAGTTCATCGGATATGCTGAAATACCCAGCACTTCTTCCAGTTCTTCAATAAGCTCCAATGGCTCTTTTCCTTGACGGTCTAATTTATTTATAAATGTAAAAATCGGTATCCCGCGCATTTTACATACTTTAAATAGCTTTAATGTTTGTGCTTCGATCCCTTTTGCAGCATCGACTACCATAACAGCAGAGTCTACTGCCATTAGAGTACGGTACGTATCTTCCGAGAAATCCTGGTGACCAGGTGTATCAAGAATGTTAACGCGACAGCCTGAATAATCGAATTGCATAACAGAAGATGTAACTGAAATCCCACGTTGTTTTTCGATTTCCATCCAGTCGGATGTTGCGAACTTTCCTGATTTTTTCCCTTTTACTGTACCCGCGTCACGGATTGCACCACCGAATAATAAAAGCTTTTCGGTAATCGTCGTTTTACCAGCATCAGGGTGACTGATAATGGCGAATGTTCGACGCGATAATATATCTTGTTCTAAAGTCATTGTTTTCGTCTCCTTTTTCCATACTTTCTTATTTTAAAAGACAATAGTCATTCGTTACAACCTTTTTTACTTTTGAGATAGCATTTTGCGTATTCTTCTCATTATTTTAAATAGGACAAAGCCTATGACAATTGCAATCGCATTTAATAATACATCATCTACATCAATGCTGCGACCGATAAAATATTGTGTCCCTTCTATAAATAACGGAATGCTGAATGCAACGATATGCATTTTGCGCCAGCCTCTTAGTTTTTTCCATAGCCAAGGTATAAAAAAACCAAAAGGAATAAACAGAACAATATTGCCTGCCAAATTATAAAATGCGATATTCGCTAATGGTCCATTTAATTGATCATAATATAAAAGAATTGTTTGTAATGGGGTGAAATTACTGCGGACATAGGCAGTAGATGTATCTAATACAATTTGTCCATTTGAAATATAAAAATTCGGTATAATCGTTTGCGAAAAAATGCTCACGCAATACAGGAAAAATACGAGCATGACAAGCTCACGAAGCATATCTTTCTTTTTGTTTTTTAAGTATAGTGTTCGACTGATTATATAAAAAGGAAAACTCAATATACAATACCCAATCATACTAAGTAAATAGGAATGAATCATTTTTTCTTTCACCTCCAAAAAAAATCCACCGTTAACGCAATTACGTTAACACGGCGGATTTGAAAAAGATATAGGTTCATCTATACAAATTTTAACTTCCCAGCTTCAATCGCAATTTTTGCATCACTATGCGGGTATTTCGTATTTTCGATAATTTGGTAATCTTCATGTCCTTTACCGGCAAAAATAATAATATCACCAGGATTTGCTACGCTCACAGCATGTCTAACGGCTTCTGCACGATCACCGATACATGCATAGTTATTATGCAGCATCCCTTTAGCTAAATCGCCTGTAATACTGTCGTACTCCTCATAGCGTGGATCGTCGGTTGTAAGTACAACATAATCTGCAACTGATGCCTTTTCTGCCATCGTTGGACGCTTCGTTTTGTCACGGCCACCACCCGTTCCAACAAGGAAAATCAATTTATTTTCCGGTTTTTTATATGGAAGGGCCGCATTGATCGCTTTTTCAATTGCATCCGGTGTATGTGCGTAATCAATAAAAATTTGAATCGGTAGATCCGATTCCACTTTTTCCATACGACCTTTGACCGGTGGAAGCATCTCAATCTGCTCAATAATGACTTCAATCGGGAAGCCACGTGCATAAAACACCGCTGTTGCTGCAAGTACATTGTAAATATTGAATTCCCCCAACAAATGCATAGTCACTGGGAATGTACCTTCAGGTGTTTCCATATCAAATTGTGTCATCCCATTTTCATAGTGGCAATTTACTGCGCGGAATATAGCATTATTTTTTAGGCCATATGTCCAAATCGGAAACGGCGTTATTTGGGCGTAGCGCTCTGACCATGGATCATCTGCATTTAATACGACATGCTTGTTCTTTTCCAGGTCCTGACCAAGCTGAGAGAACAACAAGCCTTTCGTGTTACCGTAGTTTTCCATCGTTCCATGGAAATCTAAATGATCATGTGTCAAATTTGTAAATACCGCGACATCATAATCGACGCCTGCTAAACGACCAAGTGCTAAACCATGTGACGAAACTTCCATTACCATCGCACGGCAGCCTTCACTTTTAGCTCGGAAAATCATTTGCTGAGTATTTAAAGAGTCACTAGTTGTGTTGGCCGATTCATATAGTACGCCATTTAAATTGAATCCTATCGTACCAGACAATGCTGACTTTTCACCTAATCCAATTAGAATGTTGTGGATAATGCCAGATACACTTGTTTTCCCGTTTGTACCTGTTACCCCAATCATCATAATGTCTTTCGATGGGTAGTCAAAAAACTTTGCTGCTAGAATACCTAATGTACGTGTCGTATTCTTAACGATTACTTGTGCAATGACGCCCTCTAACTCCAATAGACGCTCTGTTACGATAATTGTTGCACCCGCATCGACAGCTTTTTGCGCATAATCATGACCATCTACCGTAAAACCTTTAATGCAAATAAACACACTGTTCGGCTGTACACTGCGAGAGTCAATCGCAATATCCGTAATCATCTTCGGCAATTGCCCTACTATTTTCTTTTGCATGAGTGTACTTAAAAGCTCTTCTGCATACATAATTTTTTCCCCCACACTTGCAATATACTTGCGAATCTAATTTTTTCAGTTAAGTATTGTTATTTATATGTATTAACCATCATACTGCTCATAGATTGAAATTTCCATGCTTTTCATTAACTGTAATGATTCCGTACAAAATAAACATGTTTGCAAAATAAGGACTTTGGACATATAATACATAAGTTCAATTTTCTAGTTATTGACTCAACGTCCAGAAATTATGAACTAAAATACCGTATTAATATAAAGACTTCTCTTTGTTCACCTATTTTATTTATACGTTATATCTATCATATCAAAATTCGCCATTTATCGACATTAGAAATTACTGTATGATTACAGTTATTATTACTTATCCGAGGTGTTTTATGCAGCAAAATGAAATTCTGAATAAGCGCAACTTGCTTATGGTTATTACTTATTTTTTCTCGACGCTTATTTTTACCACAGTCATTGTTTCACAGCTGTTCAATCAACCTTATTATTTTTTAGGTATTAGTATTGGAAGTTGTCTTATACTTTTTGCCTTGTATTATGTGAAAACGCCGCCAAAAGTACTTCAAATTATTTTGATTTGTACCTGGCATATGATCGTTTTCCTTTTTAACTATCAAAATGTAACTATACTTTCGTTTTATACTTTTATCTGGCTTATAGCGATATTAACAATTTACCGTTCATTTATTATTACTTTCATCAACATTGCTCTAGTGTTCATTGAGATTTTTATTTTGGATAAGTTATCGATGATTCCATATCTAAGTTTTAAATCGGATGGTTATCTTTTACTTCTCGGTTTTTTAATTGCAGTTTGTATCATGAGTATTGGTCAAAGTTACTTTATTAAAAATATTTGGTTAAAGTTAGAGAAAAGTGCAATTGACCGTGAATATTATTTGAATTCCAAACATGCGTATTTACATTTGTTTTTCGAGCAGGCTAATGATGCAATTGCGGTATTTGATTTGGAAGATCGTGTGATTGCGGTGAATCCTGCATTTGAAAAATTATATGGCTGGACAAAGGATGAAGCAATCGGAAGGAAATTGCCCCTTGTTCCTCCAGAACATAAAGAAGAGGCCAAAAAGCGGATAAACATGCTGAAACAGAGACAAAGCTTCCATTTATTTGAATCAATTGATATGAAAAAAGATGGTACGGTGTTTGATGCCCAAATCTCTTTGTCTCCGATTTTAAGTCCACATGGCGAAATAATAGCGTCATCTGTAATTTCACGGGACATTTCATATATTAAGGAAAATGAAAATCTAATTTTGCAATCCGAAAAATTAAAGCTTGTCGGTGAACTTGCTGCCGGGGTTGCACATGAGATACGTAACCCCATGACTGTCATTTCCGGTTATGTTCAAATGATGAATGAAAACCCCAATTCGCCATACTATGAGTATACAAAGCTTATCCAAAGCGAAACAGAGCGAATAGAATTGATTTTATCTGAGTTCCTTGTATTATCAAAACCACAACCAAATCAGTTTATACCGATTAACTTAGTGGAAGCCTTAACAGAAGTAGCGAATTTTTTCCAATATGAGCTTCAACAAAAATCCATTACCGTAAATATTTCGAATGAATATTCCCACATGACTATTTTAGGTAATAAAAATCAAATTAAACAAGTATTTATAAATTTATTTAAAAATGCTATTGAAGCAATATCAGATGGTGGAATAATTACGGTAGAAGTATGCAAAGATGAGAAAGACATATACATTAGTATAGTCGATACGGGATGCGGTATTTCCCCCCAAGTATTGGATCGGATTTTTGAGCCTTTTTATACAACGAAAACTGCAGGTACCGGTCTCGGAATGGTTATCATAAACAAAATCATTCAAGATCACAATGGAACAATTAAAATCAATAGTCAACTGAACGTAGGGACAGAAATATTATTATCATTTCCAGTATTAATGGAAAATTAGAATTGAGGCTTTCTTGAATCGTTGTTCAAGAAAGCCTCTTTAAATGCATTACTACTGTTACTTCATAATCGTACGTACAAGTTTGACTTTTTGTTTGTACGGCGGATATAGTAAACTATTTGCCAGCTTATTAGAGCGCTGCATAATCGATTTAGGGTGTGTAAAGTTCTCGAAGCTTGCCTTTCCATGATAGGATTTTACGCCTGAAGGACCAACCCCTCCAAACGGTAAATGAGTATTTCCTACATGTGTAATAACATCATTTATACAGCCTCCGCCAAATGGCAGCTCCTGTAGGAAATAAGCGATTGCCTTTTCATTTTCGGAAAACAGATAGGCACTTAATGGCTTAGGCAATTGGCGTATTTCATGAATCGCTTTTGGTAATTGCTCGTAAGTCAAAATCGGTAATATTGGTCCAAATAGCTCATCTTCCATTGATGGACGATCCCACGTAATATTTTCCAACACTGTAGGCTCCATATATAGATCTTCTCGATCCGTTCGACCACCAAATGTTACCGTATCACGTTCGTTATCCAATATAGTTTGTAGACGGTCAAATTGGCGCTCATTGATTATTCGCCCATAGTCCGGACTTTGCTGTGCATCATCTCCAAAGAATTCACGAATCGTTTTCTTAAGTAAACGTGTAAACTTTTTAGCTACTGAAGAGTGAACAAGCAAATAATCAGGTGCTACACATGTTTGCCCTGTATTATTAAATTTCCCCCAGACAATACGCTTTGCCGCCACGTCTAAATTAGCGGTTTGATCTACAATGGCAGGGCTCTTGCCTCCAAGTTCCAATGCAATAGGTGTTAGACGCTCTGCAGCAGCCTTTGCTACAACTTTCCCAACAGCTACACTACCCGTAAAGAAAATATAGTCAAATGGCGCATGAATCAGGGCCGTAACTTCCTCTCTTTCACCTTCCACAACACGAACATAATGTGGTGGGAAAACTTCCTCTAAAATTTTCTTTACCATAATTGCAGTATGAACGGCAGTTTCAGATGGTTTGACAATCGCTGTATTGCCTCCGATAATCGCCCCGATTAATGGCTCCATAATTAATTGAAAAGGATAATTGAAAGGTCCAATAATTAATGTAACCCCATATGGTTCACGGACAATGTAACTTTTGGCAGGTTGGAAATGTATGGGTGTTTTCACAGGCTCTGGTTCCATCCAGCCATCTATATTTTTCAAGAAATAGGAAATACTATCATAGACAATTCCGATTTCAGTTGAATACGCCTCAAATTCACTTTTTCTTAAATCCAGTGCTAATGCTTCTATTACTTGTTCCTCATATTTTTTTATTGTTTCCTTTAATAATATGAGGTGTTCTTTACGATATTCTATGTTTTTTGTGGCGCCGGTAAAATAAAACGAGCGTTGATCTTCAATCATTTGTTCAACATCTTGTGCAGTAAAATTCATTTTTTATCATCCTTTCAAAAAGAAATGTATGCATAAATTATAGCTGTTCACACATATTAACTATAGTAATAACTACTACAAAGTTAAAATTAATTCCTTCAAATGTTAGCAAGGAAGTTATGTAAGGAGGTAATATCAATTTTCAGAAAAATGTTTACTGGAAAGTCTAAGTGGGAAATTCATAAGTAATTAATTAAACAGACATAATACTACTGTAAAACAATCGTACAAGGAGGCTATATAAATGATTATGACTGAAACTTGGTGGGGCGAAATTTTTTCTGGACCATTATCTGTTGGATTAAATGAACAAAAGATTAAGCAGCTAGAGGATGAATCATTTTTATACTTCGACGAATTTGTTGCTACAATTCCTCATGAAGAACAAAATACTTAACCGTAAAAGGACTGTCACATTTGTCAGTCCTTTTTTGCATTTTTCTATGGCATAATGACTATATATAATAGAAATTTGGTCAAAGTCCATAGGAGGTCATCCTTATTTTAAATAAAATGCTGAAATTCATGCTAATATTTTTACTTATTTTCGTCTGTGTCATTTCAGTACAATATATTATGAAAAAAAACAATTTGGAACATCTAGAATCGATTGAAGAGGCCCAAGCTGCTGTTTCTCCGGAACAGTTGAAGCTCCAAACGATGCTTGCCATATCTGAAATTGTGCTCCAACAATTTATTGAAAATATTATACTTAATATTGAAATCACACCAATGGATGATAAACATAATGTTACCATTTCACTTCAGGCAACTGAATTTTTACATGAAACTACATTGTTAAAAGACAGTTACAATTTATTAAATGAGCTCCAGCATGTAGAAGCTTTAAATGATGTCACATTGAAATGGTTCAGACCGGTGCAAAATAAAAATACGGAAGTATTCACATTGGCATTCGATGCTCAAACACTTCAAACAATTAATGAAATCTCATATAAAGATATACCTCAAGCGGCAAAACAATATATAAAGCATGCAGCTTTAAACTAAAAAGAGCTGGGACATAATCTATACTCCATACAAAAAAAGCAGTACAAATTTTTACCTAACTTAAAAAATTTGTACTGCTTTTTTGTATTGTTCTCTGTTACATTCGAACATTTATTTCAATGAATCATTCATTTCCTGTAATGCAGAGCCTACACGTTGAACACCCGTTTTCAGCTCTTCTTTTTGTTTTGCTGTAAAGAAGCTATAGTTCACATAGTCTTCTTTTCCTATTTCATAATAAGCGACAATTTCATTTAATTCTTTCAAAGCTTCTGATGTAGTTTCCGCACTTTCTGTCGAGACGCGGGGAATAAATATCTCCAATAAATCTTCCGCAGCTTCTGTCTGTGCTTTGACAGCGTATACTTCATTATTAGAAATGCTTTGTGCAGACAAACGGTTCGTTGCCATCGTGTTGAACATCGTTATAGCTGAAGCTAACACATTATTTTCGGAAACATCCATCGTAGGAAGCTCTGACTGTAATGCCTTCACATTTTCAACAAGCTCATCGGTAACTCCCTCATAGCCTGCAGTTTTTTTCTCTACAAATAATCCATGGGCCAAACTTTGGAAGCCTGATGCCTCCGCTTCTTTTCCTTCTTCTACTTCACTATTAATTTTCACGTCAAGCTCCTGAAAATTTGACGCAAGAGGCTGCATTCGTTCATAGTACATTGTTACTAAAGGATATAGCTTTTGTGCTTCTTCCAGCTTCCCTTCTTTCACATATGTGGCTAGAAGCTCGGTATCTGCTGTGAAGCTGTCCATTTGCCCCATTACTAGTGATTTATACTGCTCTGCCTCGTCAGCTACATCTATTTTAATTTCTTGCTGTTCTACAGGCTCTGTTACTGGATTTTCCTCTTTTGTGCCACATGCAGACAATAATCCTACTGCAAGCAAAGCGATCATTATTTTTTTACTGTTTTTCATATTGATTCACCTCTTATTTTTCTAGTTCGACTACCTTTGTATGAACAACAAATCGTTCTTTGTCGTCAGGGGATGTCGTACAAGTCGAAAAAGTCGCGATTTTATCAGAATTTGCTACTTCGACTGGCATTTTTATTGAAGATTTTTGTTGAATATCTAATAAGAACTGGTCAAATGTATCATTCGTAAATTGCGTTTCGATATAATAAAAATCTGTTGTCGTTTCATATGCAGCAAATACATGCAGAGCATAGCGATTGGCATCTGTCTCATAATAAAAAACAGCATGCTCTACTGCATAAGCTTGCTCGTTAAACTTCGTTAAATCGCCAAACATCGTACCATTACGTAAAACATGCCCATAAAAAATCGTATGCCGATCTTCCATTACATCATTTCGGAAATCAGCAAAAATACTTCCACCACGACTTTTTTCATCTAAATAATTATGCTTTAAGTAAAATTCATTATTATCCGTTTGTAATACAGGATTATTTAATCGGGTATTTTCCAATGTAAGCCACCCGATGATATTATTATTTTGTTGCTGAAGTTCCTTAAGCTCACCTAGTTCCATTGTTTGCTGTGCCTGTTCTAGCTTTTCGTTTACTTCACTATATCCTAAGTAATGGCGAACAACGATAACTGCACAAACAATCATTACAACTGCGCTCAATACACGAATCCATTGTCGCATAATCATATGCTTAACGGCATCATATAAAGTCCCAGTTTTTCATCTTCATGAAACACGGAATTGACACCGTATACTTCCTTAATGACTTCCTTTGTAATGACATCGCGTGGAAGGCCTTCTGCAATGATTTTTCCGGCTTTCATTAGAATAACATGGTCACTGTACCGAATTGCCTGATTAATATCATGAAGAACCATGACAATCGTTAAACCATATTGTTCATTTAATTGCTTTACAAGCTCTAACAGTTCAAGTTGATAATAAATATCCAAATACGTTGTCGGCTCATCCAGGCACAGTATTTCAGATTGCTGAGCAAGTGCCATCGCAATCCATACTCGTTGACGCTCCCCACCTGATAGGGCAGATAAATCATTATGCCGTTTACCAAGTAAATTCGTACATTGCAATGCCCATGTTACTGCCTCTTCATCTTCATTAGTCTTCTTTTTAAATAGGGAATTATGTGGCATGCGACCATACATGACAAGCTTCTCCACAGTTAAATCTGCCGGAATATCATTTTGCTGATAAACAATCGCAAACTTTTTTGCGAATTCTTTCGGTTTATATTCGACTAAATCTCGGTTTTCAAGAGTAGCTTTCCCTTCGAGCGGAACCTTGTTTCGTGACATTACACTTAATAATGTCGACTTCCCACAACCATTTGGACCAATTATTGTCGTTACTTTCCCTTTCGGAATGACTGTGGATACTTCATTTAAATGCCGCGCCTTACCATCATGCGAAACGACTACTTGTTTAATTTCCATTTTGTCACTCTTTTCTAAGTAAAAATATGAGGAACGGACCACCGATAATCGCCATAATTGTCGAAGCCGGCACTTCCATCGGGCTAAACATCGTACGACCTAACGTGTCTGCTAATAATATAATAAATGCTCCTAATAGTGCTGTAAAAGGAATCAGCACTTTATGATCATAACCAACAAGTCGGCGCGCAATATGTGGCACTAATATTCCGACAAAAGAAATGACACCTGCTACGACAACCGAAGCCGCCGCCAATAGAACGGCAACAGCGGCGATAACTATTCTTGCAGCCGTTACGTTAAAGCCCACACTTTTAGCTGTTTTATCAGATAGCACGAGGACATTACAGGAAGCATATAAAATTATTGCCAAAATAAGTCCGATTGAGCCGTATGTTACGATTAACGATACGTCATCCCAAGTTTTAAATGATAAATTAGATGTAATCGATCCTGATGCAGAAGCACCAAAGCTAATCATTGCTTCTGTAAGACCAGAAAACATTGCATTAATCGCAATGCCGACCAATATTAATTTTAATGGATTCAATCCTGATTTCCATGAAAGTAAAAAAACGAAGAAACAAGCTAGCGCACCACCGATAAATGCCGCGATAGGCGTGAAGAAAAATAGTGTTGGTACGAAGCTAACAATAAATAGTTTAGTAAATGCTGCCCCGGCGGAAATTCCAATAAATCCTGCATCGGCTAATGGATTTCTCATAATGGCCTGCAGCAATACGCCCGCAACTGATAACGCTGCTCCAGCAAATAATGCAACGATAATTCGTGGAAAGCGCAAGTCTTTAATGGCAGCCATATCTGCATTATCTGGATTAAAAAAATTTGTTATAAATTCAATAAATGACATTTGGATACTGCCAGTTGTCGCGGCATAAATAACAGTTATGATTAATAAAACAGCAACAGCTATAAAGCTAATGATTTTTTTTGTCACAGCAAACACCCTTTATGTAAGGAAACAGCAAAACCTCCCTCAAGGCTTTGCTTTTTCACATTGTTATTGATAGAAAATTTTCTCCAATTGATGAAGTGCATCTGGTACATTCAATGCTGCTGTCGTACCGAATAACTCTTCTTCTAGATCAAATACTTGTCCATTTTTCACTGCATTAAAATGTTTCCAAACATCATTTTTCACAAATTCTTCATCAAACATTTTTATTACTTCATCTGGCATGCCGTGAGCTAAACGTAAAATTATATCAGGATTTGAAGAATATAAATATTCAGTGTTAGAAGGCAAATATTCTGCATCCTGACCGGCCATTACATTTTCCCCGCCGGCTAAACGAACTAAGTCGCCCGCGTACGAATTTTCTGTTGCTACTAAATAACTGCCTGGTACACCTAGTAAAATCAAGACACGTGGTTTTTCTTTATCACTTGCAGCTACTTTTACTGCATCAATTTCCGTCTGTAACTCATCATTTAATAGTTTCGCTTCTTCTACACGATTGTAGCGCTCTCCAAGTACCGTTATCTCATCCATCATTGCTTCAATACTTGTTAGATCCACAAAATCTACAGGAATTTTTAATTGTTCAAATTTATCCTTTAAATCATATTCCAATGTTGAAACTGACAATACCTCAGTAGGATTAAGTGACTTAATAATTTCTGCGTCAGGGTCCATCGCATTTCCAATGTCAGGCAGTCCATCAAAACGCGAGGGCAATTCCTTAACCGTATCGGGAATCGCTACAGCATTAAGATTTAATCGATCCAGAATTTGCGCGATTACCACTGTTCCCGCAATAATGCGATGCTCTTCTTCTATAGCAGACGCTTGGCCTGAAGCCGTATTTTCTGCCACTGTTTCGGCGTTTTCTGTTTGTTTCTCTCCATCTCCGCAACCCGCAAGTACAGCAACACTTAGTGCGAGTCCGATAAGCCACTTTTTCATTTATTTTTCCTCCTAGTGTTTAAACTGAAGTAAAATTTCATCTCCAACATAGATGGAATTTTACTTCAATTTAAGCGTCATCTTATAAATATTTTTCGTAAAAATAGGATTGGGGCTGCGCTAAAAGTAACACTTTTAACACAACCCTACCTACTATAACTATTTGCTGATGGCTTTTTTAAAATCCATTACTCAAACCGTCTGCAGTTCATTTAATTATTTTTTTAAACCTTCAACAACTGTTAAAGTATTGTTTAAAATTTTAGCCATTTGTGAACGAGTTAATTTGTTTTCTGGATTAAACTTACCTTCAAAACCAGAAATAATACCTAATTTATTTAATTCAGAAATTGCTTTTGAAGCTTCCACTTCTTTTGGCATATCAGAGAATTTAGCTGTATCGCCAGTTGCAGTATAACCATTCTTCTCTAATAAACGGTAGATCATTAATGCAGCTTGTTTACGAGTCACATCTTGTGCAGGTGCGAATGTAGTAGCTGTTTTACCATTGATGATGCCATAACCATTTAAAGCGTTAATCGCTTTTTTCGCTTCGTCACCATATTTCACGATATCTGTGAACGCCGCTTTTGCTGGTACATCTAATTTTAATGCACGGTTTAACATTAAAGCGAACTGAGCACGTGTAACGTTATTGCCTGGATTAAAGTTGTCTGCAGCGATGAAGATACCTTTGTTGAATAGGTTAACGATTGCATCTTTGTTTCCGTTGTTAGCAATATCTTTAAATGGAGCTGCTACAGGAACTGGTTTCTTTTCACCGAATTGTAATTGTACTTTATGAACTGAATCATATTTTACTCCAGCAGCATCAACTGTTAAATCAACAGTTGCATTATAAATCTCATTAATATCCTTTAATGAGATCGTGTAAATTTGAACTGTATTTTTCCCTACAGTTTCTTCTGATTTCAATGCTACTGTCGCACCTTCAACTTTGAAGTCATTTAACCATTGCCCTTGTGGGAATGTTACATCAACATCGTATCCCCCCTCAGTAGAAGTAACCATTACTTCATTAGCTAAATATGTGCCTTGCATAATTGATTGTTCTTTTGTTCCATCTTTAAATACAGTAACAGGCATTTTTGTTGCTTCAACCGGAGCTGGTGCTGGTGCAGCTTCTGCTTTTGGTAATTCTAAGTTAGCCGTTTCAATAGCGAAGCCAAATGGATAAGGTTTATCCATATTCATTGCAGGTACAACAACGTGTACTGAAGCTTCATGTAAATCACTGATTGATGGAATTTCTAAAGTAACGATGCCATCTTTTGCAACAACATTTTTACCCGCAATTGTTACATCCGGTACCATTGCTTTTGAATCTTCAGTAATAGTTAGCTGTACTGAATATTTGCCATCTTTTACGATTAATTTTGCATCAGGTGAAAAATGGCTTGTAATTGCTTTGTAGTTTCCTACTTTATCTTTATAAGCATCCCACTTAATATCATAAGTACCGTCTGCTACTGAATCGAATGTTTTACCTACTTTGAAGATTTTTTCTTCTTTTGCTTCTTCAACGGGTTTAGTTGTTTCTGTTGCTTCTTTTATTGATTTTGCATCTGGAGTTAATGTAACTTTATAATCTACCGGATCTTTACCAACGAAAGTAATTGTCATATTTAAAGTTACTTCCACTGGCGCATAATCAGCTGTTACTGGAATATTAATATGTTTTTTTCCGTTAAATTCAGCCATTGCTGGTTGACCCGCTACTGTTACGCTATTTACCATACCTAATACTGCGTCAGATAATTCCAGATTAATAAATTGCTGACCATTTCGCTCAACTAATTTACCTGTAGTAGGAATAAAGCGCTGTAAAGATTCAGGGGCATCTACTTTAAAATCAATCGTCTTTGCCGCTGCAGTAGTTGTTGCTTCACCCGTACGAGTCGTTTCCCCACCTACTTCAGCAGATACTGCCATTGCTGGTACAATTGCAGATGTTGCTAATAGCGATGCCAAGACCGCTTTTGTTGCTTTTGATTTTTTAACCATTTTCATTTCCTCCAATTTTCTATCTTGTTTTTGTTTGTTTTGTGCGAATAAATACAATCGCCGCTACGATGAATAACATCATCGCCACAAGCGGTAATTCATCGCTCGTCTCCGGATTTTCTACTACCTCTGAATTTTCAGCTTGCGCCATTTCAGATGCATTTTCTTCATCTGTCTTTGTAGAATCATCTGTATTTGCTTCTGTAGTTGCTTGCTCTGTTGATGATTCTGTTTTTTGTGGTTCAGTTGATGGTGCTGTTTTATTTGAAGAAGTATTACTTCCTGACGATTGTGTTGTTGACTCCTTAGCAGATGTTGCTTGATTTGTTTCCTCTTTTACTGGCTTTACCTGCGCTTTAGGCTCGTCCACTTTTGCTTCTGGTAAACCTGAACTGTTGAATACAAAATCCACACTATAGGCATGGTGGTAATCAATATCATCAATATCTATTTTCATGGCGATTGTTACTAAATTTGCATTCGACACTGGAAACTGAACAGTACGTTGACCTGCAGACTCATTTGTACTAATTACTTTTGCCCCGCCCGGAGGTTTAAACTCTGTAACCCAGCTACTGTTTTTTATCGTAAGCTGCATTGTCATCTTACCGTTATTTACAATTAACTTGGCAGGCTTTAAAAAATAATCATTAGCCATGGAAGCCGAATTGCTGCCAGGTTTATTTACTTGATAGTTCACTTCGTAAGTCCCATCGGCAATTGCAGCAAATGAAGTGTTTGGCAAAGTAAACGCTACCAAAAAAAGCGCCGCAAAAATCATGAAGAAGTTTTTTTTCATACGAATTCTCCTCCTTTTCTTCATAATATGTAATTAACTAATAGAGAATATTTCTCAATGCCATTATATAGCATGCCATAAAAGTGATTGTTTCTCAAATACCAACATTCTTCTTTAGTATAAAATTTTTGTGAATCGATTAAAACTTCATAAATTTGTCGTTATTTTAACTTGACTATATTTATACTGTATTATTATATACTTTTCACTTAGGTATTTTTCAACCTATATTTAATTAAAAAAGACTGTAAGCAAACTCGAATTTATACGAGTTCGTCTACAGTCTAACAGAGAAGAAATTGAACTTTTTTCCTTATACCGAATTTCACTTGCCCTATACCTTTTACTGAAATGTCCCGTATTTATTATTAATCCGCTCCAACTTTTCACGAATTGGCCTTGCAAGTATTAATAAAAAAATTACGTTGGACACTGCATAAACAATCGTAAATGGAACTGCTGACGTCAGAGCAACTATATAAGCTTCCATGCTAAACACTCCATATAAAGACATCGTCCCCCAAATATCCATGCCAAACGAAAATAGGATGCCCGCAAAAATCCCAAATAATATAAGTGGTATTTTTTTATGCATAATTCCTGTCCTTCCTAATAGTCCGCCAATAAAACCAATCATTCCCCACATAAACATTTGAAAAGGAGTCCAAGGTCCTTGACCAAAGAACATATTGGATACAAGAGCAGATATAGCACCTGTTAAAAAACCTGCCTCAGCTCCAAGTGAAAAACCTGTTATTGCTGCAATTGCTGCAACAGGCTTAAAACCCGGTGTAATAACAAATAATGCACGCCCTGTGACAGAAATGGCTGACATAACTGCTATTATCAATATCTCTCTAGGCTGTGGCTTCCTTCTCTCAAACGAAAGGAAAAATGGAATCGATGCTAAAATTATTATCATGATTGATATAAAATAATATTTTCTATCATTAAACAGTACAATGCCGGCGTATAAAGTGAGAGGGATGAATATAAAAATGATAACTAAAGAAATTATGAGACTTAATCTTTTTTGCATAATATCACCAAATCGTCACAAACAATTACTTCATTCATTATTCCTCTAGCAATACGGTGTGCAGCAGTAGTATAAAAGTTATTTCCACTATAAAAAGTACGCGGATCAGCCTCTGAAACGATATTTCCATCAAATAATAAAGCACAGCGACTACTATGCTGAGCAGAAAATTCAATATCATGTGTCACCATAACAATTGTCAGTCCATTTACTTGTAGTTTTTTCAAAATAGTAGCCAATTCTTCTTTTGCATAAGCATCCAGCCCTTTTGTCGGCTCATCTAGCAGTAATATTTCCGGCTCTATTAATAATAGCTTTGCAAGGGCTAATTTCTGCTGCTCACCACCACTTAAATCATAGGGGTGCCGCTGCAGTAAATGAATTAGCTGAAATTGCATTATCATTTCCTCAACTTTATCATCCAAAATATTATGATATTTTGCTGTATCTTCCAACTCTTGCTTTACCGTTTTTTGAACAAACAATGTTTTAGGTTCCTGTGGTAACAATGTTATAAATTTTTGATAAAGCTCTTTATTACGATAAGTTTTCAATAATTTATCGTGCAGGAGAATCTTCCCTCGATATGGTTTTTGTAAGCCAGCCAATAATGACAAGACCGTTGATTTCCCTGTTCCATTACCTCCGATAATAGTTAGAAATTCTCCTTTTTTCACTTGTAAATTTAAGTGCTGGATAATATCAGTAGCATTTTTTTCATAACGGAAAGCTACATCTTTTGCTTCCAAAACTATTGTATTAGAAATGCCACTGGCCACAGGAAGCTGTTTCCCAGTATGTAAATCGACCTTTTTCTTTGCTAGCCATTTTCGTCCTTCTCGAATCGTCAGAGGTACTGGTCCTTCACCATCTAATAGGTGGTACATTTTTGTAGCTGTTGGCAATGCTGTAATCAATTCATGTTTTGGGGGTAATGTATTGATAATTTCCCGGGGGTCGCCATCAAATAATAAGTCCCCCTTTTCCATTATTAAAACACGGTCAGCAATAGGAAGGACCTCCTCAAGACGATGCTCAACCAATATTATAGTTATGCCTAATTCTTTATTTAAACGGTTTAACGTTTGAATAAACTCCATAGCAGCAATCGGATCAAGCTGAGATGTTGGTTCGTCTAACAATAGTAGTTTTGGTTGCATCACCATAATTGAGGCTAAGTTTAAAAGCTGTTTCTGTCCTCCAGATAACTCTGAAGTTTTTTGGTGAAACCACTTCTGAATACCAAAGAAATTAGCCATTTCCGCTACTCTCCTACGCATCGTATGTTTATCTACTCCCAAGCTTTCTAAACCGAATGCTAATTCATGCCAAACCTTATCCGTTACAATTTGATTGTCCGGGTTTTGAAAGACATAGCCAATTTCCGATGCGGCCTTTTCAGGCATAACTTCATCCAACCTTTTACCATCATAAAAAAATGTACCTGCTTTCTTACCATGAGGAGAAAGTTCACTTTTAAAATGTCGTAGTAATGTACTTTTTCCACAACCAGATTGACCAATTAGAATAATGAATTCACCTTGTTCAACAGTTAAATTAATGTTTTTCAAAATGGGTTTTGACTCATTTGGATATGTAAAGCTTACATTTTCGACTTTAACAATTTCCATTCGATTCCCCCCTTTATCTCGATTATTATTGGGATAGCAAGCAGGAGAAAATAACTGCAATAAAATAGGATATTTTTTAAATCCCATTGAATGATTGAAAAAGTCGGATAAAAATAAAAAGTTGTTGTACCTATTATACTTGCCCAAATATTCACCATTAAAAGGAACATAATGAAAAGCAAAACTATTCCGTCGCGACGTTCAAAAATAAATAAAGAGAAGGATGTCCGCTTCCCTATACCATAACCTCTCGCCTTCATGGAATCTGCCGTATCTATTGCATTGTCCAATGCCCAAGTAATTAGAATGGATATAATTCGAATAGTACATTTAATACGGTGTAATAAGGATCCACTTCGATAATCCATGCCAATTACCTTTTGAGCATTTGATATTTTGTGTAATTGCTGTTGAAAACGTGGCACTAACCTTAAGCTAATCGATAACGTTAAAGAGAATACCGGCGATATTTTACCGAATAAGTAAATAAACTTATCTGTAGTTATCGTTTCGTTATAGCAGCTAAACCATAGGATAATTGAAACAATCATTGTGGCAATGCTTAATCCGTAAACAATTGCCTCTACTGTAATGGCATTGTAATTTATATAAAACAATACTAGTTTCCCATTATGGCTAATTAATGGATTTATAATAGCCATAAGGAAAAATAAAGGAACATATAGCTTCCAATCCTTAAAAAACTGCCCTCTACGTAAGGCGATATTCAGGCTTACTGCTAGGAAAATAGTAATCACTAAATAAGCCGGGTGCATAAAAAACATTGATAGTCCAATAGCTGCAGCAAAAAAAGCGAAAATAACCAGTGGATGAAAAGTTTCAAATGATTTCATTCGCTGCTTTTCCAGACATGTCCTAAATCGCGTCCTAAATCAACTGTGTAATGCCATTCTATTACATCGCCATCTTTCAAAACATATTGACTACAGCCATAATTAGGATACACACCGTTCACTTTATACATCCATCCACTTAATTCACCCGCGCTAAATTCATATAGATGATTAATTCCCTCTATATAAACACTGTTATAAATATTTTCGTTTGCCCCTTGATATTCAAGTTGAATTTTATGTTCTTTCGTTGCACGTTGTAGAACGTCCCAAACGGTATCTTTTTCAGATAATAGCTCGTACGTTGTCGGCTTTAATATGACTCCGTTTTTAGGTACATATTTATCACTTTGTAGTGCTGGATCTAACTTATCCCAATTTTTAAGCAAAGTGTCTACGCGAATTGCAATTGTAACAGTTTTCTTTTTTTCAGCTAGAAGTTCACTTTTTTCGACAGGAACCTGCTTCGGCTTTTCTACTTTCTGATTATCAGTAGCAGTTTTTTTATTGGAAGTCTCCTCTTTTGGCGGTAATTCTTTGTGAGGCTGCCGCTCTGACTTTATCGAGTCCTTTGCTTCTTCTTTAGCTTCCACTTTCTTTTCCTGGTTTTCTATTGGTTGTTTCTTATTATTTATTTCTGAAGTTTCCTCTTTTTTTGGAGGGCTAGCTTCTTCATTATCTGATTCTGATTTATCTTCTTTTATATTTTCATGATTTTTTTCTGAATCTTTTATTTCCTGATTTACTGTTTGTTCTTGGCCTATTTTAGACTTTGAATCTAAACTTCGCTCTTGTTCTTTCATTTGTTCATATTGTTCGACTGATTGAATATTACACGCCGCTAATAAAAAAACGAAGATAACAACTGTTAGTAAGCGAATTGTTCTTTTCATTATTTATCCACTACCTTTAAAAAGTTAATAAACATTTTTGCGGCATGCGCTCTTGTTAATGAATTGAATGGTTGAAACGCTCCATTAGAACCTTGTGCAATATTAAAATCATATAATAAAGCAATCGCATTTTTTGACTCATTCGAAAGCTTGTTAATATCGTTTAATGGTACTACCTTGCTCGGTATATAAGCTTGACCATTTATAGACGTATAGGCACGATAAAGCATAATCGATAATTCCTCACGTGTTATAGGTGCCGATGGTAAAAATTCACCTGAATTGACGGTTAATAGTTTTGCCTCATACGCTGCTGCGATTTCTTTTTTCGTAATTTCACTATAACGGTCTATATCTGTAAATGGCGCTTGTTGTGTACTCGTCAAGTTTAATGAACGAACTAAAATGGATACAGCTTGGACACGTGTTAAATGATTATTTGGCTTAAACGTATTATCCTCATATCCTTTTAATAAGCCTTTAGCTACCGCAGCTTCAATATCACCCTTTGCCCAATGTGATTGAATATCTTTAAAGCTTAATTTAGTAGGAGCTATAATTGGTTTCTCTTGCTCAACAGGTGTTGAAGGCTTATTTTTCTTTGTATCCGACATGTCATATAATTTTGTTTTTCCTGCCAAAAGTCGATTATAGGCTGCCAGTGTATAGGAAGCCTGCTCTGTTGCCATACCGTTAGAAGCTGTTTCAGTCAATACATGCTTGAACCCACCATCTTTAGCATTGTAGAAAGTAAAAAAGCTATTGAATGCTTTAGAGAATCGTGCATCCTCTTTTGAATCTATATCTATACTGGATAATGCAGTAATAACTTGAGCTACACTTTCCGAGTTGGATGTTCCCCAGCTTTTATAACCACCATTAACGTCCTGTATTTTTTGTAAAGTATCTAACGCTCGATTTATTGATTTTTCTACATTTGGTCGATCTTTATAGGTAGACAGTGCCTGCACGGCCATTGCAGTCATATCAGGATCTGCTTTCATTCCGGATAAGTCCCATCCACCATCAGCTAATTGCTTTGATAAAATATGATCTACTAATTTTTCTCTTGTAGTCGTAGCACTTTTTGGAAGTTCAAAGTTCCAAGTGTCTAACGCAATTAATGCAAAATAGGCACCATTCGGACCTTGCCAAATGACTTTATCGAAATCCCCCAATTTTTCAACTAAATTATATCCTCCTACATTAGTTGGATCTTTTCCAATTGAAGTAAGAGCAATTATTAGACGTGAATACTCCGTATATTTACGATTGTGTAATTCACCTTTCATGGACTGAATATGTTTTAGAACGTTTTCATAATACGTTTCATAATAATTTTTTGGAACATTATATTCACCGCGAGCAAGTGCAATAATAAACCATTCATCACCGAACTTAGGACTTGGTGCTTGTTTTACAATATAATCACCCGTCGTTTTATAAGCATCTATTGTTGAAATACTTTGTGCAGAAACGGGTGTAACTATTAATAAAACAGCAAGTAGTAGCATAATAAACATCGTTAATTTTTGCTTCATTTAGATATCCCCAATTCTAGTTAAAAGATACTAACCCAAAAGCAAAGTGCTATTGGGTTAGTTTGAAATTACATCATGTCTGCTATAGTTAACGCACGTTTCAGGATTTTTGCTGTTTGCGATCTCGTTAAACTTTCTCTTGGATCAAATGTTCCGTCTTCTTTACCTGTCATAATATCGAGGCTGCTTAATAGCTCAATATAACGTAAATATTCAGCGCTGATTCTATTAGCATCTTTGAAATGAATGTCACCATTTTCCTTAGCCATTACATTTAGATATTCAAGGATACGTCCTGTAAATGCGGCTGCCTGCTGACGTGTAATTGGCGCTTCCGGATTAAATGTGGAAGCAGTTGTACCTTTCGTAATGCCGGCCTCAAACAGTGCTTGGATATCTTTCTCATACCATTTGCCCGATGTATCATTAAACGGATTTTCTCCTGATGTTTGTAATCCCAGCGCCCGGCTAACTAATGCGGCAAATTGTGCACGTGTTATTGGCTTGTTTGGTTCAAACGTCTCCGGAGTTTTACCTTGAATTATAAGACGGCTGGCTAAAAACTCTATTTCATCTTTATTTGCAAGCTTTTCTATATCTTTAAAAGTAACTTGCTTTTCAATAATGACAAATGTACCGCTTATTTTTGTAAATAATACAATTTCGCCGTTAATCACTTTATGTGGAACAGGCTTATACTCGCCATCAATAAGCTGTAGAACAACAGTATTTGGTTTCACCTCATCAGCTGGTAGCGTTACTTTCACATATTCTTTGCCCAGAGAAATAGGCTTTATTTGTCCTTGTGAAGTCTCAACTCCAAAATTCACCGTAAATTCTTTGCTCTCAGTACTTGAAACAATAGAGGCAACTAATTTTTCATCTTCTGCAAGAATAATGCTTTTTAATGAAGACGTTGGGAGTTCTAAATTTTTGCCATTAATTTTAATGACAAGTGTTTGCATATCATTTTCAAGGTATTTCTGAATATTCTCAGCTGTAATAAATGCTTTGTCACTGCCATCTTCAACTGTTATTTCAGCTTTTGTATTCTCTTTGCTTTCTTCCTCACTGTCTTCATCCTTGCTTGGTTCTTCTGTACATTGTTTATCTTCATCTGTACATTTATTTTTTTCTTTACAATCCTTTGTTTCGTCCTTACACTCTGCTCCTCCACCAGGAGTGGCACCAGGTGCTGAACCATTTTCGATTCCATCCACATAGCCGCCAATATCTTTTCCTAGATCCAGTGTGTACAGCCATTCAACAGTATCACCGGGAGATAACGTATAAATTCCCGCAGAGTATGATGGGAAGCTTCCATTTACACGATACATCCATCCACTTAATGGACCACGATCAAACTCATAAAGACCTGCTATACCTTCAATATAAGTACCATATTGCGTTTCACGGTAACTTAACGAAATACCGTTCTCTGCTGTTACACGCTTTAACACGTCAACTACTGTTTCCCCTGGGAATAAATCAACAGTTGTTGCTCTTAATGGAATTTCCGATGAGGAAATTTTAATTAGGAATGTTGTTTTGCCGTATGCGAGATTACCACCTGGACTGTTATTTCCTCCTCCAGCGCCAGGTTTACTTCCATTTTCACTGTCACCAGGTTTAGAAGGATTATTTTCATCATCTCCCGGATTTGATGGATTGTTTCCACCGTTTCCTGGATTTGATGGATTATTTTGCTTAGTATCGGTCATATCATAAAGTGCTGTTTGCCCGTTTAACAAGCGATGATAGGCAGCTAATGTATATCCTACCTGTTCAGTTGCCATACCATTCGCTTTCGTTTCAGTCAGAACATGTTTAAAGCCACCATCTTCTTTACTGTAGTAGGTCATAATATTCGAGATGACCTTATTAAAACGAGGGTCTTGATTTGCATCTATTCCTAAGCTAGCTAGTGCTGTGATAACTTGCGCTGCACTTTCAGCATTTTCTGTATTCCATGATTTATAGCCGCCATTTTCCTCTTGAATAGCAGATAATGTAGCTAATGCATGATCAACAGATTCTTTTACTTGTGGGTTACTGTTGTAATATGGCGCTAACGATTGGATAGCCATCCCTGTCATATCAGGATCTGCCTTAGTTCCTGATAGAGCCCAGCCTTTGTCTGCTAGTTGTTTATCTAAAATAAAATCAATCAGTTTCTCACGTGTAGTAGTTGCTGAATTTGGTAAGTCGAATCCCCAAGTATCCAGCGCAATTAATGCAAAATAGGCACCATTTACACCTTGCCAAACGACTTTATCGTAATCTGACAGTTTTTCAATTAAATTATAGCCGCCGACATTTGAAGGATCTTTTCCAATAGCGGTAAGAGCAATGATTAGACGTGAATACTCTGTGTATTTCCTTTGATCTAAGTCGCCATTTTTTGAAATGACATAGTCCACTACATTATTGTAATAAGTGTTGTAATAGGATTCAGGAACTTCATATCCACCACGAGCTAAAGTAATAATCCACCATTCACTGCCGAATTTAGGATTCGGTAATTTATCTATCATGTATTTTCCAACAGTATTGTAAGCCTGTTGAGTTGGTATAATTACTTTAGATTTTGCACCTAATTTTTTCGCTTGATTAAATGTTTCCGTGGATTGGTTTAATGCTAATACTTTTGCATCGATTGCAACTTGTGTTTTATTCTCATCTGCAAGTAGTTGTTGTGCTGAGACAATGATATTTGTATAAGTATCTACTTCCGCTTGCGTTACCCAATATTCTGTTGGATCTATATCTTTTCCATCATTGCTTATTTTTACGGAATCTTTATTTACTCCAGCCTCAATAATCGATGTCTGTAGTTTGGTTTTATCAACAGGACCATCGATAATTGTAATTTTCGGGAAAATGCCGTAGTATGCCTCTATTTCGGAAGCAGCAAAGTTAGGATTTGCCCCTACAGTTGGGTTAATATTTCGATGGTCACCGATAGGACTTCCGAAAAAGCTTAATTGGATATGACCATCATGCAAACTGTATTCGCCCTCATAGTCTTCTGGAATTGTAAAAGTTATACTGTTTCCAATTGTTGTCATATTATATTGAACTGCTTGACCAACAATGGATGTATGATTATTTCCACCTAGGTATTTTAATTGACCACGGAAATTATATATTCCTGATAATTTGTTGGCCGGGAAAGAAATACCTTTAAATGTAACTTTCACTTTATCTCCTGCTGCAATTTCCCCATTAGGATTTGTAACATTCTCAATTGTTATGTCAAGCGGACGCGCAGTCATTACATGATATTCAGCCTTACCGTCCTTCTCAACTTTAACTATATTACGTCCTTCAGTTAGTAATACCGTATAAGAACCATCTTCGTTTAACGTTATATTTTCTGTTGAAAATTCAGCATTGCCATAAGAAACAGTACCTGCTGCATGATTAATTTCAGGGCGTAAAATACTTACTGTACTATTGGCAGTTGGCGTAAATTTGAAAAACGCTCCCGGCTCACCTTTAACATAGTAAACACTATCAATATCTGCATCATAAATGCCGTTTTGAAGGTTATTTACCTTTTTTTCATTTGCCTTTTGATTACGTTCTTTATTACTTTCAATTCCTGTTGAAATACCTGTTTTACCTTGACCAACAGTTACTACGAATACACCGACATTTTCTGGCCAAATGGCGCTATACGCATCATCTGCCGCTTTAATATCTGTTGAACCATTAACCTTCAGAGCATCGTACGTAACTTTTACAATAGCTGTCCCATTTTTTATTGCTTTTACTATGGCATAGCTCCCTGGTTTTCCAGGCTCAATTTCAACTACGTCATTACCTGTAATGATTTCATAGTTAAAATCAGGCTCGAAGAAGTAGTTCGTAATGCCATCTATTAGAGCTTGCCAACTACGAAGAGGAAGCAATTTAAAGTTATCGCCTTGACTTAATTTTAAATGGTTTTGTTCGTTGATATTTAGATAAATATTCCCCTCGAAATGTGTACCTTTATTTAAGACTGCTCTCGGTGATAAAATATCCAGCTGCTTTTGTGTGACTTCCAAGGCAGCATTTTGTGCGTTGGCTGTAAATATACCTGTATTTGTAAGTTTTCCTTCTTGGCTAACACGGTAGTTATATTGCCCATTGTTAGCAAGCTTGTACGAAAATGTTTTTGTTCCATTACTATTTACAGTCGCTTCACCTTCAGGCTTAATTTCTTCAAATGAAATGAAATGTTTAATTTTTCGTCCTAAAAACAATTCCGCTTCCAGAGGTACTGTGAATGTTACATTCCCTGAAAAAGGAATGGACCCGCTAATTGATTGTGCCGATCCTGCAATTGTTACTGTAATACTATTTTTTAGAGCTGTGTATTCCTTGTGTGTTGAAATAGGTTCAAAAGAGTAAAAGTATGTTTTTCCTGTGAGACCTAATACAGGTATGTGACCACTTGACAGTTCATCACCAAACTTTAATGACGTGTCGTCGTAGCTATCCAGGCCTACTTTAATGGTATAGTCATTTCCGACTTTCCAGTTTGTGTTGGTTGCCTTAAAATTAAGCTGACGGAACTGATATTCCTGCTTTGGTTCAGTTGTAACAGTTAGTTTACCACCACCAACACTTTTCTCGCTGCTGTCAAAACCTTCATAACGGTAATCACCGGCTTGTAAATTTGCTGTATATACTTTATACGTACCTACAACACCAGTTCCGATATTTACTTCCTGATTGTTAGCATCAAAAAGCTTGAATGTAACGGTCTTTGGTGCAATAGTGAATTTCACTTCATTTACTGTAGGTACAGCATTTTTTAATCCTTCTTTTTTTACTGCATTAAATGAATCTGTTGCTTGATTTAGTGCCAAAACTTTAGCATCGATAGTATCTTGAATTACTGCTTGATCTGCAATAAGCTGTTGTGCAGAAACAATGATATTTGTATAAGCGTCAAACTCGGCTTGAGTAACCCAATACTCTATAGGTTCCACATCTTTGCCATTAGAGCTTATTTTTACTGAATCTTTATTTACTTCAGCAGTATTAACTGCTGTTTGTAATACAGTTTTATCAGTTATTATTACATCTACTTGCCCCTCAAGAGCAGCTTCTAATTGTTTTAAAGCGTCATCAATATTTGTTTGACTGCTTTCCATATCTTTTAACTGTTCATAAGCAGCGTCGTAGGCAGATTTTACACTTTGATTAGCTAAAATTACTCCTTTATCCGGATTACTATTAATTTCGGCAACCTTTGCTGTAAGCCTGTCTTTGTTAGCGACTTCGATATAGGGTAATTCAAAACTAAAACCAAGGTCACCACCGTAACCGTATACTGTAAACTGTAACCGAATTACACTTCCGTCTGTAACTTCATATTCACTCATACCTACATCCGGCAATTTATGATTGGCAGTATACATCCAGCCTGACATATCGGTATAGTCAAACTGTCCAAGCCAGTCGCTGTTAGTTCTCGCTCCTATTGTAGAACCGCTTTTCAAAATTTCCTTCTGAATATATGTCGGAATATTAACAGTGCTTTCTGCATCTTTAATATTCGCAAGGTATGAGATATTTTCTTCATCCATACCATTATTATAGTTACCACTTCCAAGTACTCTGGCAACTACTTGTCCTGCCATTTCCCCTTCATAAAAAGGAACTTGGATGGGGTCAATTGCATATCCTTGTCCAAGTGTAAATTTTTCTACTGATACCGTCACATAGCCTGAAGGGAGAACTTCAGATAAGTTTGAGGAATTGATTTGCGCACTGTCACTCGTTGTCGGTAATGAAGGTGCATTCTTTGACGTCTCATCATTAGGGTGAAGACTCTGTTCATCATGGTTGTATGTACTAGAAGTGGCATTTGATTCTTCTGCTTCAAATCCTTGCCCTTTCACGATTGCAGCGGGTGATAATAGCGAAAATGACAATATGAATATAATCGCAATACTTAACCACTTTTTATAAATTTTCACTTACAAAAACCTCCTATTTTGTTATAGTGAATGTTTTTGCTCTTAACTCTCTACAACAAAAAAACGGTGCTTCTCCATTTAGAGAAACACCGGTAAACAACAGAAAAAAAGGGTATAAAATATACCTGCCCGTCTATTTGCCGTAAGTTCTCCTAGCTTCCGAAGAGAGTTAATACGATAAAATAAAGGTAGGTCTCCTGGCTCATGTATCCCATTCAGAACCTTCCCATCTACTAGAAGCATTTTTCTTCATTCGACAGTGGTATACTCTGTGGTCGTCTACATTTACAGTTGCGGAAACAGCTTCGGTTTTTCACCGAATTCCCTTTTAAGCTCAAATTGAGCACCTTTATTCTGCAATCCTTATTCACATAACAATGAGTGTACCATATCACTTCCAAATCTTCAAAATATTTCGAGAGAACAAATATATTTTTCAAAAATTGTTTCCACTGTAAATAAAAAAAAACTTATGCAAATCGAACCTTCTCGATTTGCATATAGTCAATTTTTTTAAGAGAAATCTATTTACTTACTCACTTCTTCTGGATGAAATCCGTCATGCTGTAAGTAATTGTCGTGGGCCCAAATATTGAGTTTTTTCTGTTCAGCCTGTTGTTGAATTTCCAGCAGCTCTTTTTCCAATGTATCGTTCGGTTTATTTACATAACGCACTGCAGCAAGGCCTTCACTTAATAAAACTTCATGCAAGCTGATATTATCAACAAATGCGTATGCTAACAGCCGGTCATAATTATCCGTTTCTGGACCTTTGTCGAACAATAGCTGAACTGAATCCGCCTTTTCCAATAACGCGGTAGTACGTGCCTTCGCTTCTTCAGCATATGGCATCGGTTCGCCTTTATTATAGTTCATTTCAGGTGTATCGATCATAAGTAAGCGCACTCGCTCTGTTTTACCATCAATTTCAACATTGAATGTATCTCCGTCATTAGCATTTAAAAACTTCACATCAACCAGTTGTTTCCCTGTTTTGTCCATTACCATTTCAGGTGTAATGTTATATGCACTATTTTGCTCTGTAATTGCCGGTGAATCTGTCTGCTCTGTCTCTTGCTTCGGTTCGCTGAATACTAAATATAACCCTACTGCTAAAATGATTGTTCCACTCGTAATGAGCGTTTTAATATCTTTTAATTCCATTGTTATCGTTTAAACCCTTTCTATATCTCCGTGTTCAACTTTGGTGCAGGTCCTAATTCAACCGGGGGAATATCTGCAAATGTCCCGCCTTCTTCTTCTAAATCGCGCATACGGTGTGCCAGGCGTGATGCTGCACAAGCCGCAATACTTCCAACTAAATCATCCAAAAATGTATTAACTGATTCCCCAGCCTTTGTATCAAGCTTCTCAATAATACCGATCTTTTGCTTATCTAAATGACCGAATGTTGTCACCGCAATGCTTCCATAAGTAAATACAGAACCTAATGCCAGTGTTTCATCCACCCCAAACAACCCTTCATCTGATTCAATTATAGCTTGAAGCGGCGCAGATAATAACCTTTTTTCGGCTAGTTCATCAAGTTCTATTCCGACTAAGACCGCATGCTGTACTTCACGTTTAGTTAGCACACGTTCAACCGACTGAATACAATGTTCAATCGTTAAACCTTCATTATATGGGGATTGCATCGTATAAACGATTTCAGCAATATCTTCAATAGTTACATGGCGGCGTTCTAGAGCGTCATGTGTAGCTTTCGTCACTTCATCTGAATGTACACGAATTCTTTTATTATGCATAAATATATCCTCACCTTTATTTATATTAAGCGCCCATTCACTTGTCTACCCTCTATATTACACCTTTATTTTTCTTTATGATACAATTTTGAATACATCAATAGACAGGGGTGACAACTTTGGAAAAAGGCACAGTAAAAGACGTTGCTTTTTTTAGCAAGGCATTAAACGAGGAGTTGGAGCTGTTAATTTATATTCCAGCAAACTATTCTCCACTGTACGAATATAACATCTTAATCGCTTCCGATGGTAAAGATTACTTCCAGCTTGGTGGCATACCACGTTTAGCGGACGAACTAATAGATGGCTATATTATCGAAAATACAATTATCGTCGGTGTCCCATACAAAAATTATGTGGATCGTAAGCGAAAATATACTCCAACAGGCGACCAATTTGAAGCATATATGCGATTTTTGGCGCATGAGCTTGTGCCTTACTTAGACGAAGAGTACTCAACGGCACAAATAGGTGGCGGGCGCGCTTTAATCGGAGATTCCATGGCTGCAACGATTTCATTAATGACTGCTATCCATTATCCAAATATTTTCGGTAAAGCTGCTTTGCAATCGCCTTATGTAGATGAATATGTATTACAAGCTGTTCGCAGTGCAAACAACATCAATTTTCTTTCGGTGTACCATATTATCGGACTACAAGAAGATAAAGTGACTTTAAAAGATAATACCGTCAAAGATTTTCTGACACCAAACCGTGAACTTCACCAATTGTTGATAAACCATGGGATTGAGACCTTTTATGATGAATTCGATGGCAATCATACATGGACATATTGGAAGCCCGATTTAAAACGCGCATTAATTGAAATTTTCGGATAATAATGGGTTCTTAAATGTTTATTCATAGTTTTTTCTGTTATACTTATATCAATTGCGCCTACGGGGTATTAATGTCCAGTTTTTTTAATTTACTGAAAAAATTTCCCAAGGGAAAATTGGGCACCTAAAGGCTGATAAAATTTGAATAATTTTCTAGGGGGTAATGAATTTGAAATATGGTATTGTTGCTTTTCCATCTAAGAAAATACAAGATTTAGCGAACACTTATCGCAAACGTTATGACCCACATTATGCGTTAATTACACCTCACATTACTTTGAAAGATGCATTTGATGCGGATGAAGCCCAAATGGATCAAATATCCAGCAATTTACAGCAGGTGGCATCACAATTTGCCCCTTTACAAATTCATGCTTCACGAATCAGTTCATTTTACCCTATTACGAATACGATTTTTTTCCGAATTGATCCAACACCGCAATTGGAAAACATTCAAAAGCTGATTCAAGAAAAAATCAATTTTGGTGCGCCAAAGCATGTCTTTGTACCACATATTACAATTGCACAAAAGTTGAGCGCTTCCGAACATGATGATGTTTATGGTCAGCTGCGCATGGTAGGTGTTGATGAAAAGGATGTAATCGATCGTTTCCATTTACTGTACCAATTAGAAGATGGCTCATGGACAACTTATGAAACATACAAATTGACTGGAGCTGAGTAATACGTGTTTGAAGTAAAGTTAGTAACAACTGACGAAGACCGTGAACGCGCATATGCTTTACGGAAAGAAGTTTTCGTCAAAGAGCAAGGTGTTCCACTAAGCTTAGAAATAGACGAATATGATGAAACAGCCATCCACTTTCTTGTAAATGAAGGTGAAAATACGATTGCTACAGCGCGTCTACGTGAAATCGAGCCAAAAGTTGGCAAGGTGGAGCGAGTATGTGTTTTGAATAGCTATCGAGGGAAGCGCCTCGGTGTATTAATTATGCAGGCAGTGGAAGAATATGCAAAAAATGCAGCATTTAAAAAGCTTAAGCTTAATGCTCAAAGCTATGCCGTACCTTTCTACGAAAAGTTGGAGTTCGCTGTAATTTCTCCTGAGTTCATGGACGCCGGCATTCCGCATCGTGCCATGGAAAAGAGTATTTAAAAGATTGTATTATTCTTTCCATATGATATGTTATATCTATTTATAGGAAACGATAGCCACCAAGTAGATTTGCTTGGTGGCTATCATTGTTATAGATGTTGCTAAAAATAAGCACAATCTGTATTCACGTGTCTTTCCAGATTATCTCATATCTTGAACTGCAGTGAACTTTATTTCATCATTTTTTCGATTTTTGAAAAATCTAATGATTTACCGTCCTGAATGATTGATGCCACGATTTTTTCTTCTAGCTCACTAGATACCGGTTTATTTGCTAGTTTACTCACTTTTTTGACGATTTTACGAACTTGCTTTTCATCCGAAAAATCTGCATATGTCAATGCATTTGCAAGATTCATAATTTCATCAAAGTCAACGCCTGTTTTACGCTCAATATTTTTAAAAAATGAACGTTCCATTTGAAAATACCTCCTTAAATGATCACGCTACCAACGATAATAAGTAAAATGAATAGTACAACAATTAGTACAAACGTGCCACTATTGCTACCGCCATAACCTGGAGATCCATAACTTGGATATCCATAATCGCAACCTTGCTGCCAACCTTGTTGTTGTTGTTGCCAACCATATCCGTATCCTGACATACTAAACCCCCCTTTCTATTTTGTAGTGTATGCATACACACAAGAAAAAGGAGGGTATTCGTCTAGTCTACTTTGCCTTTTGGTTTAAATATTAATGCTGCAATAAATCCAAATATAATGGCTGCACTTATTCCAGAACTCGTCACCTCAAACATGCCTGTTAAAACACCAATCCAACCATGTTTTTCAGCCTCAGCCAACGCCCCATGTGTTAACGAATTCCCAAAAGAGGTAATGGGTACTGTCGCACCTGCTCCTGCCAAATTAATCAGAGGCTCATATAAGTTAAGTCCATCTAAAATCGCTCCTGCTACGACTAATATTGATAATGTATGACCGGGTGTCAACTTTCCTATATTCATTATTAACTGCCCTATTACACAAATGATACCACCTACTACGAATGCCAATAAAAATGAAAAGCCGATTGTCCTCACCCCATTCCAATTTCGATTGCATGTGCTGTGCACGGGATTGTGTCACCCTGCTGAAAAGTAAGCGGCGATAAAAGTGCACCAGTTGCTACTAATAATACGCGCTTATAGCGGCCTGTTTTAAATTGTTCCATCATGTAGCCACTATAAACTGCAGCTGAACAGCCTGGACCACTTGCCCCTGCTAAAAACGATGCATCTTCCCCATAAAACTCTGCACCTGCATCACGGAATCTTGATAAATCTTCTTTTTTCACACCGCTTTGTGCGAACATTGCAATTAAAATTTTTAATCCGATTTTCCCTAAATCACCAGTCATAATAACATCATAATCTTCCAGTTTTTGTGAGCGCTTTTGTAAATGCGCTTGAATTGTATCAAATGCTGCTGGCGCCATTGCTCCGCCCATATGATAGGGATCTGTTGCACCATAATCAATCACTTTCCCCACAGTCGCCGCTTCTATATATGGAAGCTTTTGCTCATGTTTTCCGATTAAAACAAATCCTGCAGCAGTTACAGTCCATTGTGAAGTAGCTGGTTTTTGAGAACCATAGTCAATAGGATAACGGAATTGTCGTTCGACAGAATTGTGCTGACTAGATGCTCCAGCAATAGCGAAATCACTTGCGCCGAGTTCTGTTAACAAAGCTGCAATTATCATCGATGAAACAGAGGTTGCGCATGCTGAAAACAGTCCTATAAATGAAACCGCCAGTTCACGTGCGGCAAAATTTGTAGGTGTCATTTGATTGACTAAATCGCCGCCTAATAAATAATCGATATCCAAATTATTTAAATTCGATTTCTTCAATATTATTTGACAAGCATCTGAGATGAGCATTGTATTACCTTGCTCATTCGTGGATTTTTGAACCCGTTCATCCTGACTTATCTTATCAAAATATGTTTGGAAAACACTCCGCTTTTCTAATGGACCTACAACAACGCCCGAAGAAAGAATTGCTGGTTTTGATTGAAATACGATCACCATGATGCGACACCTACCGATACTAATATCAATTTAATTAGCGCCACAAAAAAAGCGGATACAACTCCGAATAAAATAACTGATCCTGCAAGTTTAAACATATTGCCACCTACGCCTAAAACAAGCCCTTCGGATCTATGTTCAATTGCTGCAGAAATTACCGCGTTTCCAAACCCAGTTACAGGTACAGCGCTTCCGGCCCCCGCAAACTGTCCGAGTTTCCGATATTGACCAAACCCGGTTAAAAGCATTGCGAGAAAAACCATCGTTGCTACAGTCGGATTGCCCACAGTCTTTTCCGTGAAATCAAAAAAGATCATGTATAAAAATGATATTGCTTGTCCTATAGAGCAAATTAAACCGCCCACAACAAAAGCCTTTAAACAGTTTATGAGTATAGGTATTTTTGGTGTAATTTGATCCTTTAAAGTATTGTATTGTTGTTGTTTCAAATTACGTTTCCTCCTTCGCAAGCTTTTTTAAATGCTGTAATTCTTCCATCATTTTTTTTTGATCCTTTTCTTCCATAAGTTTGGTCGACTCCCAAAACATTTTAAAATCAGCCGAAACATTTACTGTAGTATTGGCAAATTGCTTTTCTAACTTCTTCTGCCAACGATCTTCAATTTTTTTACGATTCCACTTTTTTAAAGGCTTTAGTTGCATTGCTACAAATAATTCATTTTCAATTACGACAATATTTACTTGTTCAATTTCTGAATCCTTTTCAAAAAGTTTTTCAACTTCATGCTGATGTTGCGTATTGTCTGTTTTCGAATAAGTCACTACCTTCTCACGATCACCACAACCAGTAAGAATTACAATTAAACTTATTCCTAAGAGCGCTTTTCGCATGACAGTCCCCCTTATGTCCATTTTTCTCCAAGTATAACCTGTCGTATTTTGAATTATTCATTGGCCCAAGGAAGTTTTATAAAGCCCCATCATTCGCCCGATTCTTTCAGGAAACAGGTCATATTTTAGATAGAGTTAAGTTTTAGGAGGTGAAAATTATGGGTTGTGGAAGAGGAAATAGTGATTCAGGCAATCACTCTTCAAAAGGGTGTGTTTGTGAAGTTGTTCGCGCAATTTTAGAAATTCAAAATGCTGCAGTACAGGATGATTGTAATAAATGTACAACAAACTGCTTCTTAGAGCCACTTGGAGGAATTGTTAACCCTGCACGTTCAAATGCTGATACACGTGTGTTTACATTATTAAATAAAGATGGCTCACCGTTCTTTGCTACATTTTCAGGTAACGGATCGTCTTCTCCATGTGTATCGATTTATTTCCGTGTAGAGGATATTTTTGATGGCTGCTGTGCAACATTACGAGTTCTAATACCAGAAGATTCAAATGGGGATCCAGTAGATTTATTAAGTAATTGTGGTTCTAAGATTGATTTCCGTGAAGTATGTAGAGTTACACAATTCGAAGCTTCAGACAGCTGTATTACAGTTGATTTAGATTGCTTCTGTGCTGTTCAATGTATCGATGATGTGGACCTTGGCATTTGTGACTAATTGAAATATAAAAATGAGGAGCCAAATAATTGGCTCCTCATTTTAAACCGTATGATGAATCATTACAATTTCATTTGCATGGATCCAGCGCTTTGTCTGAAAACAATTCAATAATACTTGACTGCCATTTATTTTATCAATGGAAGCATGTATTCTTTCACCTGATTGTAAAATAAACAATAACATTCTTGGCTCCTTCATTGGCTTGGAGAAATAATTAAGCTGTCGGGCAATGAGGGAGTTTTCAATTTTTTCAGGGATAGGACGTACATAAATAGACGTACTTTCCTCCTCAATTTTCTTTTCTTGAATATAACTCGGACTTGCAATAAAAAGTAATGGATGAATTTCCACATTCCACATCCTTTTTCATACAATATGCAATAAAGTTTCAAATCGTTACTTATAGAATAAGACCAATAAAGGTCGTAGCCAATCCTAAATAAATAACAATACTCGTGACGTCGTTTAACGTCGTAATAAAAGGACCTGATGCAACGGCAGGGTCGACACCAAGCTTATGCATGATAATCGGAATAAATGATCCCGCTAATGTGGCGACAACAATGGAACAACAGATCGATGCCCCGACAAGTAAACCTACTATCAAGGTACCTTTCCAAAAGAAAATAATCCCCACTACAATAGCACCACTGACCAATCCCATAATTATACCTGTACTTAATTCACGAAGGACAAGCTTGAACTTACTTTTGCCTCCGATATCTCCTGTAGCAATACCACGAATCGCTACAGCTAGTGCCTGTGTACCACTATTTCCTGATGTGCCAGAAATGAGTGGAATGAACGTTGCTAGTAATGCGACTTTATCGAGAGTTGCTTCAAATATCCCCATTAATCCTGACGTAAGCATCCCTAAAAATAATAAAATAATCAACCAAGGCAAACGTTTTCCTGCTGCTCGAATCGGTCCTGCATCATTGTCATCCATGTCCGAAATACCCGCAAGTTTTGAGTAGTCATCTTCTGCTTCTTCTTCAATAACATCGATAATATCATCGAATGTAATGATGCCCTGGAGTTCTCGATTTTCATTAATAACCGGAATTGCCAAAAAGTCATAGTCTTTCATTAAGTTTGCGACATTTTCCTGGTCGTCGGTCACCTTCACCGAAAGGACACGATCACTCATAATATCACGAATATATAAATCTCCTTCTGCGACAATCAATTCTCGTAACGTCATGACACCAAGTAGTCGATGAGCGCTGTCGACAACAAAAATATAATAAATGGTTTCGGCAGTCTGCGCTTCTTGGCGTAATACCCGCATCGCTTCACGAACAGTTGAACTCTCCAGAACCGAAACATACTCAGTTGTCATGATTGCCCCTGCTGTGTATTCCTCATAGCCTAAAAGCTCATTGATCTCATCAACAGTTTCGTCATCCATCATATCTAAGTAATTTTCTCGTTGCTCAGTGTCTAATTCATTTAATATATCCACCGCATTATCGGTATACATAAATCCTAGCATCGCAGCACCATAGGATGGATCCATTTCATTTAAATAATTTTCATATTCATCATCTTCAATTTCTGTCGACTCAAAAATAATGGCCATTTCCTGAGGAGACAAGTAACGATAAATAACCTGCCTTATATCTGGACCTACCTCTTCGTAAAACTTTGCTTGATCAAATGGATGGAGAACTAAAAAATGTTCACGGAATGCCTCAATATTTTCCTCATCGAGTAGCATTCGCAAAAATTCCTCATCATACTGGACTTCATTCTTTTTTTCCTCTATCATGCTTGTCCCCTCCTTTCAATTACTGTAGTAATTCTATTATATGCTTACAATTTCCAATTTTCGCAACATCAAAATTAACTTTCATATTGCCATAATCAATATTAATATAGCAACGAACTATTTTATTATTAATTTTTCCAGTTCGTCAAGGAGGGAAAATATTGTCTTTACTATGCGGTTAGATTAAAAATATCCATTGTGTGAAATCCTTCTATGCATATATATAAACAACTTTCAGATAGTCCCTCTCCAGTATATTCCCTTTTTCATCAAAAAATAAAAGACACCAATTCAGGAATTGGCATCTTCTATTAAATAATAAGACTCGATATTTCAGTTGGGAGCTTGCTGCAAAAATGCATATTTTCTTTCGTTAATGGATGTTCGAACTGTATACTTCGACAATGGAGTGCTTGACGGTTTATTAATTTCCTACTTCCACCGTATAATTCGTCCCCTACTAACGGATGCCCTATATGAGCCATATGAACTCGTATTTGATGCGTTCTCCCAGTATGGAGCTTAAGGCGAATATGAGACATATTATTTTTACGCGCTATTACCGATACATCTGTATGTGCAAATTGACCATCAGCACGGACTTCACGTTCAATAATACTGGTATCTTTTCGTCCGATTGGTAAAATTATAGACTGTTGATCTTGTTCTACATACCCTTCTACAATTGCTTCATATTCACGATGAATGCATCCATTTTTTTGCTGACCACTCATGATATGGTGTATGTGACGATGTTTCGCAATTACCATCAGTCCTGATGTATCACGGTCGAGTCGTGTAACAATATGCACCGTAGAAGCGAGTTGCTGTTGAACGAAATAACCATATACATAATTTGCGATGCTGCCGTTTAGCTGCTCTCTTGAAGGGATTGAATTCATAAAAGAGGGCTTGTCCAATATGAGTAATGCCTCATCTTCATACACAATGGCTAAAGCACCTACTTGTGCGGCCAGACCTTCGCTAACTTCCTCTTGCGGAAAAATAATTGTTACAACATCCCCAATTTTAAGCTTATGCCGTACATTTTTTTCTTCCCCATTGACCAAAAGTTCACCACCATCAAACTTGATGGCAGTCAAAGCACGCTTCGAAATTCCCCATTGAGCAATCGCATCACGCAACAGCGTGTTTTCTATTGAATTAACAAATTGTAATTGAAATCTTTTATCCATATAACCTCATTCTATTCATTCGACACAAATGAATCATGTACACGTTCCCAAAATGGAAATGGTCGGAAGCGCGCAAATCGCACTTTTTCATTTGCAACATTGAAGGTAATCGACTTTACATCTGTTTCCGTCATGCTTATGTGGTCTACCGTCATATTAAATTGCTGCTCATGGACTGGCTTTAATACACAATTATGATGTGCAGGCAACACTAAGGATGAACCTACAGTACGAAAGACACGATTGTTGATCGAAGCCATTTCTGTAATTTGAAACGCTTGTAATGTTGGATGGATAATTGCTCCACCTAAAGCTTTATTGTATGCTGTACTGCCGGATGGTGTCGAAATACACAATCCATCACCACGGAACCGTTCGAAATGCTCCCCATTTAGCTCAACATCCATTACAAGAGTAACGTCCGGAGATTTTATCGTAGCTTCATTCAGTGCCAAATAAGTGCTGGAGTCCGAGTGATGGCGATGTACCTGCACTTCCAACAGCGGATATTCAACTACGTTAAATTCTCTTTTAGCAATAGACAATACTAACTTTTCCAGCTCGGAAGGTTTCCAATCAGCATAAAAACCTAAATGCCCAGTATGGATACCAACAAATGCTGTTTTGTCCAAACGATGCAAATAGCGATGAAATGCATGCAATAATGTCCCATCGCCGCCAATGGAAAGAACAATTTCAGGCTCTTCCTCATCAAATTTCAACCCGAAATCGATTAAATAAGATTTTGCGAGCTCCATCAATTCATTTGATTGGTCATCTCTGCGTGATTGAATTGCAAACTTCATTAGCTTTCACGCTCCTCTTTGTCAGTTGACTTATGAATAGCTGTATTAGTTGCTTCTTTTACTTCACTAAAATATGCTTGGGCCTCATGGATTTCACTTTTAATTGAGGACATTTCCTCATCCAGACGAAATGCCGCCTCAGCCGCACTTTGCAATCGATTTTTTATTTCTTCTGGGAAAATTCCCTTATACTTATAGTTTAATGAATGCTCGATAGATGCCCAAAAGTTCATGGCCAATGTACGGATTTGAATTTCGGCAACGACAACAATGCGGCCCTGAATCGTTTCTACAGGATATTCTACAATTATATGATGGGAGCGGTAGCCACTCGGTTTACTATGTGTAATATAATCCTTTTCTTCAATAACCTTCATATCATTACGCTGGCGAATCAATTCCGTCACTGTAGCAATATCGTCCACAAATTGGCACATAATACGTACGCCTGCAATATCCTGTAATTCATTGCCTAGGCGCGGATTCGGTTCAAATGGTATCCCTTTATCAAACGATTTATCATATATACTCGCAAGTGGTTTAACGCGACCTGTTACGAATTCAATTGGTGAATTTGCACTCATGATCCCGAACTGCGAACGCATTCCTTTTAATTTAATTTTCAGTTCGTCCACTGCCTGTCGGTATGGACTTAAAAATACTTCCCACTGCCCCATTTACAAAGCCCCCCAACTTGAAATAGTACTTTCATATCACACTATTCCAAAACACGTTGTTTCAAACAATTATACTTCTTGTGCATAAGAAAAACACATTTCACACTTAAATCGCACGAAATGACGCTTTTTTTCATTTCAACACCTTTAAACTGCAGATTCACTCTTTACAAAAAATCAGCAAATTCCTTTTCTACGGCCTCTACAAAGCGATTACCATAGTTACTGTTTCCTACTATATTGTAAAGCAATCCTTTTAATTCATCGGTAAACTGATTAAGAGGCATCAAACCATCTTCTACTTTTAAATATGGCTGTTGCCCTGACTTTAACATTTGTACTAATTGCGACCATATAGCTTGTGGAAAACCAATATAACTATATGCATCATTTTCTTCTATGATATAAAGAAACGCCTCATTATCCGAATCAACAATCACTTGTCCTACAGGTTGTAATTGGCTAAGTTGTTTCTTTTCATTTAAAATAAAATGGATTTCATTATGTACTGCTTGAAATTGATTAACTATATATACATTTCTCAATGAATTGAACTCCTTTTTCAATAACGCCTCAACGTGTTATGTTGCATTTTTTTTAAACGGGCATGAAATTTATGTTGAAAAATCTATGCCATCCTCTACGGACCTTCACTTCATATTTTACCATAGGACTATCAATTGGTGCAGTTTCGTTTTAGTGATTTAAAAGAAAAACCAAGACAGCAAAGGAAGATTAAAAAATGACACAGCATATCGAAATAGAATTTAAAAATATTATAACAAAAGCTCAATATGAAGGGCTTCTTCAGGCCTTTTCTATACAGCCAGAGCAGATTATTCGTCAAGTTAACCATTACTTTGATACATCCGGGAACCATTTAAAGGAACTCCAATGTGCGCTGCGAATTCGAGAGATTGGAGAAACAATCGAGTGTACATTAAAAGAAAAAACATCAGAACATCAACATTTAGAAACAACCGATTTTATAACAAGGGAACAAGCCGACCAAATGCTGGCTGGCAAGAGCATTTTATTGCCTGCTGTAAATGAGCGTTTAGCACTTTTTGACATTCCTATGAACACGTTACACTGCTACGGAACATTGACAACAGACCGAGTAGAGATACCATACGAGGGTGGCTTACTTGTGTTCGATCATTCTTTTTATTTGCACTGCGACGATTATGAGGTAGAATATGAGACAAATGATGAAAAGATTGGAAAAAAGATTTTTTCAACATTTTTAGTAAACCATTCAATTGAGCCACAGCCCGCACAAAAGAAAATTGTGCGATTTATGATGGCATTGAATAATCAGAAAGGCTAGGTGCTGTCATGGATATTTCATCAATGAAGTCATTGTTGGAACTACAGGCAATACAAAACATAAATACATCACACCAACCAGGCTCGAGTACGTTATCCTCATCGAATTCAACTTTATTTTCTGATTTAATGAGTGATATTTTAAATGGGCAATCCCTTAATGGACTTGGCGATGTAGGTACTTTACAGCAATTCACAAATACAGAGCTGCAAAATTCACCTACCAATAATTATATCGCTTCATTTTTGTTAGAAAATTCAACAAACTCAACGGATTCAGCAGGTACTCAACACCTTCAAGCAACGAACGTACCACCAATCAATCTTGAATCATATATGACAGATTATATTCGTAAAATCGATGTAAATAATTTCTTTAATGGGGCAGAAAAGTATCAGGCTGAAATTACGGCTGCCGCAAAAAAATTCAATATTCCGGAAAAATTAATTACCGCAGTAATGAAGCAGGAGTCGAATTTCAATGCGTCTGCCATTAGTTCTGCCGGGGCATCGGGTTTAATGCAACTAATGCCTGCAACAGCAAGCTATTTAGGGGTGAAAGACCGCTTTGATCCAGAACAGAATATTATGGGAGGGGCTAAATACTTACGTCAAATGCTGGACCAATTTGATAACAATATAGAAACAGCACTTGCCGCATATAATGCCGGTCCAGGAAATGTAAAGAAATATGGAGGAATTCCACCTTTCCAGGAAACTCAGAATTATGTAAAAAAAGTAATGAACTATGTAAACGTATAGCTTATAGAAAAACGATTTCATTTTTAAATTGATGTGAGTATATAGATTTTTAACATGTAAATGTTCCTACGATAAAATTTTTTAATAAACAAATAAACCTACTATATATATGCGTTTCTAGCATAGTTTATATGGATGTAAAGAGCCCTACAAATTATTTGCAGGGCACTTTATTTGTTAAAACATCATTCCGTTGCTAGAATGAATGTAACGCCTAAATGAAATTTATATAACGGAAACATCATTCGTATTTCATTTATGGGCAAAGAAAGACACAAAGGAGTATAACTAATGAATCGAAATTTTACGATTCCTTATGAGGAACTCGGCGCTGAAAAGCTTTCTGAATTAATTAACGCGTTCTACTCTCGAGTGGCGAAGCATCCATTATTAATTCCTATTTTCCCAGATGATTTAAGTGAAACAATTCGTAAACAAATACAATTCCAAACGCAGTATCTAGGGGGTCCTAATCTCTTCACTGAAGAACACGGTCATCCAATGATGCGTGCCCGACATATGCATTTTAAAATTACACCCGATCGTGCCCAGGCATGGCTAGAATGTATGGCAGAAGCGATGGACGAGGTTGGCTTAGACGGTAAATTCCGCGAAGTTTACTATAAGCGTCTCGTAATGACTGCTCACCATATGGTTAATGCCCCAAATGATGAGGAGGGATTTGAGTGAATAATGTCCAACTTTTACAGCAACCTGTAGCACCATCCACATGTAATAAACCAATTGAGCTTTATATTTTCATTGACCCTCTTTGTGAAAAAGCATTACTTATGCAAATGACATTACGTAAGCTTCAGGTAGAATATGGTCATTACTTTACATGTCGATATGTCCTCAGTACGGAACTTTCTGCTTTAAACAGCATTACTAGCCGTATGAAAGGCTGTGTTTCCGGAGCGGAATTGGATATTACACATCCTGCACTACCTTCAATCGCAATTAAAGCCGCCGAACTGCAAGGAAAGCGAGCTGGTTTCCGCTATTTAAACAAAGTTCAGGAAGTAGCGGTTCTTAATACCCGAAATATTAATTCTCATGCAACATTAATAGAAATTGCGCAGCAAGTTAACTTGGATATGGATGAATTCGTATCTGACTTTGGTTCCAAAGAAGCTGCCCGTGCATTTCAATGTGATTTATACTTAACGCGTGAAATGGAAGTAGAGGAAATTCCAAGCATTGTATTTTTCAACGAATGCATTGAAGATGAAGGATTAAAAGTAAGTGGTTCATACAATTATGAAGTATATGAACATATTTTAGCAGAATTACTCGGTGAAGAATTAAATCGCCAACCCGTTCCTACATTAGATGATTTATTCGATCATTTCAGCATTTTGACGACTGCGGAAGTAGCAGAAATTTATTCAATCAATGAACAGCTTGCTGAACGTGAACTAAAAAAACGGATGCTTCAACAAAAAGTAGAACGTATTATGACTGATGAAATAACACTATGGCGTGCAAAATAGCACAATTTATAATTACAATATAATTTAATTGCCCTTATATATTTATTTTAGCCAGCGACGCATTTAAGCGAGCTGGTTTTTTTGTCCTATAATATTTATTGAAGTTTGAAACAATAAGTATAAATAAATGGAGATAATCCGGAAAACAATAATATAGATAGTCATGGAGTAAAAAAATAAAAGAGGCGCCTTATTCTCGAGAAATAAGACGCCTCTTTTTCACAAAGGGGATGGGAGAAATGTTCACGTTCAAACAAAGGGGTGTATGTTTGTTATGTGATTTATTTCACAAATATTACTCTATCATGAAATAATATTCCTTGCAATAATTCTTTTATAATTTCACAATTTCGCCATATAGTAAGCGTTTTCAAATCTGAAACATCCCATATATTATGCTGAAAACTAAAAAGCTCTCAAATCATTGATATATATACATTTGTTACCTATTTGCTGCAAAAATTTTTTTAGGAAATACATAGCTTTAAATACAAAATTTCTATTTTTAAAAGCAAAAAACGCACCTGAAACAGATGCGTTTTCACAAACAATTAATTATTTAATAATAATTTTTCAAGTTCTTCTAACTTCTCTTCGAATACTTTACATGCAAGCGCGATTGGTTCTGGTGATTCCATATCTACACCTGCTGCTTTTAATACTTCAATTGGGAAGTCTGAGCAACCAGCTTTTAGGAAGTTGTTAATATAACGCTCAACTGCAGACTCGCCCTCTTCCAATATTTGCTTAGATAATGCTGTCGCAGCAGATTGTCCTGTTGCATATTGGTATACGTAATAGTTGTAATAGAAGTGTGGGATGCGTGCCCATTCAAGACCGATTTCTTCATCTACTGTCATCGAGTCCCCAAAATATTGTTTGTTCAAATCATAGTAGATTGATGTTAACTTCTCAGCCGTAATTGATTCGCCTTTAGCATCCAACTCATGAATCATATGCTCAAATTCAGCAAACATAGTCTGGCGGAATACTGTGCCGCGGAATCCATCTAACCATTGATTCAACAAATATATTTTTTTCTTTTCATCATCTAGCGTGTTCATTAAATGATCAAATAGAAGCTCTTCATTGCATGTTGAAGCAACTTCCGCAACGAAAATCGAGTAATCTGAATATTGGTATGGCTGATTTTCACGTGAATAATAGCTATGCATCGAGTGACCAAATTCATGTGCCAAAGTGTATAGATTGTTCACATTGTTTTGCCAGTTCATTAAAACATATGGGTTTGTACCGAATGTACCTGATGAATAGGCACCACTGCGTTTCCCTTTGTTTTCCAACACGTCAACCCAACGGCTATCCAAACCTTTTTGTACAATTTCTTGATATTCCTTACCTAAAGGCGCAAAGCTTTCAACCATCGTTTTCATTGCTTCTTCGTATGTTACTTCCATTTTTACTTCTTTTACAAGAGGTGTAAATAGGTCATACATATGCAATTCATCTACACCTAAAACCTTTTTGCGCAGCTCCACGTAGCGATGTAGTGCTGGTAAATAGTCATGAATTGTTGAAATAAGTTGATCGTATACTTTTTCAGGAATAAAGTTATTGCTCAACGCAGCATGACGCGCTGAATCGTAATTACGGATTTTTGCATTGGCATTATGTGCTTTCACATTCCCTGCCAAAGTTGTCGCAAATGTGTTTTTATATTGGCCATACGTTTTGTATACTGCTTTAAATGCTGATTCACGTACTTCACGATTATCACTTTCCAGCATTGTGATGTAATTACCGTGTGTAATTTGAACTTCTTCCCCATCTTCACCAATAATTTTCGGGAATTCCAGATCGGCATTATTTAGTGCACTGAATGTTTTGCTCGCTGAAGAAGCGACTTCCGACATTTGTGCTAGCAACTCTTCTTTTTCCGCAGATAATACGTGCGGACGACCTAAGTTAATTTCTTTAAGGCTTTGTTTGTATAAAGCAAGCGGTTCATAGCTATCCACATAGCTGTTTAATGTCGCTTCATCCAACGCTAAAATTTCAGGAGTAATAAATGACCATGCAGCTCCTACATTTGTAATAACAGAACGTACTCGACCGTCCAAATCCTGATATTTGCCGTTCGTTGTATCCTGGTCATGCTTTAAATGAGAATACACATATAATTTGTGTAGACGCTCATATAATGCATCACTAAATTGCAATGTATTGTATAAACTTTCCGCGCTGCCTGCTACTTTCCCTTTAAAATCCGAAGCTTGTTTGGATAATTGATCCACTTCTTTCAGCTCTGCTTCCCAAGCATCATCCGACTCAAAAATTGATGTTAAATCCCAAGTTAAATGCTCAGGTACTTCTTCACGTGTTAAAATTTGCTTTGCCATTCATTTGCCTCCTAATATTCCGAAATTCGAAATTATAAGTCTATTTAATCAATTTCACTATCCAATTGCAACCCATTGGTCGTATAGAACTTCAAAAAGTTTATTTAAGTTAATTTTTTCATGTACTTGCTCAATATTCAGCGCTCTTAATATTTTTAAATACTGCTCAACTGCCACTTTCCTTTCACTCGTTTGTTCCATATCACTCCATTTTAAAAAATATGGAATAGCCTTTCGATTCATCGTTTTGGGGATAAGGTTGTGACATTTCATAAAATAAAATAATTGTACTTGCCACTCTAAACAAAAACTATCAAAAGCAGTCGTATTCAATACAGGAATCCCCAAAAAAACCGGTAAATTAGCGGTCGTTAAATGCAGTTCATACAGAGCGCGTAAAAACCGGTCATTGACCCCCTTTTTGCTCAACAATAAACGAGGTCGCAAATATTGATCTCGATACTTTCTGAAACTCGTGAGTACCTGACGGAATACTTCCTTAGGGAGTTTCTCGGGAATAAGGAATGGGAATTGCTGTTGATGTAGTGGAAGTTTTTTAACGAATGCAAAGTACTGCATTTTATTAATATGAATTAAGTTACTCATATAGTAAAAATTTTTACTTTTTACATCATAGGTTAGGAGGAAATATTGATTTTTATACCGTTGAATAAATTGAGCATTGAAATAGTTAATTGAAATTTTCATAATTCCTGATGCTTGAAATTTTTGAGGTATGTGTAATAGCCAAATCGGTGTAATATTTGCCTTTAAATACCCCTTTGTTCGCTGTAAAAAAAGTTCCTGCGAAATTGGGCTGCATTGGAATTCGATGGCATATTGCCTGTCCTTTTTAGAAATGAAAATATCAGGTCTTTGACCGAGAAAGGGCAAATATGGCTCAAGCATTGGTTGCAGCTTTAGTTTTGTGAATAGCTGAAATAATTGTTGCTTGCCTAATAAATGGGCGGCCGATTCCCGCTCTGAAAATAATGAGACACAATTACTGTTTTTAGAATGTGCAAAGTGAGGAATTTTAATCTGTCCCGCTTTTAGTAAAAGCTTCTCCTTGCATTGGGGACAATAAAACTGCCGTTGTTGCTTTAATTGTTGCAGATCCTGCTCTGATAGCTTTGTCGTTAAATAAAGTAACTGTTGTTTTTCTGTCAGTGCGACCAGCAATACCTTTCACTCCTTTTTATCTATCGTAAGCAAATGAATAAAAGCTTTCAACTTACAATTAGTAACTAGTGGGAAAGTGATATTTTCAATAAGTTTCATATAAGAAGCAAGCACCCCTTTCAAAACAAAAAAGCCACCTCGGAATTTCAGGTGGCTTCAACTACTGCTTGATTATTCAAAATATGTGATAATTGTTTCAAAGCAGTCTTCTGGAATGATTGTCTCCGCGTATTCGTCCAGACGGTGACCCGTTACTTTGGAAGCGGATAAATATTCACTGCATAATGCAACGACATTTTTCGCTTCTTGGATTTCCAGGTTTTCTAACTCTACATATAAATAGTAGTAGTCCTCCCATTTATACAGCACAGACTTAATTCCCAACGGGGCTGCGCGTTTTGCAAGAGGCACTAGCTCATCAATATCTTTAAATCGGAATCGTGCATTTTCAAGCGTTTGCTCTTCATCTTTGGCTGCCTTACCAATTGCATTGAAAATCGATTCTTCCATTTCGTTTAATTGATCTGCTATATGAAGGTCGTCTTCAAAAGTACCAACCATCGATGAAGTTTCGGAATCATTCCCTACAGATGCACGCGTTACAACGACTTCTAACCCACTTTCAGAAGCATTAATATGAATCCAAATCGGACCATCCAAGTCGAAATAATCATCTGTATTTACTTCGCCAATGATATCCCAAAAGAGCTCTTCTCCCTTAGCGCGATTGTACCAAATTTCTTCACGCGTATAACCACGGTCTTCGATATCACTATACGTAATAAATAGTTTTAACGTATTTTCATTAATGCGTTCGATGTCCATTAGACCTCAACTCCCTTCACAGTCATTGTATAGAACGTCAATTATATTCCAAAATGCTACAATATTACGCTCTATTGCATCGGAACTAAGATACTTTTAATAAATGGGAAGTATCTATAATTCTATTGTATGATGGTTTGGATAAAAATGAAAAGAAAAAACATTATTCAGCATAAATTATTTGAATAATTGAAATTGTATTGCACGCATCATTTTAAATCAAGTATTAAAGAATCACTATTAATATGTTCGAAAATAAAAAAAAAGATGCCACAATTGCACCCTAGGCAACCGTAGCATCATGAGTGTCTTTTATTTAGTTAACCATGCGTTGTGCTTCCTGCAGCTGGTAAGCACGTACTTTACGAGGCAGGAATCGACGGATTTCATCTTCATTATAGCCGACTTGCAAACGTTTTTCGTCCAAAATAATCGGTCGACGCAGAAGACCTGGATACTCCTGTATTAGTTCGTATAATCTTTGCAATGGCAATGTTTCAACATCTACATTTAATTTTTGGAAAATTTTAGATCGCGTTGAAATAATTTCATCTGTACCATCTTCTGTCATTCGTAAAATTTCTTTAATTTCACTAATTGTAAGTGGCTCCGAAAAAATATTGCGCTCTGTATATGGGATATCATGTTCCTCTAACCATGCTTTTGCTTTTCGACATGAAGTACAACTTGGTGAAGTAAATAATGTTACTAACATTGTCTCACTCCTCTCTAATTGATTTCAATTCAACTGATATATGCTGCTTCATTTCATATAGAAGCGTAAATATATAATACTTAGTTTAGAATTAATTTAATTTAAGATTCTGTTCCTATTATACATGAATACGCCTTGTTTGAATACACATTGTCAACAAATAATTCAACTACCGTAATAATTTTTATTACATATTTTTCTCTATTAAGCGCACTTTCTTTATTTTTGTGCTACACCATTTTTGTACCCCGATGCTAATAGACTTAAACTTAATAGGCCGAATGTTTTTTCTCATTTATTCAAATATAATTGAGAAACAAACTAAGCGAAGAATTGTTGTTTCAAATAATCAGCTTGTTATTTTACTACTATTTCCACTACAATGCATTTTTATTCCTATTTCTTTCAAATAAAACAATTGCTTTCTTTTCGATATTTGCGTTATAATCACTTTCAAGATTATTATAACGATTACGAAAAACGATGACGAAGAGTAGTACATTTAAAACGAGTGCCTAGAGAATCTGTGGTTGGTGCAAACAGATCATTCATTAAATGGAATGGACTTCCGAGTTAGCTTGATGAAAGGACTTCAACGTATAAGTCCCATTAGTTAAGCTCGTTCCCTTCACGTTACGAAGAAGAGTGGCCAATTAAGGCAAGCTGGGTGGTACCGCGGATTTCAACATCATTCGTCCCTTCTATTATTTATTTAATAGAGGACGCATGATGTTTTTTTCAGTTTTTGAAAAAAATTCGATTTACCCATTTTAAGGAGGAACCCCCAATGAAAACCATCTTTTCAGGCGTACAGCCAACAGGAACAATTACTTTAGGAAACTATATCGGTGCAATTAAACAATTCCCTGCACTACAGAATGACAATAATGCAATTTACTGCATCGTTGACCAACATGCCATTACCGTTCCACAAGATCGATTGGAATTACGCAAAAATATCCGCTCATTAGCAGCGATGTACATTGCCTGTGGTATTGATCCGGAAAAATCCATTTTATTTATCCAATCTGAAGTACCCGCTCACGCACAGGCTGGCTGGATGCTACAATGTGTCGCGTCCATCGGTGAATTAGAGCGCATGACCCAGTTTAAAGATAAATCAACTGGAAAAGAATCGGTTTCTGCCGCATTATTAACATACCCACCACTGATGGCAGCTGATATTCTTTTATACAATACAGACATCGTTCCTGTAGGAGAAGATCAAAAACAGCATATCGAGCTGACACGCGATTTAGCGGAACGTTTTAATAAGCGTTACAATGATGTTCTAACGATTCCTGATATCCAATTACCAAAAGAAGGCGCCCGCATAAAATCATTGCAGGAACCGACGAAAAAAATGTCAAAATCGGATACAAATACGAAAGCGACAATCCGATTATTAGATACACCAAAAGATATTGAGAAGAAAATTAAATCTGCTGTAACGGATTCTGAAGGTATTGTAAAATTCGACGTTGAAAATAAGCCAGGCGTATCCAATTTACTCATCATTGAATCTGCATTATCAGGAGTTTCAATTAGGGATTTAGAAGAAAAGTACGAAGGCAAAGGCTACGGCGATTTTAAAGCAGGTGTGGCGCAAGCTGTTATAGACCATATTACACCTATTCAAGAGCGCTATTATGCATTAATCGACTCTCCGGAACTAGATCTTATTTTAGATGAAGGAGCTGCTAAAGCGGATGCTATCGCAGCCAAAACGCTTAAGAAAATGGAGAACGCGATGGGATTAGGCCGTAAACGACGCTAACCATTCCGATTACCGCAACTAGAAGCAAGTACAGTTCTGCACCATGAAGGATGTACAGTAGCACTGCATGCCATGAATAGCCCAGTGTACGATAGTTTAAGTATAATATCATATTACTAATCGACATTACACAAAGCCCATAGAAAAACAAAAATAGTACGAAACGTGTCAAAACACCATCCTTTGTACAACTATACGAAAAACGAACGGACGATAGAATTCGTCCGTTCGTTTTTTATATCCTATTGTTCTGTGTATTTCTTAAACAATAAACAAGCGTTATGCCCACCAAAGCCTAATGAATTGCTTAATCCATATTCTACATCCGCTTTTCGTGCTGCATTTGCAACATAATCCAAGTCACACTCCGGATCAGGATCCTGTAAATTCATCGTCGGTGGTAAAATCCCCTCTTTTAGGGCAAGTACTGTAAATATTGCTTCAATACCACCCGCTGCTCCTAATAAATGACCAGTCATACTTTTTGTCGAGCTCATTGCCAGCTTGTATGCATGCTCGCCAAATACTGTTTTAACCGCTTGTGTCTCAAATAAGTCGTTGTACGGCGTACTCGTACCGTGTGCATTAATATATCCTACTTGCTCTGGAGAGACATTCGCATCATCTAACGCCATTTTCATTGCACGTGCAGCACCTTCACCATTTGGAGCTGGCGCTGTAATATGATGGGCATCTCCAGTTGAACCGTAGCCAACTACTTCTCCATAAATTTTCGCACCACGAGCTTTTGCATGTTCATATTCTTCCAAAATTAAAATCCCTGCCCCTTCACCAATAACGAATCCATCACGATTTTTATCAAATGGACGAGATGCTGTCGTAATATCGGGATTTAATGATAATGCAGTGTTTGCACTAAAGCCCGCAACCGCCATTGTTACGATAGGCGCTTCTGTTCCTCCTGTAATCATTACATCCGCATCACCACGTTCAATTACTTTGAAAGCATCTCCTATTGAATTCGTTCCTGAAGCACAGGCCGTTACGGAGCATGAGTTGACTCCCTTTGCTCCTAAATAAATGGATACTTGGCCAGAAGCCATATCCGGAATCATCATTGGTACGAAAAATGGACTTACACGGCGAACACCGCGCTCTTGGAAAGTCAAAAATTGTTGTTCATGCGTTTCCATTCCACCTATTCCAGAGCCAATCCATACACCTACACGAGGTGCCATTTCTTCTGTAATCGTAAGGTTTGCATCTTTTGCGGCCATCATTGAAGCAGCTAGAGCATAATGAGTAAAGCGATCCATTTTACGTGCTTCTTTTTTCTCAATGTAATCTTCTATATTAAAATCTTTCACTTCCGCTGCTACAGACACCGTAAATTTACTTGTATCCACTCGCGTTAGTGGTCCGATTCCAGATTTACCCGCTACTACATTTTCCCATGATTGCTCTGCATTGTTTCCTACTGGCGTTACTGCTCCGATTCCTGTTACAACAACTCTTCTTTTCTCCATTATTTAACACCCTTCTCTTTCGTTATTTTCCCCATTTTAACGCGAGTGCTCCCCAAGTAAGCCCTCCACCGAATCCAACTAAAACTACGATATCATCATCTTTAATTTTCCCCTCAGCTAAATCATCGACAATTGAGATACCAATAGATGCAGCCGATGTATTGCCGTACTTATGAATCGTTTTCGACATTTTTTCTTCCGGTAGCCCTAGACGCTCTCTAGCAGCTTCCATAATGCGGATATTCGCCTGGTGCGGTACTAAATAATCCACATCTCCCTTTGTTAATCCAGCCTTTTCCAGTACACTGATTGCAGATTCACCCATTTGACGAACCGCAAACTTAAATACTTCACGACCATTCATCGAAATGTGGTTTTCAGGATTTAAATACAAATGTTTTCCGCCTGTCCCATCAGCACCAAGTTCAAATGCCAATATGCCACGGCCTTCAGAAACTTTTCCAATTACTGCTGCACTTGCGCCATCACCAAATAAAACAGCGGTGTTGCGGTCATTCCAATCGGTTATTTTAGATAATTTTTCAACACCTACTACTAATATATATTCATAACTATTACTCTCAATAAATTGTTTTGCTATAGCCGTCCCATAAATAAAGCCAGAACATGCAGCGGAAATGTCCATTGCACCACAACCCGAGATGCCAAGACGTTCTTGTATTTGGCAGGCTACACTTGGAAAGTTTTGATCTTGTGTAACTGTTGCAACAATGATTAATCCCACTTCTTCAGCTGTAATACCGGCATTTTGAATAGCTTGTTGTGCAGCTTTATAAGCTAAATCCGATGTTTCCTCATTCTCTGCGATATATCGATTTCCAATACCAGTCCGAGAACGAATCCATTCATCCGATGTATCTAAAATTTGTTCTATTTCCGAATTCGATAAAGCTTTCTCCGGAATGTACTTGCCTATGCCAACTATACCAGCATTCATATATTATCCCCCTTGTTTTCAAACATCTCCAACCCAAATCTTCTGCTGAATAACATTAAATAATCACTAAATATTAGTATCTGGTACTAATTATAAAGTATAATTATTTTGAAAACAATTAAAATTTATGGAAAACACAATTGACATGTTTTTATGGTGTTGAATTTTCACTTTATGACATCTTAGCGAAAAGTTGTTTTCCCCCTTTTATTTTCATGAAGGCTTGTGGTATGATATTGAGGATGTAATTACAAAATAACGATATAAATAAGTTCAATGAGGTGAAATTGATGCAATATATTATTACTTTCTTTTGGTCATTCCTATTAGTAACAATGACAAACTATGTAGTAAGTTCTGTATTAGGTGTAAACTTTAATTTCATGAATGGCGTAATCGTATCTTTAGTATTCAGCGTTTTAGTTATTATTATCGCTGCAATCATTCCAAACGAATCAACTCCAGAAATAGAAGCAGAGCAACATTAATAGATGACAAGGGGCTGTCCGGTATAAAACTGGACAGCCCCTTGTCATTTAATTTAATTTCGTATTGCAGATTTATATTAGAAAAACTCCATTTTTTGCACCTTCTACTTCTAGGAAATCACCAGTTCATCATTTTCTAGCGTAATTTCCAGCACACCACCCGCTGTTACTACTCCTTTTAATAACTCCCGCGCAACAAGTGTTTCCAGATGGCGCTGTACGAAACGTTTCAATGGACGTGCACCATATTGGGGATCAATACCATGTTCTACGATCCAATCCACTACATCCTTACGTACATGCAACGTAATTTCCTGTTCTCCAACTCTTTCCTGTAGCTGCTTAACATATTTCCAAGCAATTGCATGGAAGTGTTCTTCCGACAATGCATGGAAAATGATAATATCATCCATTCGATTTAATAACTCCGGCTTAAAGTGCTGACGCAAAGCCGTCTGTACAAGCTTCTCTGAATCATCAGACGCCTCAAGTAAAAATTGCGACCCAATATTAGACGTTAAAATAACAACCGTATTCGTAAAGTTTACCACTCGGCCTTGGCTATCGGTAATTCGACCATCATCCAACAATTGCAGTAAAATATTCGCTACATCCGGATGAGCCTTTTCAATTTCATCTAAAAGTACAACCGAGTATGGATTACGACGTACTGCTTCTGTTAATTGCCCACCTTCCTCATAACCGATATAACCAGGTGGTGCTCCGACAAGTCGAGATACAGAATGCTTCTCCATGTATTCACTCATATCGATGCGGATGAAGTGATCTTCTGAATCAAATAATTGCTCAGCTAGTGCTTTTGCCAACTCCGTTTTACCGACACCTGTTGGACCTAGGAACAGGAAGCTTCCAATTGGCTTATTAGGATCCTTAATGCCTGAACGGGCACGCCACACTGCCTCTGCTACGTATGTGACCGCATCATTCTGTCCAACAACACGTTCATGTAATGTATCTTTTAAACGCAATAACTTTTCACGTTCCCCTTCGACAAGCTTCGTAACTGGAATACCTGTCCAGCGAGATATAATTTTTGCGATTTCGTCTTCTGTTACTTCTTCACGCAGCATACGATTGCCTTCCGAATCTTTTAGCTGTTTTTCCATTTCACCAAGTTCTTTTTCAAGTTGCGGAATTATACTATACTGCAGTTCACTTGCCCGCGCTAAATTATTGCCAGACACGAATAATTGATCCCGCTCTGCTTCATATTTTTTCAATTTGTCTTTTTTATCGCGTACAATTTGCAAACCGTTTTTCTCAAGCTCCCATTGCTCTTTCATTGATTTCATGGAAGCTTCCAAAGTATCGATTTCATTCGTAAGGATATCCAGTCGTTTCTTACTTGCATCGTCCTTCTCTTTCTTCAATGCTTGTTGTTCAATTTTAAGCTGAGTGAGACGGCGTGTTAATTGATCGAGTTCCTGCGGCATTGAGTCAATTTCAATCCGAATCATTGCACATGCCTCATCAACTAAATCTATTGCTTTATCAGGTAAAAAACGGTCTGTAATATAGCGATTCGCTAACTGGGCCGCTGCAATAATGGCACGATCATGAATACGAACTCCGCGGTGATGCTCTTCAAAGCGGTCTTTAATCCCACGTAGAATGGACACCGTGTCCTCAATGGAAGGCTCACGTACTAAAACTTGCTGGAATCGACGTTCCAAAGCCGGATCCTTTTCAATATACATACGATATTCATCCAATGTCGTCGCACCGATACAATGCAGCTCCCCGCGCGCAAGCATTGGTTTGAGCATATTTCCTGCGTCCATGGCTCCATCTGATTTCCCAGCACCTACAATTGTATGAATTTCATCAATAAATAAAATGATACTTCCTTCTGAATCTTTCACTTGCTTTAATACGGATTTCAAACGCTCTTCAAATTGACCACGGTAAGAAGCGCCGGCGATGAGTGCACTCATGTCCAGCTCATATAACTGTGCATCCTTTAATCCTTCCGGCACATCCTGTCGAACGATGCGTTGAGCCAACCCTTCCACAATAGCCGTTTTACCAACACCTGGTTCGCCAATCAATACAGGGTTGTTTTTTGTTTTACGCGATAAGATTCGGATGACATTGCGAATTTCCTCATCACGTCCAATAACCGGGTCCATCTTGCCATTCTTTACTTGTTCAATTAAATTACGACCAAATTGTTCTAAAGGTGGTCGATTGTCTTGTGTTTGGTTAAATTGCATATATTGCACCCTCCAATTAGTTTGACCTTTACTGACTAATTTTATTATAGGTCAAAATTAGTCAACTCACAAATTTTTACACTCCCTTTTAGGTACGGTATTATATTTTTGAATATACGATAAATAAAGTAAAAAGAAATAATCATTAGTATATGTGTAACAAATAGAACTTTATCCTTAATATTTTAGAAAAGCATTTCATTAATAATTATTTGATGTTAACCGTATATTTAAACTGGATTCAACTGGAAAACATAAAAATTCCTTTACGACTCTACGACTTAGACCGTGATATTTATCTAAAATAAAAATCGATTATTTTGCTTCTGCAAAATAATCGATTTAATATTTTTTATTAACGGATACCTAAAGCCATTTTTGCGTAGCGTGACATATTGTCTTTAGACCATGCCGGCTGCCATACGATATCTACTTTTACCTCTTTTACTTCCGGTAATTCATTTAATGCTGTTGTTACTTGATCCACGATTACTGGTGCAAGCGGGCAACCCATTGATGTTAATGTCATTGTAACAATCGCTAAGCCCTCTTCTGTTAAATCCACTTCATATACTAAACCTAAGTTGACAATATCGATGCCTAGCTCAGGGTCGATTACATTTTCTAAAGCTCCGAGCATGCTGTCTTTCATATCTTGATCAATCGCCATTTTTTGTTTCCCCTTTCGACATAGTGTTATCGTCTATCATAGCAGAACGAATGCTTTATGCCAAACGTTGTGCAATGAAATCTGTCACTTGTAAAATACCATTTCTTGAAACGGCATGTCCTGCTTTTGGCTCTGCGATATATTGAATATTCGCTGCCTTTCCTTCTTTTTCAAGTTGTTCATAAAAAGGTCTGCTCATACTAAATGGAACGACCGTATCTTTTTCACCATGCCAAAATATTATTGGTTTATTTGCCCACAATGATCCATGTTGTTCCATATCATATTTGCCGAGCATATTGAACAAAGCACTTTGCTGTTCATCAGATATCGGAAGTTGAACACCTTTTTGCTTCAGTTCCTCAACTTGATGAAGTGCGACCTTCGTGTAGCTCGTTGTTCCCATGCAAATACCCGCAGCCTGAATCCATGGATAAACAGTTAAGCAGCCCGATGTTACAATGCCGCCCATTGACGTTCCGGCAATACCAATTTTGCCGCCTGCCAATTTTTTCAGCTTCATTTCTTCATAAAGAGTATGTACTTCTCCGATCGACTTTAAGACAATTTTCCAAAAGTTATAATTCATCTGTTCATCCGTTAAATAATCTGACCGTTCTCCATGCATGATCGCATCAGGTAGAATAACTCGGATACCTTTTTGCACAAACTGATACGCATAATGAAGATTATGTTCCTTAGCACTTAAGAACCCATGTAAAAAAATAACGACGGGTGTATGTTCGTCCATCGTTTCATCATACACATGCAATAACGGAATCGACTTCCATAACTCTTGCTCTACAATCATTTTTTTCACCTCGTCCTTACCTTATCAAAACTCCGCGATTGTTTCAAAACTTTGACGAATGTTAATTTTTCACGTTACAATAATACCCATGCTAAAGGAGGCTTATTCTCATGAACGAACATTTAATAGTATTGGATTTAGACGGAACATTATTGACGGATGATAAGAAGATTTCCTCCCTTACAAAGGAAACATTATTTAAGGCAAAGCAAGCGGGGCATCAAGTAATGATCGCGACAGGACGTCCTTTCCGGGCTAGTCTTCCCTATTATAAAGAATTGGAGTTAACGACACCAATTGTCAATTTTAACGGGGCGCTTATTCACCACCCAAAAAACCCAATGTGGAAAACAATCCATACACCTGTGGATTTAAGTGTAGTCCACGATGTTGTTGAATCAGTCCATAAATATGAATATGATAATTTAATCGCCGAAGTAATGGACGATGTATATCTCCATCGTGAGGATGAAAAAGTACACGAAATGTTTAATATGGGTAGTCCTAATATTTTAATGGGTGATCTCAAAAGGACATTAAAGGAAAATCCGACGAGTTTATTGATTCAGGCAGATGATGTAAATACGCCAATTATCCGCAAACATTTGCACGATGTACACGCTGAGCTGATCGAGCATCGACGCTGGGGTGCACCTTTCCCAATTATTGAAATTGTGCATAAAGGGTTAAGTAAAGCAATTGGTATTGACTTCATTTCAAAAGAAATGGGTATTCCACGTGAGCGGATCATTGCATTTGGCGACGAGGACAATGATTTTGAAATGATTGATTATGCCGGAATTGGTGTAGCAATGAGTAATGGAATTGATGATTTAAAAAATATCGCCAACGAAATTACGTTATCCAATAATGAAGATGGTATTGCAAAATTTTTGCATGACCGATTAAAACTATAGGACACGTTACTGAATTGAGTCCAATTATTAAAAATAGCCCGGAAAAGCGAGGTATTCACTTTTCTGGGCTATTTCATTTTATTTTGCTGAATTGGCGCGGCGTTGTTTTCCACGTTTCATAATGACAATCATGAATGCCGTATAAAGTACAACAACTAGTCCAAGTGCCACAATATAGGAAGTATTAATTCCTCGCGCATCGATGACCTGATACACCTCAACCATTTCACGGTCTAAAATGATTGTATAGTTGTTATCTTTATTTTCACGAATGATTTCACTATTGAACATCCCACGGATTTCTTTTCCTTCCCCCAGCTCTGCTACAGGGATATGGACACGTTTTGTTTTACTGCTATTGTTAATAACAACAATCCATGTTTCCGTGTCAGATTTCCGCTCAAATACGATATAGCCATCTTCATTTTCAAGCCATTTAAATTCACCATTACGTAATGTATCTGAATCATTTCGTAAAGATTGAAGCTTTCCAACATAATCCGCCAGTTCTGAATCTGTCTTAAAATTATAGTATTGATGCGCCTCTTCACCGGCAGTACCATTCATTGCAATTTCAGATCCGTATTGAACGACTGGCACACCCGGCAATAATAGTGTACTTGCAATCGAAATTTTACTACGTGTCGGAGGATACATCCCTTCAGCCGTTGCAGCTAAAGTAAAACGGTCTGACCAAATTGTATCGGTCATTGTCAACACAGGTGTATCGGATAATGTTTCTTCAATATACGGCTCCAACACTGTCGTATCCAAATCAACATTTTTAAAGGAATTTGTATATTGGGAAGCCATATCATTATAGAATTTTGCATCAAAATTAGCATCGCTTTCCGCATTTGCAATAACGTAAGCACCAGTAGCTTTTAATTGCTCAATCATGCGGTTTAAAAATGCTGTATCTGCTTGCTCAATATTCGTTAGACGCACGCCATCCAGTCCGTATGTATCCACAAATTGTACGGCACTGTCGATTATTACATTTTGTACTTCTTCGTTTGTTAAATCCCACTGTATTTTCCCATCATTTGTACTTGCCACAAATCCTTGCTTTGCTGCAAGTTCATGGTTTGGACTAACATTCGTAATAGGAAAATCAGCCATTATTTTCATTTCACGCTTTTGATATGAATTTACCATTTTCTTGAATTCATTAGCTGTACCAAAACGAGGGTCTAATAGTGTATAGCTTGTCGGCATCGAACCGTCATATTTTTCTGTTGCAAAAACTGAGCCTACTGAAAGTATTGTATAGCCCATATTGGTAACATAATCAATTTTCTTTAAGACACCATCAAAGTCTCCACCCGCAAACATTGTCGGGTCTTGGGCATTTACTGTATCATCATCATTTTTGCCTGTTCCATTAAAGAAGCGGTCCACTAAAATGTCATATATACTTTCATCTGCAATTGTACGATTTTCTTCAGCATTTGCTAATGATGCAAATGACAATGAAGTTGAAAGTACTACACCTGCAGTAAGTGCACTAAGCCATTTATTAAATCTCAATTTATTTCCCTCTCTTTCACATACAATCCAACGTCATTTTACCAAAAAACCTATACACGTAGCTATGATTACAAAAGTTATTTGTAGGAAATCCAACAAATACGTGACAAAAATGTGTATAGATTTAAAGAATAGCAAATCATATATGTATATGGAAATAATTTATGCATCTGATAAATCAAATAGAGGGAAATGCGAAATGAAAGCCTGATGTAATATATATAGTTTTTTAAATTAAAAAGTGTGCAAAAAGTTGATTTCACTTTTTGCACACAATGCTTTTATTAGAAGTTTATACCGATACCCATGCTTAAGCCTAAGTATAATGTTACTAGTAAAACGATACCGAATAGTACCCAGAACATATTAACAGATTTGCCTTTGTTTTTACGCACTAATACCATTTCCATGAATGCAATTACTAAAATACCAAATAACACTTTCATATCATAGTTCATGCCGCTTTCAGTGATTTTATCGCGCCATTCTAAGAATAAAGCCAAACCAGTAATGATAACTAAAATATACATTACACGTAAAGTCATGTGTACAGCTGTTAATTTTTTGCCTGCTAATGCAGCTACAAAAAATAGGATTAATGTGATTGCCCATGCTGTAATGTGCAAGTGTGTTGAACTTGATAAGAAATCCATGAATTTTCCACCTCTTCTATTTATTATCTACAGGAAATATCCTACCATGCTAGCATGTATAAATTCAATGGATTCGTCCAAGTAACAAAAGAAAAGGTCATAATAAATGAATTATATTAAACAAATCGGTTTGCCAGAGTCCCAATGCCTTCAATCGAAACTTTCACCTCATCACCGGCTTTTAAAAATTTAGGTGGATTCATTGCTTTTCCAACTCCTGCTGGCGTGCCTGTTAAAATAACATCGCCTGGCTCCAGCGTTACATATTTTGAAATAATTGAAATAATATCCGAGACGGTAAACATCATATCTTTTGTCGAACCGTTTTGACGAACTTCCCCATTAACCTTCGTTACAATTGTTAATGTATGCGGATCTGGAATTTCATCTTTTGTAACTAAATATGGACCCATAGGACAGCTGCCATCCAAGCTTTTTCCTAGGAAATATTGTTTATGTTTTTCTTGTAAATCACGCGCTGTAATATCATTCGCAATTGTATAGCCAAATACGTAATCGTACGCCATTGCTTTAGGAATATTTTTGCCTTGCTTACCGATTACAACCGCCAATTCTCCTTCATAATCAAGAGAATCCGTAAATTCTGCATGAGCGGATAATGTCGATTCATCCGACGCAATCGCAGTTGGGGATTTAGTGAATACTACCATATCTTCCGGCGCTTTCTCTGCACCCATTTCAACCGCATGGTCATTATAATTTTTGCCGACACACATTATATTTTTCGGTGTACGAGGAACCGGCGACAACCATTCTATATTAGAATATGCTAATTTGAATTTAGCACCATCTTCATGCTTTTGTGCTGCCTCTACTAATTTACGAACTTGCTCTACAAATTCATAGCCGTGTGCTATCCCGTCGATAATTGTTTCTGGAAAGTCTTTTAGTACATTGAGTTGTTTTTGAATTTCGACAACATCCCATACTGCCTCTTCTTTTTTCACTTTAGGGCCAAACTTTACTTGTTCGTTTACTTTAAATGATAACAATTTCATAACGTGGAGCACTCCTTCTGTTTTTTTACATCATACATTAAAAATAAAATAATTACCTTACTTTTCTGACAAAATAATATTATTCTGTAAAACTAAGCTTTCTTTCTATAAATTTACATAATAATAGTTTTTATTTCCGAGAAGCAAACTGGCCATAAGTAATTTTTTTCAGTAATGCTTCCAGTGGTCCTTGTTTAAATTTTGAAAAATAAAGTTCTGCAAATAATACTTGAATGACGAAGATTCCAATTGCCATATAAATACCCATTTGCACATCCACTTTTCCGTAAAGACCGAAGCCCCATTTATAAAACAGCACCGTACAAATAACAGATTGCATAATGTAAAGAGTCAACGACATACGTCCCGCTGTGGCGATTGGAGACAGAAGTTTAACAACGAACGGTAGCTGCGTTAATAATGTCACAACCGCTATATAGCCGACTGCTAAAATAGGACCGCCAATATAGACTTGTAAATACTCATTACCAATCGTTTGAGCTCCGGCAATCGGCAGGCTTTTCACATACAGTCCGCCAGCAATACCAATTATCGCTAAAATAATCCATAAAATAATTTTTTCCTTTGCCCATTCGATAAGACGCCATTTTGCAATGGCCGCACCGAATAACATATAAGGCAAAATCGTAAATAATGAGGATATCCACATAAATATACTCATTTGAATTGCCAGATCATCAAGACGCTGCATAAATGCGTCTGTCCAACTGCCAATCCCATAAGCTGTCACTGCACTTTGAATCGCATCAAAATTCACAGATATTGAATCTGTTGATGTCGTAAAAAAACCTGCCAGTGCATACAAGCTTAAATTAAATCCATGATACAAAGCATTTATAGCAATTGCTACTAGTAAAAGCCAAATTGCCGGCAGACGGATAAGTGCAATTAAAAACACACCACAAAATGCATACATTGCTAAAATATCGCCCCACCAAATAAGAATGGCATGGAACATTCCCATACAGAAGATTAGCAAGAGACGTTTCGGGGCAAATTGATAGAAGTTAATGCCCCTTTCTTTTGCTTTTACATACTGCATTGCTAAACCATACCCGAAAAGCATAGAAAATAACGGATAAAAACTACTTTGAACATATATATCCAAAAGCTGGTGAAGCACAATATCCTGCACTTCACTAAACCAGCTGCTTAAATCCGCAATATGTGGCATCGGTAAATAAAAGCCAAACATATTTACTAATAGAATGCCGAGCAAACTAAATCCTCGTAAAATATCAAGCGTTGCTATACGCTCATTCGTACCTACTGGGCGAAAATCCACCTTTTATCCCCCTAATCTATTTTCACTTCTAGTCCTATGCTATATAAATACAATATACGTTCGCTTATTTCGATACGCTTAATGGATTGTACAGCATGCTGATAATAGTTTAATTGAATTTGGTAGGATTTTGTCATTTTTCGTTTAATTTTCTCTAAATCGTCTAAAATCATCTGTTCAATATAATCGGTTTTATAGTCCAGGAGTACCCATTTACCTTCTTCATCTTCAAATATACAGTCAATGACCCCTTGTATAATTTGCGCATCACCGTCTTTATCCTTCAAGCTCATAGTAAAAGGTACTTCCCTTAAAATTTCCTTCGCCGTTTTAAAGCGCTGCCCTACCTCTGTTCCGAAAAAGGCATACACCTTTTCAGCCGACACAGCGTCCGCCTCCAGTTGTTGAAGTAATTGGCGTTCGACAAGGAATTGTATAAAGTGTTTCGTTTCTTCAATTGTAGCAAAGCCATGCTGCGGTATATGCTGCATAACGGCATGCACTGCTGTACCAACTTCAGTAGCGGACAGTTTTCTTTTTTTCTTCTCTTTTAACATAAAGCTTGGTACTTCTGTCTTTACATAACGTTTTGCTTCTGAATTATATAAATGCTCTTCTTCCATTTGCTGCAGGCTTTCCATACGTTTTAGCTCTGAAACCGAGGTTTTTGATTTTTTTGTTACAGCATTCGTGTAAGAATAGGGTGTCGTAAAGCGTTCTGTCAGTAGCTGAACCATATCTTCATTTACAACTTCCTGCTCTACTACCTCTTCCGTTTCTTTTATTTCAGTTGTTGTTAAATAGTCACGATTGGGTATAACCGTAATCGACCACTGTGGTGTAGTAGTAGCTTTGTTCGAATACCCGTAGTTCACAAATAGAAAGTCTTGATGACGAGCAACAGCAGGTCCAACCCAGCTTAAATAACTATTCGCCTTTGAACGGATATATGCCGGGAGCACTGTGTCTTTCAACTCCTGGTAAAATGCCCATTCTTCCTTCTGCTTTTCCCAATCTTTTATCGAGCCGACTAAAATAAGCCGCTCTTTTGCACGGGTCATCGCCACATACAATACACGCATTTCCTCGGCTTTCATTTTTGCCAATTTCTTTTCCTTCACATACAAATGCGGAAGAGAAGTTGAAATAATATTTAGGTCGGGATTTACGGATTTAATCGCTAATCCAAAATCCTGATCAAATATATAGCGATTGCCCAAATCTTTCGTATTAAATGTTCGGCTCATGCCTGCTACGAATACAACTGGGTATTCAAGCCCCTTTGATTTATGGATTGTAAGCAAGGTTACTACATCATCTGTTTCACTTGTGGACTTGGCAACACCTAAATCATCTCCGCGAGAGTTCATGCGGTCGATAAAACGTAAAAATCGGAACAAGCCGCGGAACGATGTTTTTTCATAGCTCAATGCACGGTCATGAAGCGCACGTAAATTTGCCTGACGTTGCTTCCCGTTGGCCATCGCACCGACCATTTCGAAGTAATTTGTATCCAAATATACTTGCCATACTAAATCAGCGAGCGCCCCGTGACGGCTGAAATTACGCCATTTGTCATGCAATGCGAAAAATCTGTCCAGCTTAGCTTCTGTTTCAATCGGCATTTCGCCCATCGCTTCTTCTTTATACTGCTTTAACGCTTCGTAGAATGGTACTTTACCATTTACTAACCTTATTTTCGCCAATTCATTTTCTGTCAGCCCAATGAATGGCGCCCGCAGAACAGAGGCAAGCGGAATATCCTGATAGGGATTGTCGATTACTTTTAGCGTGTTAATCATAATCATTACTTCCAACGATTCAAAATAGCCGCCATCTGTTTCAGCATAAAGTGGAAGACCTGCTAATTTAAATTCCTCCGCAAAAGTCGTATACCATGTACGTGAACGCATTAATACAACGATATCCCGGTAGCTAACTGGACGCATCGACTTCATTTTCGGATTGTAAACCTGTCCACCATTGTCAACTAAATCGCGAATGCGTTGAATAATGTAGCGCGCCTCCTGTTGGGCTGTGTTAATGCTTTCTTCTTCAGCTCCGTCATCTTGACCGGGCACGTTTTGCGCCTTCGAGTCACCTTCAAGCAACACAAGCTCAATCGGTACTTGCTGCGCATCATAGCTCGCACCAAACTTCAATTTGGCTTGCTCATCATACGCAATTTCTCCGACTTCCTCGTCCATAATTTGCTCAAATACATAGTTCGTACCTTCCAGCACTTCCGAGCGACTGCGGAAATTAGCATTTAAATCAATCTTCATTCCTGTATCGGCTGGATTCTCCTCAAAGCGCTTATATTTTTCAAGAAATAGGCGCGGCTCTGCAAGTCGAAACGCGTATATGCTTTGCTTCACATCACCAACCATGAACATGTTCCCGTCCTGCTCTCCGCCACTTTTCACTAGTTGTAAAATCGTCTCCTGTAAAAAATTCACATCTTGATACTCGTCGACAAGCACTTCTTTGAAACGTTTTTGAAAAGTGCGTGCCACATCGGATGGCTGTGTTCGTTTGGAATCACTCTGTGGATCTGTTAATATTTCCAGTGCATAATGCTCTAAATCCGAGAAATCAAGTAAGCCGCGCTCTTGTTTGGCTAATTTAAATGCTTCACTATATTCAATTGTCAGCTTTACAAGCGTTTCTAAAATGGGCTTTGTCGCCGCCATTTCCTGTACATAAAGCTTTGGATGACGAGCAAAAAATGTATCTTTTAATGAATTCAGCATTTCTTTAGCTGTGTCACGGTGATTTTTGGCCACCGCATACAATTCTTTGTCTTCTTCTGTATCTTTTTTCGTCAGCGGTTTAATGCGTCCGAATTCAATGGCAGGAATTAGCCCATAGGCTTGCTCCCACGAACTATTTTCCATTGCATTTAATACATGTTTCACCCCTGCATATTCCGCTTCAAACAATGGCTTATTTTTTTCCAAAGCGGGCACGACCGTTACAATTTGCAAGCCTTTTTCAAGACGTGCTGTAATCTCCTTCAAGGTGGCAATAATAAACGGGCGAACTTCCTGTGCAATAGCTAAATTGTCAATGGGACTTTTCGGATCAATATCGTATTTTTCCGGCAATGTTTGCAGCCATTCATACGGATTTGGTTGTACCCGTGAAACTTTGTACATCTCCTGAAGCAATAGCTCGATTGCCTGGTCACTTCGGTCTGACGCAAAGCTATCGATCAATGTATAAAGCTCATCTTTCGTAAAGAGCGTCTCCATATCACCACGATACGCCTTTTCAAGCACGTCCATCAACACATCATCTTGCAATAATGATGCTTCCTCCGTACTTGCCAGGCGAAACCCAGGGTCTAAATCAATCGTGTATGCATATTCGCGGCAAATCGATAGACAAAACGAATGTAGTGTAGAAATTTGCGCTTTGTTCAATAAACTTAATTGTCTACGCAGGAAAAGGTTGCTTGGATTTTCAGTAAGTGCTTTTTCGAGTGCTTCTGCCATTCGATTCCGCATTTCTGCAGCTGATGCATTCGTAAAGGTTACGACCAGCAGTTCATCAACATCAATGCGTTTTTCTTCTGGGGCTACTATTTTTTGAATAAGCCGCTCGATTAAAACAGCCGTTTTCCCTGAACCCGCTGCCGCAGATACTAAAATATCATGGCCAGCTGCATAGATGGCTTTCCACTGTACATCCGTCCATTGAACGTTATTCGGCTTCGCTGGAATCGTCATGAACACACACCACCTTTTCAATATTTTTAAATACTTCCTGCTCCGGCTGTTTCTTTATTTCATTGAAGCTATTGCCAGTCTCTGCCTGATCAAATTGGCAAACCGCTTTATAGCTGCAAAATGTACAGGCCTTTTGGTTGCCTAGACTGTACGGTTTAATTTCTGTATTGCCTTCATAAATTTTATTTCCTGCCTGACGGAATTTATAATGAACAAACTGCTGTAGATTTTCCATTTGATCCTGTTCAATCACTTTCGACGAGCGGTTATTAAATTCAGGGTCTTCACCGCTTTTAAATGCTGCCGGAACGATAATTGACGATTTGTTCGGTTCGAGTGACTGATCCATTAATTGTGCGATTTCTACATCCTTTAACATATAACCGCTTAATTTGAATTTCTCCTGACGCATATTTTCCACTCGGTCGTATTCTTCATAATCTTCAGTAGGAATAAGCGGATTGTGTACATGTAAATAAAACATACCTGCCGCTTGAACAATGATATTTTCAAGATCCGATAAGTCCTGAATGAATTTACCTTCGCGTGCAATAATTGGTATGTTTTTCATCGCGACATCCAAATATGTTAACAGCTGCAAGGAAATTCCGTTATATACTTCAGTAAAATCAAGCTTGCGGCCACTTGATTTGTAATCAATGACACGCAAATATAAGTTTTCCGCGTCCTTGTATGCATCAATACGGTCAATTTGACCACGTACATACATTTTACGGTTATGATCCAATTCAATTTCAAGTGCTTCCAATGGATTGCGGTCATCTTGTTCAGTATTTTTGTCATCGCGCTTTCCGAAAGGCTTTTCATGGGCAATTGCTTTAAACTTGGATAGCTCGCTTTGATTCATAAGGGCATAAACGGTACGGGCTACTATTTTCACAAGCTTTGTTTTAATATATTCAAAGCGATGGCTACTTTTTAAAATGCTATATGAGAAATAATCGACTAGCTTCGTAATGGTATCATTCGCCTTTTTATAGCAATTTACATACGTATTCAATGCAATTGTCGGCTCTTTTTCCGATAATATTGTCCGAATTGCCTCATGGAACAGATCACCCATCGCAAATGTCTCTAACTTAAATTCTGTACGTTCCTGCAATTTTAGACCGTATGAAGCAAAATGCGAATACGGACAGCTGTAAAAACGTTCAATGCGCGATACGCTTGCCAAGAAGTTTTCCCCATATAATGCCGTAGCAACTTCTTCTGTCAAAGGTTCCGCTTCATTTGTTGAATACAATGGTTTTCCTACGATATTCAGTACATTCTTCCATTGGGAATCCCGTTCATAAAATGCTTTCAAGGCAGCCCATTCCTCTGTGAGCGGACGTCGCTCAATTTGCGCCTGTTTCAGCTGTGTCATTAAAAAGCCAATCGATGGAGATGGGTGCTGGATATAGTGGAGTACATTAGCTTTTTGCTGTTCATCCAATGGATCCATCGCTATTTGTCGATGCGGCAATGTACGAATCGTTTTATCCTGTTCCATCCCCTGATTTTCCACAATCTCGAACATTTTATGCAATCGATTAACATAGAGCGACGGAAGCTTGCCTTTACTTTCCTCATCTGCATTTGCATACGTAATATATAAATATTGTGTCGACGAGGAAATGGCACGATAAAATAAAAAGCTCTCCTGAAGCAGCCTACTTTTTATACCTGGCGCCAATTCAACATCTATTTTTTCAAAGGCTTCCCGCTCATCATCCGATAATAACCCCCCTGCATCCATACGCATCGGATAAACGCCATCGTTGACCCCGATTACAAAAATCGCCTTTTTATTATCAAAGCGTGCAAACTCAACTGTTGAAACTGTCACCTCATCCAATGTTGGGGGCACACTTGAAAATTGCAGTGTCTCAAAGCCTTCATCGAGAATTTGTGCAACTTCTTCTAACGGCATGATTTTGTCGCCGAACATTAGATCGAATTGCTCTAAAATATGCACCCAGCCATTCCAAGCCTGCTCATGTTCCAGTGATTGATGAAGTGCATTACTCAGTTCTTCCTGTTCCTGCATTTTTACAAGCTTCTTGTAGATATCCAGCTGCTCCATAAACTCATACAATGCCACTACAATTTCACGGCCTGTCCTTTTGCCTTTTAAACGATTTTGCAATGCCAAGACTGGTTCGCGGATTAAATCCCGGACTGATTTTAAGAGCTGTTCATGCTCCAATTCATCTTCTGTTTGTATCGCATTTACTTTTTCTAAAGATTTAAAACGACGGTAATGCCAAACCTCTTCGTTCATCCAACGATCATGGACAATACCTTTTGCAATGACAAAATTTTCAAGAATATCAGCTCGGTCCCGCATTACCATTAAGTTGGCCCCATACGGAAAGAACAGATCCGTTTTAACACTCCTGAATATCGGCTCGTATTTCCAGTTAGTCGTAATAATTTCCAACACAGATCGACTAAATTCAATAAGCGGATGATACAGCATAGCCCGCTTCTCATTTGAGAAAAAAGGTATTTCGTATTGCATAAATGTCGTACCGATAATAGCGTCATATACATCTGCCTGGCGGTACATAATCCCGATATCTTTATAGCGCAACCCTTTTTTTAAGACGAGTTGCTTTATTTCCTGGGCAATTCCTTGCACTTCAGCTCGCGGATTTACACCTTCCAGTATTTGCGCATGTCCTGTCGATTCAATCGGAGCGTCTATAACTTTGTCAAAGCTTCGTTCAATTTGCAGCAAGTCTTGATTTTTTGCACGGTAATTTACTTCGAGATGAACTCTTGGCTCCTCTTCAATGTCGATTCCCCGTTCAAAACGCAGCTTTTGCAGTTCATGCTTTATTTTGTCATATGTCATGGCGGCCCTGTAAAATACGGATCCTTCGAGCATATCAGCCTGAGGGTCCTCCAATGGCAGAACAATTGTGACACGCTTTGCATAAATTAAAAGCTCTTTTAATATCGACATTTCCTGTCCATTGAATGAAACGAACCCATCTAAATACACATGGGTATCCCGCAAGCTTTCCATCTTCGGAATGCGTTCAATTAACATTGGAAAGTAGCCGTCTCCGTCAATATATTCCGTCCCAATGCGTTCATGTAGCTGCTTTAATATAATGTGTAAATCATGCATTTTATGGAGTAGTACTTCGCTCGCTCCATTTTCCCTAAGTGAATTAATTAGTGGCTCAATTGTCTCCACATCAATATGGTACTGACTAAATTCTTTTAGAATTTGTTCGACTTCCTTCGTAAAACCACGCTTACCTGCCGCTCGTTTAAATAATAAAAATTCTTCTTGGTGTTCTTCCAAAATACGGCGCAATAACATGCGGTACCCTGTGCCATCAATACGCTCTCGTGCAATGCCGCCTTCATTTTGCAGTACAAACCAGGCCAACCGCTTAAATGTCATAACTTGCGCCCGCATCATGCCTTCTATGTCATAATTCGTCGTCAGTTCATACTCTGTTGTAAATGACATTTGGTCAGGCACTAAAATAAAAATTGGATTGGCAAACAAATTTGTTTTTAAATCCTCCACAATCTCACGGTGAATAAAAGCTGTTTTCCCAGTACCTGCCCGACCCGAAATGACTCGTAATGTCATAATTTCACCTCATTTATCTTTATTAATCTATTATAATATAAGAATACATGTTCGTACATTAATGGTGTTCATAAAACAAAACCTTGTCCTTTTACGCAACTGTAAAAAACAAGGTTTCATCATTACATATTATTTATTTCTTCTAAGCTTTTCAATTTCGCGCAAGTCGCGCTCTACCCGCTTGTTTAAGATCCGTTCGATAAATTTACCGATACCCCAAATGACCAATACAACCACAATCGATACAATAATTTTCAACGGTGATGTTAAAACTTGTCTTAAATCGCTACCTAAATAACTAATCAAAAAAATCATGATCGGCTTTGAAATAAACAGTGTTAAAAAATAATACTTTTTCTTAATATTTGAGAGACCAGCCACGCTGTTCACAACAACAACTGGTGTAAACGGCAGGCATAGTAATACAAATAATGGCGTAAAGCCTCTTATATCTACCCAATGTATCAGTTTTTTCACTTGGGTTTGTTCCTTTATGCGACGGAAGATACGATACTCTCCAAACTTTCGAATCATCAGGAAAAACAGATAAGAACCTGCAACCGTTCCTAGCCATGACAGTAAGAAACCCCAAAACAGTCCGTAGGCAGCAGCATTGGCAATTACAATGATAAATAACGGCAATACCGGTATAAATGATTCCAAAAAAGTTAAAAATACACTGAAAAAAGGACCTAATAATTTATATTTTTCTACAACAATTTCCACATTGTCGATAGTCATCCAATCCAACATAACCTTCACTCCTGCCACAAACATGAAATCCTGGAAGCATTCAAAATTTTAATTTTGATCTTTTTCACTTTTATAGTAACATAAATTATTCTATGTAACCTTAAAAAAAGAACCCTGTTTTTCACAGGATTCTTTTACGTTCTATAATCTAGTTCACTACTAAAAGCCCAATTTTATAATTATCATCCCGATGTACAACATGTTGGGTTAAACGCAGCTCACCGGCATGATCCAGCACTTCCAGACGACAATGGGCTGCATTAATTTGCAGTGCTTTATATAAATCTTCTTCCGTATAAACATCTTGTCCATTCACACGTTTTATTACTTCTCCTGCCAATAAGCCCATTTTTTCCGCCGGAGAATTCGGTAAAATCCCTGCAATCATAACACCTCTATCACTGCGCATTACCGCATAGCTGTTGCGATCTTCTGAGCGGCTATAATAAATGCCTATAATCGTACGGGAAATTGCCCCTAATGCCAAAGCTGCTGCACCCAAGACTGGTGAAAAATAGGCAGCTAAACCGACAATCAGTACGAACTGTCCAATCATGACAATCGTACGGCCCATTTGAGGGTAAACATTCATCGGCAGCTTTTGGCGAACCATTTGCTGGAAACCAATAATAAACGGGAAGACAATGAGTGAAAATTGCTCTGCACCGACTGTAAATTGCGGCCAAAAAGGAGCAAAATTTTGAATCCCATCGCCTGGTATTATTGTAAATACAGGCAATACCCAAAGCTGTTTACTATAATAACCGATTCCATTTAATCCACGCTTAGTCGTCTCCATAATTGGCGAGGCAAAACGCCCTCCATAACGGCGAATCAAAATTCCTTCCGCCATTAATAAAAGACCTGTCAAAATCGGTACTGTCATGACAAGCTCTTTTACCGCATTCGTGCCTGTCAGTTCAAGCGGACCGATAGAGTATGTCCAATTTTGCCATTGCATAATAACGATCATACAAAAAGCAATCGCCATGACAATAGCGGGTGACAATAAATGATAAGTATAAATGATTAGTCCTAAGAGACTTACTACAAAAACGACAGTTAATAACTCGAGTGAGACCGTTAAGCCAATGACAAGACTAAAAACTGAAATAATGACGGATAGTACAAACCCCATTACAAGCATATTTTTCAACTCGGACCAGCCACCTAATATACGCCTATTGAAGAATCGCCGTTCACGCTTCACCCTGCGATACCCTAAATAAATTGCAGATAGTATGGCGACATACAACAAAGGATTTAAAAAAAATCGGCCAATCCCTTTCAAAATTTCAATTAAAATTGTTTCATCCATTTTCTCACCTACCGTACGATTAATTGTATCAAATCCTATTGATTATGCGTAGTCCCATTTGTACCGATAATAAAATAAAGGCGACCTCGAAAAAAATTCGAGATCGCCTTTTCTTTTACTTAGGAAGATGAAGTTAATAGTTTATCCTTCACCCAACTGATGCATTAAATAACTAATTCCCATCTGTAATTGCATATCATTTACTTTTGATTGTTTAAATGTTTCAAGCTGTTTCGTTAGCTCCGCGAAGAAAATTTCATCCATATGCTGTCCCTCAGGTAAATCCTGTTGCCGCCTAAAGCTTGCTACTTCCTGTGCTGTATCCATATCGTAAAATCCATCGGTACGACTTATAGTAAAACCTAATTCACTTAAAATTCGCTGACTATAGGCGATTTCTTCACTATACTCGCCTACTTCATAACGACCTTCTAATATTTTTCTTTCTACACGATATAGCGGGTGTTGAGTCACTTCTACATCAGGATTGATACCTACGTCATGTACCCAACGCTTAGATGGTGTGAGCCATTTATTAGTCGATAGTTTCAACTCTCCACCATTTTGAAGATCCCATGTTTGCTGAACAGTACCTTTCCCAAAACTAGTGACACCAATAATGACGGCGCGTTTCCAATCTTGCAGCGCACCTGCAAACACCTCACTTGCCGAGGCACTTCCTTCATTTTGTAAAACTGTGACGGGTGTTGCACGCAGCCATTTGGCATACGGCTCAAATTGTTCGATTTTTTTTGTTTTTAGTGGCTCTGTTACACCATCATGATTTTGCATATAAGCAAATACAGTTTCCTTTTGCTCAAACATGCTCATCATCTGTGCAACACTATGTAAATAGCCACCTGGGTTGTCACGCACGTCAATGATTAACCCTTCTACATCCTGCTCCATTAATGCATCAAGAGATTTTTGCCATTCCTCGGCAGTTTTTTCGCCAAACATTGAGATAGTCATGTATCCAATTTTCGTTCCTTCTACTTCAATTACATCGCCTTGCACAGTATCATTTTTCAGGCGTTCCCTTTTTATACTTAGCTTTACATGTTGCTCGAGCTCCGGTCGAAACAATACGAGCTCCACACTTTCCCCTTCCTTACCATGCATGAGCTTACGAACTTCCCCCATCGTTTTCCCTTCAAGCCGTTCCTCATTGATTTGTACAAGCTCATCCAATGGCCTGATACCTGCTTTTTCTGCCGGTGATGATTTAATTGGTGCCACTACGATAAACTTACCATTCGCTTCAGATAGTTCCAGACCGATTCCAATCCGTTCACTAGCGAGCGTCTGTTTATGTAAGGCCGCCTCTTGCTCTGAATAATACGTACTATATGGGTCATTAATTGCATTAGCCATTCCTCGAAGTGCGCCTTCTACTATTTTTTCGGAATCAACATCATAAACTGACTCGTTCGTTATTAGTTGATGTAGTTCATTCACCACAGCGAAATCAGCTTGTTTAGCTTTTGGCTGTGCCTGCATTGTCATAGCCCAATAAACACCTGCTCCTATACATAGCAATAAAATAATTAATAAAAAAATCCGACTTTTCCGCACAAATTCTCCTCCGTTCCATAAAATTTATGAAGTGAAAGAAAGATTCATACTTATAAAGACGGATAGAACATGAATTAATTTAATTGTGTCACATTTTCTCGTAATGTTTCTAAATCAAGGGGACCTACAATTGTCTTTTGAATTTTCCCCTCCGCATCAATCATAAAGGTTGATGGAAGTGTTATAATTTCATATTGGCGAGAGACTGATTCCTCCAATTCCAAAACAATAGGAAAGGTTATATCATAGCTTTTCAAAAACTGCTCAACACGTTCAATCTTTTCCCTGTGATACGTTACATTGATACCGATAATTTCAACATTGTCTGTTTCACGGTATTTCTCATAGTACTTTTGCATATGTGGCATTTCTGCCTCACAGGGCGGACACCATGTTGCCCAGAAATTCAATACGACCCGTTTTCCACGTAAGTCTGAAAGAGTCACTGGTTCTCCCTGTATATTATATAAAGTAAAATCAGGTGCAAATTGTCCTTTTTCAAGTCCGATTTCCTCACCCAATTCAAGTTCAGTTCCTAATTCATCACTGCTGATTGCTACACTCTGATCGAGTTCCTTTTTTATATATGTACTTAACATCGTAACGACGAGAACTAAAATTACAACGATGCCTATATTCTTTTTCATCAACCTCACCTCACTATTTATTCCTATTAGTACAATATCATACCTTTATGGAATTTATTCAAAATTAAAAGGCAAAACTTTAACAAATAAAGTTTTGCCTTTTTATTATTATAAGGATATATATCGTAATGGATTTACTGCATTAGAACGACTTCCATTCCACTCGCCAACATGAATTTCAAAATGCAGATGGGGTCCTGTTGAATTTCCTGTATTCCCCATTCTAGCAATCTGCTGACCTTTTGAAACAGCATCCCCTACGCTAGCATCAAAGCCACTTAAATGGGCATATGTCGTCGTAAAGATTTGTCCCTCGATTGAGTGTGTAACCATCACTACATTGCCATAGCCATTCATAGTTCCTGCATAGGAAACCACACCATCTGCTGCTGAAACAACTGGAGTCCCAATTGAGTTTGCAATATCAATACCCAAATGATATTTACTTCCAATAGGACCGATATTACGTGGTCCGTGCCCTGAAGTAAATCTTCCCGCTGCTGGTCTTGTCCAAGTACCTGCCGCAACTGTCGGTAAATTTCCAGAGCTTGAAACATTGTTTTTCTTTTTATTTCTTGCAGCTTCCAAAGCTTTTTGACGTGCAACTTCAGCTAATCGACGCTGTTCTTTAAGAAATTTCTCTTCTACTTCTTTACTTAACTCTACTTTATCATCGTACTCTTCTTTTAAGCTTGTTTTTTGAGCACGTAATTTTGCTTCTTCTTTTTCAAGCTCGTCCACTAATTGATTCTTTTCTTTCTTTTGTTGCTTTAATGACGCCATCAATTTTTGCAGTTTTGCTTTATTCGCTTCTAAACTCTCTTTTTTCTTCAGTAGCTCTGCTTTTTGGACTTCCAGCTTTTCCTGGTCTTCCTTTTGCTCACGCATAATTTGACGGTCAGCATCCATTAGCGTGCTTACTGCAGAGAAACGGTCGATAAAATCAACAAAACTATTGGCACCTAAAAGCACATCCAGGTAGCTAACCGTACCGCTTGATTGAATAGCACGAGCGCGTTCACGCAATAGCTCATCACGTTTCTTAATTTTAGTTTGCAATTCTTCAATGTCGTTTTCCAATATCGAAATTTCTTCATTCGCAATTTCAATATCCAATTCGACAACTTCTATTTCTTGATTCGTTGCATTAATTTTTGCCCCAATTTGCTCTAATTGAGAAATAATTTTTTGCTGACGATTTTGATTTGTTTGGATTTCATTTGTTTTTTGTTCGAGTGATTTGTTGAGCATCTTTTTCTCAGCTTCAAGTTGGCTGCGCTCTTTTTTTAGTTCACTTAATGATGCTGCATAAGCTGCCGGCATTTGAATAAATAAAATAAGCGCTAGTAGTACAGCCATGATTTTAAATGAACGCGTTGTTAGCTTCTTCAAAACCTGTTTCCCCCTAAATGCATGAATAGTAGTCGCTCGTTCGTCTCTCTTTTATTGAATGTTCAAAGAGCATGATGCAATTTATGTTCTATTACACTTTTAAAAACTTACGCACTGACATAAAGCTGCCCCATATACCGATGAACATGCCGATGAATAAAATTAGTCCATTCACCTGCAGCATAAGTGGTGCAACCTCTAATAATTGGAATAGCTCGCCTTTTAATCTTGGTGCAAGCAATTCATAAATATTGTAATAAGCAATCGTAACGGCTGTTATCGGAATGATTGATCCAATTATTCCTAGCCACATCCCCTCTAATACAAATGGAATGCGGACAAAAGAATTTGTAGCCCCTACTAGCTTCATAATTTCAATTTCATCTCTACGTGCAGTAATCGTAATGCGAATCGTGTTGGAAATTAGGAACATCGCTGTAAACAGCAAACCTAAGATTAACACAAGACCTACATTACGTGCAATTTCTAAGAAGTTAAATAGTTTTTCTACTTTACCTTCACCATATTTTACTTCATATGTGCTTTCAAAGCTTTCAATCTTCTTTGCTACTTCAGCAGTTTTTAATGGATCCACCGCTTTTACGTATAGCACATTATATAATGGATTGTTTTGTTCAAATAAACTTAATTCATCACCAAAATCTTTAATTAACTTACTTAACTCTTCTTCCTTCGAAGAATATGTAACTTCTTCAACATCCGGTAGATTATGAATCTCATCAACTAACTGATCTTCTGCTAGCTTAGCCTCTGCCTCATCAGGAATTATTTCAATCAAAACACGAATTTCAACATCATTTTCTAAATCCGAGGCCACTTTGTTTAAATTCATCATAATAGTTGCAAATACGCCTACCAATAATAAAGTTACCGTTACAGCACTGATAGAGGCGATTGTCATCCAACTATTTCTTCCCAATGATTTTAAACTCTCACGAAAATGACGAGCTATTGTTCTAGTTTTCATAGCCGTAATCACCTCCGTACTCATCACGGACGATCATTCCGCCTTCTATTGCAATAACACGTCTACGCACTGTATTAACAATTTCTCGGTTATGTGTTGCCATTACAATCGTCGTACCTTGGCGATTAATTTCCTCAAAAATATTCATTATCTCCCATGATGTTTCTGGATCGAGATTCCCTGTCGGCTCATCGGCAATCATCACTTTCGGACGGTTTACGATTGAACGGGCAATTGCTACACGTTGCTGCTCCCCACCAGAAAGCTCATTTGGCAACATACGTACTTTATGCTTTAAACCAACTAGTTCAAGCACTTCCATTACTCTCTTGCGAATCACTTTGGGCTGTTCTTCAATTACTTCCATGGCAAACGCTACATTTTCGTATACCGTTAAGCGCGGCAATAATTTAAAGTCTTGAAACACTACACCGAGCTGACGACGCAAATGTGGCACACGGTTATTTTTTAACGTTCTTAAGTTAATCCCGTTAATTACTACATCACCTGAAGTTGGCTTTTCCTCGCGGTACATCAACTTTATAAATGTCGATTTTCCTGCTCCACTCGGTCCTACTACATAAACAAACTCACCTTTTTTTATTTGAACTGTAATCCCGTTCGCCGCAACGACCCCATTAGGATACTTTTTAACTACATTGTTCATTTGAATCATTAACGAAACCACCTAAGTCTTTGTCTTAATTAAATTATAGTCTAATCTATTATAGCACTTTCAATCTATAAATTTATTACATTTTCTTTTCAATGTAGGCTAGCATAATCAATTAAAGCATAATGTCGACGCTGCAGCCTTCATATCATCAAATAATTAGTGCTTTCGAGTTCAATGTACACTATTTTTATATTTTCGTAATGTATTTGTTAAACTACGAAATTTTATTAATATAACATAAGGTTCCTATTATTTAAATAATTCGACATATAAATTGGAATTCCTTTACATATATTGATGAATTTTGTTTTTTTGAAGTGAAAAGTGAGATTATTTTATATTTGAGATTTTTTAGTGATAGGGGTTTAACTTTCTTATCATTTTCTGGAGCCCAAATAAGTCGAAGTTTTCCTTGTTATTTGCGTAATGGCTCTAGTATTAAAGGTGAATATTGGGGAGTTTTTCCGACTATGGATATCTAATCATCTTATTTAGGTATCTTCTGGTGTGATAGACGGAATTTCTCCGTCTATTTTTTGTTTAATACTCCAACAAAATCATCAATTCATACAAAAAACATACTAACATTAGTAGTACAAACCAAGGCCATGGTTTGTGCTACTATTTTTTATAGTAGAAGTGAAGAAAGGTCGAGAGGTGCCAGGGACCATTTCAGAGTCCGTATAAAAAACAGG